>JAEUUS010000290.1 GCA_016787545.1 Saprospiraceae bacterium
TGCGCAATCCAATGTATTGTGCAACGGGGGCGCCACTGGAACGGCTACTGCTTCCGCATTGGGTGGCAATGGCGTTTATCAATATGCCTGGAGTAATGGCGCCAGCACTGCCACTGCAGATGGCCTGGTGGCAGGAACGTATGTTGTAGTTGTGACCGATAGTGAAAACTGTACAGCCACAACCTCAGTAGTTATTGCACAGCCTGATGCCCTTGTAGCCAACGCATCAGCTACTGCACAATCAGCTTTTGGTGTGAATGATGGAACAGCCACAGCAAATCCAAACGGAGGAACCGGCGCTTATTCCTATGCCTGGAATAATGGTGGAACCACCCAGACAATCTCTGACCTTGCTCCAGGAAACTACACAGTAGTTATTACAGATGCAAACGGTTGTACAGTGGCTCAAACGGTAACCGTAAACGCCTTCAACTGTTTGCTCGCAGCCTCTACTTCTTCCGGTAATGTTACTTGCCATGGAGGTAATAACGGCCAGGCAGAGGTACTGGTAACGGCCGGCGCAGCGCCATACACCTTCGTTTGGAGTAACGGAGAAACGACCCAATCTGTTGCCAACCTTGCAGCGGGTACCTACACCGTGAATGTAACCGATGACAACCAGTGTCCAGCCGAATTTACGGTCATTATTGGAGAGCCTACTGTTGTTTCCGCAAATACCACTACTACGGCAGAATCTGCACAAGGCGCTAATGATGGTAGCGCAAGTGCGAATCCAACTGGTGGAACTGGTCAGTATAGCTACCTCTGGAGCAACGGGGAAACTGCGCAAAGCATACAAAATCTTGCTCCTGGATTGTACACCGTGGTAGTTACTGACGAAAATGGCTGTACTGATGAGCAAACAGTGGAAGTGTCCTCCTTCCTGTGTGCTATATCTTCAAATAACACCGTAATAAACGTTAGTTGTGCAGGCGCCGCCAATGGTTCCATTATCGTTACGCTTGTTGGCGGAACAGCTCCTTTTACCTATGAATGGAATACCGGAGAAACGTCTGCTTCCATTTCCAATCTGAGCGGAGGTACTTATACCGTTAATATTGGAGATGCCAATGGCTGCGATTTCAGTACAACGGCAATTGTTTCCGAACCACAGCCTTACGGCAATTGGGATGTTCAAACCGTAAATCCACTTTGTCCAAATGAGGCAAATGGATCGGCTACTGTTTCCATTACGGGCGGTACGGAGCCTTACAACTTCCTTTGGAGCAACGGCGCTACCGGCAATACCCTTTCCAATGCTTCCGTTGGCGATTATACAGTGCAGGTAACCGATGCCAATGGATGTTTGTCTTCAACGGCTGTTTCCTTGACCTCTTCCGACAGCGAAGCGCCTACGGTTTCGGCTCAAAATGCAACGGTGGCACTTGATGCCAACGGATTGGCTACGGTTTCTCTGGCAACCATCGGCGCGCAGTTCAATGATAACTGCGGTATTTCGGGCGCTGTCATCACGCCTTCCAGTTTTGATTGTCAACAAATTGGTGATCAAACAGTTACACTCACTGTAACTGACCTTTCCGGCAACACTGCCACCACTTCAGTATTGGTAAAAGTGCTGGATAATATGGCACCGGTGCTTACCTGCCCGGCCAACATTATCGCCTGTGCCAATGATAATATAGTGAATTATGCGTCTCCAATCGCACAGGACAACTGTCTGTTGGCCGGAAATGGCCAGTGGGATTTGGATGGATTGCCAAGTGGTTCTGAGTTCCCGGTAGGTGTTAACCCTGTAACCTATACCTACACGGATGCAGGCGGAAACGCGGGTTCCTGCAGCTTTAATGTCAGCATCACCAGCCCGGTCACTTTCACCAATGTTCAGGTAAATAACGATGTAAACGGGCAAGGTGTTGGGTCAATTGATATCACCATTGATGGTGGTACGGGTCCATACGAATTCGTTTGGACGGATGATGCCGGCAATATCATAGGTAATACAGAAGATATCTCCGGATTGCCAGAAGGATCCTATAATGTACAGATCACAGATGCCAATGATTGTGTGTATGCACAATTAGACATCAAAGTACAAAATACGGTCAGCATCAAAGAACCAAGCTGGCTCACGGGGATTAGTGTACAGCCCAATCCGGCGCAATCCTATACCAATATTATTTTCGGACGCCCGGTTGCAGGCGCTCTGGAAGTAATGGTAATTGATGCTACTGGTCGGGTATTGATAACGGATATCAGCGAGCAGGAAAGCGTAGTCCGCATTGATTGCTCCAATCTGCCAGGCGGCGTGTATACGCTTCGTTTCCGCACTGGAAACGAAGTAGGCGCCCGCAAACTGGTGATTAGCCGATAAGTCACCCGTTGTTCTAAAGAAGAAGGCCCGCCCGGTTTAACCGAAGCGGGCCTTCTTTATGTTTATATCTGAATTGGCCAACCCAAAAAGGATTTAAGCTGTCTTAAGGGCACGCACGCATTTTATTCCGGGTCGGGAGTAGTTTTTTTCCATTTTTCCAACTGTTCTCTGGAGTTATCAGACAAGTTTGCTGGGTCAAATTCAATCCTGGTAAGGATGTCCAGCAAGGTGTTGATCCGCGCCTCCGTATCGAAAAACTTGTTGACCACAGCCACCCTTCGACTTTCAACTATGCAATACCCACTTTGAAAGCTTCCTTTCTCATACCGGACGGCATAGTCCAGTTCATCAAAAATATCTTCCAATTTTTTCAGCGTTGTTTGCGTGTATCGCATATCATGTCGGGTTTAAACAGCAAATTTGTGCCGCGAAAATAACAGTAGTTTGAGGAATGGAAGGTGGGTATTGGTATTTTGCAAACAATCATAAACACAAACTTTATTCAATGAAGAAAATTCTTTTGATCGTACTGGTGCTTTCCTTGCCGGTTTTGGCAGCCGCTCAGCCTCGCTTTAAGGCCGGTGCAGTGTTTGGATTAACAGCATCGCAGATTGATGGCGATTTGTCGGCGGGCTACAACAAGCTTGGATTTCAGGGCGGGTTGCGGGTAATCTCCCGTTTGAAAGGCAGAACCGAGGCCAGTATGGAAATCCTGTTCTCCCAACGAGGTTGCCAAAACGAACTGATCCCCAACGATTTTGACCCAAATCCCTTTGCACTTACCCTCAATTACGTTGAAGTGCCGGTACAATGGCATTTCAAAGACTGGCTGGTGGAGTATGATGAAGAAAAATACAACTATTATCGGGTTTCATTCAACGCCGGCCTTTCTTATGCCAGATTGATTAATTCCAAGGTGGATGACGATTTTAACTGGTTAAATAATGTGGCACCGGATTACCTCACTAAAAATGACCTTAGCATTGTTCTGGGCGCTAATTTCTGGGCAAACAGACATTTGGGGTTCACAGTACGCTGGAACCGTTCTCTGGTACTATTGTATGATTCCCGGACAGCGCCTCAGGGAGGTAAAAGCTGGAACCAGCATTGTTTGTATTTTCAGACCATATATCTGCTCTGATCAGGATTAAAATCCACTTGCCGGTCAGATTTTTTCGCTGTAATGGTTCAAAGGAGGCCATTCACAGGGTCTTTTTTGTACCTTGTCGCGAAAAAATTCGGTAAGATCATATGCAAAAATTGTTTTCTTTTTGGTGCCTGCTGATCTGTGGTTTGTTGTTTTTTTCTGCCTGTGGATCAAAGGACCAGCCTGTTGTGAAAAAATCCGCCCTGATGGTGGAAAGTAGTTTGTTCTCAAAAAGCAATTGTGTTGATGAAAAAAAGGGCGTTTGCGCCAGGTTTAGCATCTCCTATCCTATTTTTTCAGGTGTCGATTCTATGGTTACAAAAGCACTCAATCAATCCCTGCAAGAGTTTGTGGTGAGTGCGGTTGGCGGTAATGGGCAGTTGCCATTTGCACTTGCCCTTGATTCAGCCAGTATGCAGTTCTTTGCCTTGTTTTTGGCGGATGTCAAGGAGCGCCCGGAAATGGCCATGGAATATGTTACAGAGATAAAGGATAGTATTGTGTTTCAGAATGCCAAAGTGGTAACCGTTCAAATGGATGGCTATTCCTACACTGGTGGCGCGCATGGAAACCCATTCACCATGCTTGTATCATATGACCTTGGGAAAGGCGCTAAACCACTGGAAATCACGGATCTAATCAGTGATACAACTGCGGTAAAGCCTGCCCTTGAAAAGGCATATAAGCGCTCCAAAGGATTGAAAGAGACAGATCCCTTAACAGAGGTAGTTTATCCGGAAATTACACAAATACCCTTGCCTGCACAGATTGCGGTAGTGGCTAATGGGGTCGTGTTTTTTTATAATGCTTACGAGATTGCTCCTTATGCGGTAGGCTCAAGTTCGGCGCTACTCACCTGGGATGAACTTGGCGCGCTGGCTGATAAAAACAAATGGATGGAATAGTATATCCATGCAAATCAGATACATCATACCTACTCCTATTGGCCGGATGGAAATCATCGGTAGCGACCTGGGAATACAATCTGTAAAGTTGTGCGAAAACCAGAGTCAGCCGATTGATACCGGAATGCCGCAAGATACCATGTTGCTGGAGCATCATCCGGTGGCGGAATGTGCCCGCCAATTAGCAGAGTATTTTTCTGGCGACAGGGAGGTGTTTGAGCTGAAGTTAGACTGGGGAGGAGCGCCGGATTTTCATCGGCAGGTTTGGGCTGAATTGTTGAAAATTCCCTTTGGGAAAACGACCTCCTATTCGGCAATTGCAGAACAATTGCACAATCCTGCGGCTGTTCGGGCAGTTGGCATGGCTAATCGCAGCAATCCGATCGCCATTATTGTGCCCTGCCACAGGGTTATTGGTAAGGGCGGTGAGTTGCGTGGCTATTTTTATGGTCTGGATACCAAGATGTTGCTGCTGCGACATGAAAACCCGAAAAAATATGCTGAGCAGGGAGCGTTATTTTAACACTTCAGGATTGTTAAACTGCTTTTGTAAATTCCGAAAATGCCGTATCCTTGCCAAAAATTTTTGCATTAATTTGTCGGTTGCTCATAATCAAAATTGTTGTTTAAACAATTAATTATCAGCAACTAATAATATTTGTTTTTTTTTAAATCAACCGATGTCTGAGTGCGCCACCCGCCGAAATTTTAAAATTGGCCTTTTTTTTGTGAAGGCCGGTTTGCACCGCTTCGGTGTTGTGGAAGGCCCCAAGACAACTAATCGAAAACATCCCAAACCTTTCCATGGCATCTTCTTTCGGCCCGAAACAATCGCTTTCGCAAAAACTTCAGCAAAAGCTCTCACCGCAGCAGATTCAACTCATGAAACTGCTGCAGATTCCTACCGCTACACTTGAACAACGTATCCAGGAGGAATTAGAAGTCAACCCAGCACTGGAAGAAGGAGATGAAACCGCCGACCTTACCGAGGGCCTCAGCGATATGGATCTCTCCGATGCCGATCTCAGTTACTATGAGCGGGAACAAAAAGCCGAAAGTGGGCAATCTGAGGAGGATACCCCTTCAGAAGGTGGGGATGATATGTTGGGAGACATTGATCGGGAAACGGCTGATGATTATGCAGATGAAGAAGAAAATGTCAGCCTCCGCGAAGAAGATGGCCCGGACCTGGATGATTACCTGATTGATTTTATTGAAGACGATCCTTCCACCTATAAAACACGGGAAGAAGGCAGGGGAGATGATCAGGAAGATAAACAGGCGCCATTAGCGTTTGAAAACACTTTCCATGAATATCTGGAACAGCAACTTGGATTGCTAAAGCTTGAAGACGAGCGCGAACATGCTATTGCCTTACAGGTAATTGGCTCTATTGACGACGATGGTTATTTGCGTCGCGAACCAACAGCCATGGTAGATGATTTGCTGTTCAGTCAAAACATCAGCACCCATGAAAAAGAAATTCGGCAGATTCTGCAAAGGATTCAACGGTTTGATCCCCCGGGCGTAGGTGCGCGCGACCTGAGGGAATGTCTGTTGCTGCAATTGCAACACAGACTTAGGCAGGACGACGATTCTTTGTCGTTGCAGGAGAAAACTGTAGTGCAAATAGCGCTACGGATTATTGATCAGTATTTCGATGAGTTTACCAAGAAACATTACCCAAAACTTTGCCGTCAGCTGGGTATTGATGAGGAAGATTTGCGCGATGCGATTAACGAAATCCTGAAATTAAATCCGAAACCGGCCAGCGGGTTTGCCAGTAAAAGCGACCGGGCGCTGAACTATGTAGTGCCCGATTTCATTGTCCAAAACCGCGATGGAGAACTTGAACTTACGCTGAACGCCCGGAACGCGCCTGACTTAAGGATTAACGACCAGTACCGCGACATGCTGAAGGCTTTTCATGATGGCCGAAATGGCAGAAGGGCCAATAAAAAAGAAAAAGAGGCGGTGTTGTTCATCAAGCAAAAAATTGATTCTGCCAAGTGGTTCATTGATGCGATCAAGCAACGGCAACAAACCATGATGCTTACTATGGGCGCCATTCTTAAACATCAGGAAGAATATTTCCTGACAGGCGACCAGAAAAAAATCAGGCCAATGATCCTTAAAGACATCGCAGATGTAACTGGTCTGGATATATCCACCGTGAGTCGGGTGGCCAATTCCAAATACGTACAAACCGAGTTTGGCACCAAAAGACTCAAAGAGTTCTTCTCCGAGAGCCTCAGCACACAGGACGGCGAAGAGGTTTCTACCCTTGAAGTTAAGAAAATACTCGCAGAAGTAATTGGCGAGGAGCATAAGCGCCGGCCACTCTCCGATGAGAAGCTCAAATCCATTTTGCTTAAAAAAGGATATAATATTGCCCGCAGAACCGTTGCCAAATACCGGGAGCAGTTAAATATTCCGGTAGCAAGGTTGCGGAAAGGGCTTTAATCGCAATGCGCGAGGTAACAAAATTACTTTCTGTACGACTTCATTGTCTGCAACCCAAAATGCGGGTTGTTGATAAATTTTACCATTTCAATCATGAAACAAACCACTTGCCTTATTTTTTCCATTGTGCTGATGAGTCAAAACCTGATCTCCGCACAAGGTTTTACCCAACTTGGAACACCTTTGGTCGACGATGAAGGTCTGCGTATGATTCATATCAGCGATGGAGGGTTTATCACGGTTGGGTCTACTGATGGGAAGCTTGTTATGTATAAAACAGATTGTCTCGGCAACAAAGTTGCGGCATTGGAAAAGTCGGTATCGCCCGGACCAGCTGCCCTTTGGGATGTTTTGCAAATGCCAGATGGAAATCTATTGGCAGTTGGCGGGGGCAATGGTGCAGCGGCTTCTGATACGGTTGGGCATGTGTTGCTGCTCAAAACAAGCCCGGATCTTGTAGAAATATCCTCCTCCTCCTTTCTCATCGATCAAAAGGCAGCACAAGGAAAATCCCTGGCGCTGAGTAATTCAGGAGAGATTATTGTGTGGGGAGAAGTAGAAGGCCAGGGGGGAGAGGGGTCTGATGTGTTTTTTCAAAAAGTAGACCCTGCGACATTGCTACCGAATGCAACGGCCGTTTTATTTAACCAAGGTGTAGACCTCGCCTCCCGCATCGTTAAAGACTCCGATGGTCAATTTTTGCTTTCCGGAAGCAGTTTCTCTGGAAATATTTTTGACCCCAATGCCATGATTGACAACGCATTAAGGTTGTATAAAGTAACGGAAAACGGAGTGGTCACCTGGCAGGCAGAAATTGAACAAACTTTTCTGGGGAAATACGGCCTGGCAACGGTATCGGGAGTTCAAAAAAGCACTGGTTCGGGTAATTACATGCTGGCAGGTACACTTTTCAGCGGCGATAATTTGCGACAACAGGATGCCTTTTTTGCCTTGATCGGTCCCGACGGCACAGTGCTGGATACAGCTTACGCAGCGGCAGATGGGTTTCAGCAATATTATTCCCTGATTGCCCATCAGGATAATCCAGGTTTGTACACTTGTGTGGGAAAGGGAGTGGATTTGCAGCCAGAGGCTGGTACGATCGCATTCGCTCAGGCCTACGAACTGAATAATCTAATTTTTATAGCGGCTGCAAGTGTTGATCCAACCAATCCGGTGGTGCTGCGCGAAGTGTTGGAAATTGATCCGGGACGTTTTGCCTATATGGGTACTATTCCGGACAACCCTTTTAGTTTTGGGTTGTCGGATATTGTAATTGCTACACCGGGGGTTGCAGTGGGGGTTGTGTATCAAAACTGTGCATTAGCAGCCACCTTGAATACAACAGCAGTGGCATATCAATGGTATTATGAAGGACAACCTATTCCAAATGCCAACCAGGGCGTGTATTTCCCAACGCAACCAGGATTGTATGCCATTCAGGTGCTGGATACCAAAGGATGTACGGGTATTTCCGATACTTTCCGCGTGGAAAAAGCGTTGGCACTTTTTGATTTTACAGCGACTGACCTTTCGGTTGAGTTTGATAATCTGTCCAGCAATGCTACGCAATATCAGTGGAATTTTGGAGATGGCGGCACCAGTGTGTCTATCAATCCAACGCATACCTATGCAACTGGAGGTGTGTATGAGGTAACTTTGATCGCGAAAACTGCCTGTGGCGCCGCATTTGCCGATACGATAACACAGCAGGTGGTCGTTATGTCCTCAGCCTCAGAAGAACCTGGGTTATCAGAACAAACCAGGATTTTCCCAAACCCTACTTTTGGAAAATTGACAATCGCCACGGCATTTTCAGCCGCGGAACCAGCTGAATTGCTGCTGTCAAATGCCATAGGGCAGGTGGTTTTTCAGGAATTGGTGTCGGGTGTTATACAACTGGACATTCGGGATTTCCCTTCCGGGGTCTATACCTTAAGCCTTCGATCCGGGAACGCGTTAAAAACGTTCCAGGTTGTCAAGCAATAATCAACCTTTATGCAAATCGCCGAACTCCGCCGAAATCTGGAAGCCCAAATCAGGGAAGGAAAGTTGCCCGAAGCGCTTCAGGCTTTTCTGGCATCTTTGCCTGAAGGATCTGAAACATACCGTATTGTGTCGGCACTTATAGCTCGATTGAATGCGGCAAACAAAGAGCGGTTTCGAAACACCATCTCTTTTGAAGAATACCAGCGAAAGGTGGATCAGGTATCGGCGGATTGTTTTGATTTATTAGCTGGGTTGCGGGAGCTGGATTTTCAAACGCCGGCACCTGCAAACAGTGGTTCGGCGGCCCGTACCGGGAGTGTCTTGTATCGAGTACCGGGTGTAATGCAGGTCAGGCAGGCCACCCGATGCGTCATCAGAGTGGCGGTAAATGAAGACGCCATTTTGGAAAATATCTTGTTGGATGAACACGTGGAAGTGAAATCTAGGGTCGAGATCTCAGATGTCATGAGCGCCGAACTTCTGGATCCGGAGGGTGGTTCATTTCAAATCTCAGCCCTGAATGCCCGAACCCAGTTAATTCGGGAAACCGGCTATACAGAATGGAATTTTCAGGTAACGCCACTTCGCGAAGGAGAGCACCAATTGCTCGTGAAAGTATCGATCATGGAGATAGTCCCCGGATTTCAGGAGCCTATTCCGCGGGAGGTGACGCTGATGGAAAATGTGACCATTCTGGCTGATATGCCAGAAGGGAAACAGGCAGATGACCAGCGTGGTGAATTTAAACCTACCGGACAAACCTTTGGTTTTCAGGATGATCAGGTCCATGAATCTGTAGCAGAATACCCCAAAAGTATAGAGCCGCAAACAGCACCTTCCGAAACCCCGCCTCCAATGCCGGCCGTTTCTCCTGCTCCGGCCTCTTCAGCTCCCCGGGAGTCTTCCAATCGAAGTTTGCGCGCCCTTGCCATGCTTTTGGCTTTTTTAGTACTGGTGCCAGCTGCCACATGGGCATTTGCGCCCGACCTCCCGGCCTGGGTGAGTGCCCATTATATTCAGGATACGCCCGAAGCATACGCCGCATTTATTGAAAAACACCCGCAGAGCGGTTTTGTGGAACAAGCTTATTTTCTTCGGGCTGAGCGGACAGAAAACCTGGCAGACCTGCGTGCCTATCAGGAGCGGTTTAAAGACAGGGGCGTGTACCGGACTCAGGTTAGCAGAAAAATTGCATCACTCGAAACCAAATCCATTGAGCATATTCGGGAGAATCCGGACCAGACCAAAATCCAGCAATTTGTGACCAATTTTCCGGAATCTGAGCGACTCAGTGAACTCAAGGCAGCTGCAGAAAGCAGGTCGGATAAACGCATGGAATTGCAGGACGCCCTGGAAGAAGCCTATGTAAGTTCGGTGCGGAAACAGCCTACGGAATCAAAGATAGATGCATATCTGCGTGATTTCCCGGACAGTAAACGATTAGATGAAGTTGAAATAGCTGCGCGAACACGTCCGGAGGTATTCAATAAAGTGCAACCTAAGCTGGAGGAAGCCTATCTGAAAAAAATGGAAGAGAACCCCACGCAGATACAGTCGGAGCAGTTTATCCAGAAGTTTCCGGAGCCTACCAAACGCGACAAACTGGAGCAGATTTTGAATAAAAAGCCCGCGCTCAAACGGGAAACCATGCATAAACTGGAATCTATACAGACCCAGCGCAAAGCCACAGTCAGAGATAGCACAGGACATTGAAAATCAATGGCTAGGCTGATTTGAATCGCCTTCTGTGCATGTGGAGTTTTTGTACTTTAGCAGGATGAATTACCTGATTCATTTGATTCGCTTGTTGGAAACCAGGGAGGTTCGTTTCACCCAACGAAACCGACTGGAGCATTTTCAACATGCCGTTCGCCGACTGCGAACAGCCGTTGGCGTATTAGTGCTGGCCGTATTGATTGGCGCCATCGGCTACCGGATCATTGAACATACCACTTGGTTCGATGCGTATTACATGAGTCTGGTAACCCTGTCTACCGTTGGCTTTGGCGAGGTTATTCCCCTGAGTTACAGCGGTCGGATCTTTACCTCCTTCCTGATTATTTTCAACATCGGTTTTTTTGCTTACGCTATTTCAACCATCACAAGCATTTTGACTGATGACGATATTCATGCTTTTTTCCTGGATTTTAAAATGATGGAGCGCATTAAAAAACTGCAAAAGCATACCATTATCTGTGGATTTGGCCGACACGCTACTGAAGTTTGCAAGGAATTGGCCAAGGAAAATCTGCCTTTTGTGGTGATTGAAACAGACCCGGTTAAGTTGGAGCATTTACGTCGCGATACCAGTTATCTTTTCTTGCGTGGCGATGCCACCAAGGATGAAGTACTGCAGGAGGCCGCCATAGAACGGGCGAGTTCCCTGGTAGTAACCCTCCCTGTTGATGCGAGTAATGTATTCGTGGTGATGTCGGCAAGGCAACTGAATCCTTCGTTGAAAATCATTAGCCGATTGAATAATGCGGAGGATGAAACCAAACTTAGACGAGCTGGCGCCAATCATGTGGTGATGCCTGAACGCATTGGCGGCTTTTACATGGCAACCCTCATTAATAAGCCTGATCTGGTGGAATTTTTTAATTTAATATCCAATATGGGAACCAGTCGGGTAGTATTTGAAGAAATACCGGTGGATAAATTAAAGCCGGATTTCCAGATGAGGTCCATAGAGGATGGTGGTATTTTAGAGGCAACCAAACTACCTATCATTGGTTTGCGGTATACTGATGGAAGGTATGAGTTAAATCCAGGAGGCCATACAGTGTTGTTGCCGGAAATGCATCTTGTTGTACTGGGTGATTTGGAGCAAATAAACGAGTTTACAGGGGCTGTATTGGCACAGTAGTGGATTTTGGCTAATTATTTTGAAGGGGGTGATTTTTAAAATTTATATATTCGCAGATTCATTTTTTTCAAAACAAAACGATGTGACATGAAAAAACAACTAGTCTCTATTATTGTAGGTGGCCTGATCCTTTTTATCTGGCAATTTGTTTCCTGGGCTTTGATTCCAATTCATAAATCTGAATATGGTTACACACCAAATCAGGATAAGATTATGGAAGCTCTAAGCCAAAACCTCACAGAAGAAGGTACTTATATGCTGCCCGGAATCAACCCTTCCCTGTCAAGAGAGGCTGTTGAGGCTGAAATGGCAGCTCATGAAGGTAAACCCTGGGCTTCAGTAACTTACCACAAATCAATGAGTAATGCGATGGGCATGAATATGTTCCGTGGTTTTGCTATTGATCTGGTTGCCATTTATTTGCTCATTTGGCTCTTAATGAAAATCCCGAATTTAACCTTGGGTACTTCCGTTCAGGCCTCAGTGGCCATTGGAGTCATTGCATATTTAACAATCCCATACCTCAACAGTATTTGGTTTGAAACCAATTCTTTAGAACATTTGATAGATGCAGTTGTGCAATGGGGGCTGGTAGGAGCCTGGTTAGGCTGGTACTTGCCCAGAAACTAAAGAAATATTTGAAACCACAAAGTCACCAAGGACACGAAATGTACAATTTTTAGTGCTCTTGGTGACTTTATGATTTGCTTTTATTGGATGAACGGATTGAGTTGAATGATCGCAAAAAATTATTTCTTGCCTGTAGTCAGTCCTCCTTGTAATTGATTTGCCAGGCTTCCGCTATCAAGTTCTACCCATGCCTCGGTGACTTTCCCTGCCTTGTTGATTTTATACACACCAAGTGCAGAAATCTTAATTTTATTGCCCGTAGGCGCCATACCCATAAAATTGCCGGTATGTGTGCCGGTAAGCCACCCTTGTACGGTGATTAATCCGTCAGCATAAGCGATTACTTTCAGATCCCGTTTTATATCCGGGAATCCGGCTTTCAGAGCTTTTACGCGAGCGCTCAATTCCTCATTGGTGTTTAACATACCACCGAAATAGTGCTTTGCTCCGGTGTCGAAATAAGACAATAACTGTTCCGTATTGCTGGCATCAGCAGATTGCATAATGCCCCGAACGGTGGCCTCAGCTATAGCCTGACCATTAGTTAAACCTGCCATCAATTGTGCTTCATAGTTTTTTTGATCAAACTGGACATAAACCTTCTTGATTTTCCAGGAATTATCCAATTCAACAATGGTGTTAAACGGGCAACTAACCCGGTTTCCAGTGGGTGGATTTCCCATTATTGCACCATTGTTTTGACCTGAAAAAACACCTCTAACCGCAACTGTATTGCCCGATTCAATAAACTGAACAATTTCGTGTTTCATGTCAGGGAAGCTGGTTTTGAACCCTTGTCCAACACTTAGCCAGGCTTGTTTAGGCATAGGTTGAGGAGAAAAAGGAGCCCATGCCATAAGGTCATCAGATAGGAGTTCACTTAATGTCTTGGAATCACCCGCATCAATGGCGACAAAATATTGTTGAACGATATCAGTTGGTGTAGGGTAAATGAGTGAAGAAGAAAAAGCTGGTGTGATGCTCATCATGAAAAAGAGCGCAGAGAAAATGGTGGTGAATTTCATTGTTTGCAATGGTTTAGTTCAATGATTTTGTGAAAAAGGACTGGGTAACTTTACAGGAATTGTTTCCCCCGTAAGCATTGAAGGAGTATATAAATCAATGCAATGGATTGAATTATTCCAGTCCTTCGTTTTAAGGTTTTCATGTTCAAATAAGGGTTGAAGGCATTAGGGTTTTTTCCCGGGACAACATCAGATACGGGCACTTCAGCCTTTTGGATGATTTGCGGATCAGATTTTTCGAAAAAAATAAAAAACAGTATCATTGTGCTTGAAAAGACCCTGTTTAACTTAGTTATCTGCACATGGCGCCCGAAAGCAGTCTGATCAGCCGCCTGAAAAATGGTGAGCGGGAAGCTTTTGCCGAGTTGTACGACCGGTATGGGAAAAACCTTTATGCAGTGATTTACACCATCGTCCCTTCCGTAGAGGAAGCTGAAAACCTGTTGCAGGATACCTTTGTTAAAATCTGGCGAAACATCGGGCGGTATGACGAAGCAAAAGGACGACTTTACACCTGGTTGGTGGTTATTGCGCGCAGAAGAGCGCTGGATTATGTGCGATCTTCAGATTATTTGGACCAAAAAATGAACCAACCGGCTGATTCTCTCGTATCTGTAAGTGTGAACACCCCTGAAATGGATCGCCTGGATCATATCGGTCTTGAAAAGGCCGTAGGAACCTTGACACCTGTATTGAAGCAGGTGATTGATTTACAATATTTTATGGGGTATACGCAACAGGAGGTTGCTGATGAAATCGGCATACCGCTGGGTACGGTGAAAAGCAGAACCCGGACCGCCTTGCAGGAATTGCGGGGATTATTGGCTATTAACACATGAATGAAAAGGATACCATATTGCAGTCGGGCATGATCGAAGCATATTGCCTTGGAACACTTTCGGAATCGGAAGCAACGGCCCTTTTGGTGGCAGCTTCAGAACATCCGGAACTGAGGCATGCCATTGATCAAACCATGGCTACTCTGCAGCAGTATCCTGCCGGGCCAAGTCCAAGACACGAACTGAAAAACAAGGTGCTGAATTTTCTGGACAACTTTTTACCTGCCGAAATTATCAATCTTGTTCATCCGCCGCTCATTCACCTTCATTCGGATGCCGATGCCTGGAACAAAGCTCTGGCTGGCGTGCAACCTGAAATGGAAGAGGACGGTATGGCAGCCAGGGTGCTAAACGAGACTGAGGAAGTGGTGCTCAGTGTGGTCTGGCTCTCCGGTGAGATGGTGGAAGACAAGCATGAGGCCAACGAATTCCTGGAAAGCTTTTTTATCCTGGAAGGTGCCTGTGAATGCGATTTTGAAGGCAAAATAGTTCGGTTCAGTGCCGGTGATTATTTTGATATCCCACCCAATACCCGGCATACCATCAAGAATATTTCGCCCAGCCTGGGCTATGTCAAAGGATTGGTGCAACGCCGAAAAGCAGCTTGAGAATCACTGCGAAGTACGGGATTCACCGCTAAGTACGCTAAGGGCGCAAAAGTGATTCACCGCGAAGTACGGGATTCACCGCTAAGTACGCTAAGTGCGCAAAAGTGATTCACCGCAAAGTACACAAAACCTCCCTTCGCGCCCTTAGCGTACTTCGCGGTGAGTCCCGTACTTAGCGGTGAACCTCCACCTGGAATAAACTTAACCTGATTCCGGAGTAATGACTCGGTAAAGCCGACAAATCGTTGGGGGTTACAACACCGAGGAATTTAAACCCGTTTCGTTCGTAAATTTCCTTGAGTTTCAGGTTATCGGCCCAGGTATCCAATCTGACATAGGATTTCCCAAGGGCCCTCCCATGCACTTTGGCCCATTCCAGTATGGCGCCCACAAAGTTGCGGCCTCTGAAATCGGGATGGGTAACAATTCGGTGCAGATAAACAGCCGGCTCGCGATCCATTTCTCCCCAAATGGCAGGGTCCTGATAAGCTACTACAAATACACAGGCCACTTGACCACTCAGTTCAATTTTCCATTGACGCCCCTCTGCAATTTCCTGTGCCACCAGCTCCCGGTCAAAAGGCAGCCAGTGCATGTTGGAAACGGCTTTTTGGTGGGCGATAGCGGTATCGTACAGGTAAAAGATCGTATCCAGATCTTCTGTAGTGCTGGGTAAAAAGGTCATGTTATCTTTGATAATCAATAAGATAGGATGGCAACGGAATGTTCGCAACGCCAGAGTCATCAACTTCAGGTGCATGAGCGCTCAACTTTAAAGGAATGACACCGGCCCAAACTTCGAGTTGCATGTCTTCGGGATCATCGCCTACGCCATGCGCCCTGAATTTGACGGATGCATCCTGGATGTCTACGGCGATAAACATGGTTTTTTTCATGTCGCTCGCACTGGGTTTACGGGCATCTGCCCAACGCCCAGGCACAACGTGTTCGGTGAAGCGCTCGGCAGCCATCCAGCGCTCTTC
>JAEUUS010000317.1 GCA_016787545.1 Saprospiraceae bacterium
ACAAACGGGCGGTCAGATCGTGTTGTTCGGGGTATTGGTTTGCCTGGCAGGAATTGCCGTTACGGGTCGCGCGGGCATGCGCAAGGAGCGCGAACTCACCGACGATCAAAAAACAGCCTCCACAGCCGAGTTCAGTCTGGTTAAAGGCCTGATCATTGCCGTGATCTCGGGCGTACTCAGCTCGTTTTTCAATTTCGGGATCGAAGCCGGAAAACCCATGGCCGAACAAGCCGTGGTAAACGGCGCCAATCCACTGTTTCAAAACAACGTCACCTACATCGTGGTGCTTTGGGGCGGACTCACCACCAACCTCATTTGGTGCGTGTACTTGATGTGGAAGAACCAAAGCTTTGGCGATTTTGGTAAAAAAGACGCGCCCAATACCCGAAATGCCCTGCTTTCGGCCTTTGCCGGCACCCTCTGGTTCCTGCAGTTTTTCTTCTACGGCATGGGCGAATCCCGATTGGGCAACGGCGCTTCCTCCTGGATCCTGCACATGGCCACCATCATCCTTACCGCCAATGCCTGGGGACTCCTGCTCAAAGAATGGCAGGGTGTTTCCAAAGCCACTTTCCGCACTTTTCTGCTGGGACTGGCGCTGATCATAGCCTCCATTTTCCTGGTAGGCATTGGAAATGCCATGAAATAGATCAATATTCCTGGATCACCGCCCTGAAGGGCGGTGCAATTGAAAACATAAATCCCTCTAAAGATCTAATACCAAAAAATACACTGTAGCATCCGCTCATGTTGACCAAATACCAACACGTTTCCTACCTCTGGGACGAAAAAAAAGCCGCTGAAATGGCCGGTGATGAAGTGGCGCTCTTCATCTACCGCTCCAACCTTTTGGGCGCCGACCTCCGCCTCACCAACTACGGCGGGGGCAATACCTCGGTCAAAATCCAGGATAAAGACCCGCTCTCCGGACAACCCACAGAGGTCATGTGGATCAAAGGTTCCGGTGGCGACCTCGGCACCCTCAAACGCTCCGGCTGTGCGGCACTCTACCTGCAACGCCTGCTGAGTCTGGAAAAGGTGTACCGTGGATTGGCCCATGAAGACGAAATGGTGGAGTTGTTCAACCACTGCATATTCGACCTGAATTCCAAGGCCCCGAGCATCGATACTCCTCTGCATGCGTTTTTACCCTTTACACACATTGATCACCTGCATCCGGATGCCGCCATTGCCATTGCTGCGGCCAAAGATGGCGCGCGCATTACAGAGGAGCTTTTTCAGGGAAAAATAGGCTGGGTGGAATGGCAAAGGCCCGGTTTCGACCTGGGATTAAGTCTGCGGAAATGCCTGCAAGACGCCGAAGCCCGCGGAATAGCGCTGAAAGGAATTATGCTGGGCTCGCACGGCTTGTTTACCTGGGGAAACACCTCTTACGAAAGTTATGTGAACACCCTCGACGTGATAGAAACCTGCGCACAATACCTGGAGGAGCATTACGGCAAAAAGCGCCCGGTGTTCGGCGGCGCTAAAACGGAAACATTGCCCGAAGCGCAACGCCTGAAAAAAGCAGCCGAAATAGCGCCAGTGCTGCGCGGACTTTGCTCCGGTTTTCAAAAAATGACAGGGCATTACTCCGACGATCCCCGGGTGCTGGAATTCGTGAACTCCCATGATCTGTACCGGCTTGCGCCGATGGGCACCAGTTGTCCGGACCATTTTCTGCGCACCAAAATTGCTCCCTTGGTGCTGGATCCCGCTCAATTGACCCAACAGGATTACCTCGAACAACAATTTGCCCAATACCGCGAAGCATACCGGCAATATTACGAGTCCTGCAAGCACCCGAACTCGCCCGCCATGCGCGACCCCAATCCGGTGGTAATCCTCGTTCCGGGCATCGGGATGTTCACCTTTGCCAAAGACAAAACCACCGCCCGGCTGGCGGCCGAATACTACACCAATGCCGTCAATGTAATGAAAGGCGCCGAGGCCGTCTCGGAATACACCGCGCTTCCCCGGCAAGAAGCGTTTAATATTGAATACTGGTTGCTGGAAGAAGCCAAACTCCAGCGTTTACCCAAACCCAAACCACTGAGCGGGCGCGTGGCCCTGGTGACCGGCTCCGGAGGCGGTATTGGCAAAGCCGTGGCACAAAAATTTGCAGCAGAAGGCGCCTGCGTCATACTCAGCGATCTCCACCCCGAACGACTCCAAGAAGCCCGGCAGGAACTCACCTCCACCTTCGGAACAGATGCCGTGGCGGCTACCCTGCTCAACGTGGCCGATGCAGCATCTGTGGATGCCGCCCTTTCAGCCGCCTGCCTGGCCTTTGGAGGGGTGGATATTTTGGTTAATAATGCCGGAATCAGCATTTCACAATCCATCGAAGAGCACAGCGAGGAAAACTGGGATAAACTGTACGACATTCTGGTCAAAGGGCAGTTTCTGGTGAGTCAGGCCGGCGTGAAAATTCTCCGCAAACAAGGATTTGGCGGCGATATCCTCAACATTGTCTCCAAAAACGCCGTAGTAGCCGGTCCCAACAACGCCGGTTACGGATCTGCCAAAGCCGCCCAGGCCCACCTTACCCGACTCCTGGCTGCAGAACTGGGCGCCGATAAAATCCGGGTCAACATGGTCAACCCCGACGCCGTCATTGCCGGTTCCAACATCTGGGCCGGCGGCTGGGCCGAAGGACGCGCCAAAGCATACGGCATTACCGTGGAAGAACTACCTGCTTATTACGCCAAACGCACCCTGCTTAACGAGATCATATTGCCCGAAGACATAGCCAACGTCTGCTTTGCTTTTGTGAGTGGGTTGCTCAATAAGTCGACCGGCAATGCTTTGAACGTGGATGGCGGCGTACCGATGGCCTTCCTCCGTTAAGAACGCGGGTTAGAACGCGGGGAACGCTGATTATATGGAACGCGGATGACGCAGATGACGCGGATTTTAAAAATTGCCTGCGGCAATTTTGTAATTAAGATACATGAACATCTCCAAAATACCTAAAATTGCTGCCGCAGGCAGTAAAAAATCCGCGTCATCCGCGTTCCAAACAAAAAAATCCGCGTCAACTGCGTCATCCGCGTTCCAAACAAAAAATCCGCATCACCTGCGTCATCCGCGTTCCAAACAAAAAATCCGCATCACCTGCGTCATCCGCGTTTCAAACAAAAAATCCGCATCATCTGCGTCATCCGCGTTCCAAACAAAAAATCCGCGTCATCTGCGTCATCCGCGTTCCAAACAAAAAAATCCGCGTCAACTGCGTCATCCGCGTTCCAAACAAAAAATCCGCGTCATCTGCGTCATCCGCGTTCCAAACAAAAAATCCGCGTTCCGACCCGCGTTCCAACCAGCGTTCTAAAATCATGGTCCACCAACACAACGAACAAAAGCTCCCGCATCACCGCGTCGATCTCCAACACCTCACGGAAGTCCTCTCCCGGCGCGGCATCAGCATCGAGCCCATCCTCCAAAAAATCCAGGCATTCCAGATTGCCATTCCCTCCTGGGCCCTCGGCACCGGCGGAACGCGCTTCGGCCGATTCCCCATTGGTGGTGAACCGCGCAACCTCGAAGAAAAAATTGAAGACGTAGGTCTGCTCCACGCCCTCAACCGCTCCTCCAATGCCATTTCCCTGCACATCCCCTGGGATATTCCCCGCGATATTGCCGCCCTGAAACAACTGCTCACAGCACACGAACTCAGCATCGATTCCGTCAATTCCAATACCTTCCAGGATCAGGCAGACCAGGCGCTGTCCTACAAATTCGGTTCCCTCGCGCATACAGACCCAGGCGTGCGCGCGCAAGCCGTAACCCACAACATAGAGTGTATCCGGCACGGACAAGCGCTCGACGCCAAAACACTCACCGTTTGGCTGGCTGATGGTTCCAATTTTCCCGGACAGCAGCATTTCCGCCGGGCCTGGCAGCGCACCGCCGACGCCCTGACAGAAATCTACCAGGCCATGCCGCCGGATTGGACCATGCTCATCGAGTACAAGCCCTATGAGCCCAATTTCTATTCCATGGTCATCCCCGACTGGGGCACCTCCTGGTCCTTGTGCCAGCACCTGGGTCCGCAGGCGCAGGTATTGGTGGATCTGGGTCACCACCTGCCCAATACCAACATCGAGCAGATTGTAGCCCGTTTGATGCACTTCGGTCGGCTGGGCGGCTTCCACTTCAATGGCTCCATGTATGGCGACGACGACCTCACCACCGGCAGTATAAAGCCCTATCAGTTCTTCCTCATTTTCCACGAGCTGGTAAGTGCGATGGAAGATCCGGCCGTTAAAAATCCGCCTTTGGCCTGGATGATCGACGCCAGCCACAACACCAAAGATCCGCTGGAAGACCTCCTGCAAAGCGTGCAAAACATCCTCTGTACCTATGCCCGCGCCCTGCTGGTAGACCGCGTTGCCCTGTATGCCGCTCAGGATGCCAACGATGTGGTGTACGCCGAGGAACTTTTGCGCGATGTTTTTGCGTTGGATGTACGACCGCTGGTGTCAGAGGCCATACGCCAATCCGGCGGCGCCATCGATCCGGTGGGCGCATTCCGGAGCATGAAAATTCGGGAAAAACTTATTGCCAAGCGCGGCGCCAAAAGCGTGGCTACAGGACTTTGATATGTTCAATCCAGTCAGGAGAAATAGAAATATTGGCACAGCCAAACAAGGTAAGGGAGCAGATAATCTGTTCGATATCCCTGGTTCCTGGCATAATGCACTGAGTTTTTTTGAAAAACTGGATTCACCATTGGAACTTAAACTGCATGGCTGGACCATCCTCGTGGAGTCCACGCGCGAGCAATCGTTCCATGCCTGTACGGTGGAAGATATTCTGCAGGTACTCAGTTGGTTGCCACCGGCAGATTTGAAAGGTTTGAGTTTACTGGTGTTACGGCAACCCAAAAGAAAAGAGGAGTTGCTGAACCCGGTTTGGGGAAGGCTCATTTACACTTTTGAATACCAAAAACCGCAGCCCGCTATTATTTTGGAATCGGTAGATTTGACAAAACGATTTTCCAAAATCAAAAAAATGGGCCCGGACGCTATGTTGGAGTTTGAGCGGTTGAAGGAAGATGGGCACCGATTTGAAGAAACCAACAGGTTATTTGTAGCTGATTATCACCTCGAATTCGTGCGCAACACCCAACTTTACCGAACATTACCACATGAGGTTGGGCATTTTGTCCATTACAACATGTACATAGAGGCAAATAAAGAAGACGACTATT
>JAEUUS010000336.1 GCA_016787545.1 Saprospiraceae bacterium
ACTTAGCGGTGATTCTTAGAAAAACAACCCAAGCTTCAACGCCAAATTCCCAAAAGTGGCTTTGGAGTTTTCTTCCTGCCAGTTACCTGCTGTTTTTTCGACAAATCCATTGCGGGTAATATCTGTGAATTGCTTCTGAAATGCCAGACCGGCAACCAGTGTAGCGTTCGTAGCAAATTCGTATTCAATACCCCCGCCTAAACCCCAGGAGAGCGAAAGCCCTTTTACTTCTTCCCGGATATTGATATCCTCCAGATTCTGGGTGTCGGTGCCACGAATATCACCTACCGCTTTGGTCATAAAACCCAGCGTGAACATAGGCAGTTCGGCATAAAACCGGAATCGGGAATCTTCATTGGAACCGCCGCGCATTTTTAGGCCAAATGGTATTTCAACATACGTCAGACGGTAGTGTAACTTGGCATTCAAACTGAAAGTGTCTGAAGGAATTTCCGTCAGATCCGTATTTTCATCATTCCAGGCTACCCAGCTGTTGTAGCCGTTTTGAAGCGTGCCGCCATGGTTAAAGCCAAAGCCCAACCCCGTGGTGAACGCATAATTATTGGCAAAATAATACTCTCCCAGGGCGCCAAGCTTAACGCCCCAATTGGAGCTAACACCCTCTAATTTGCGTTCATCTGTACGCATCCACGACCAGGTGGGGCTGGTTTGAAAACCAAAGCGAAGACCTTTCTGAGCCTCCGATTTGCCAAACAGAAAAGCGGCAAAAATGATTAACAGAACTAATTTTTTCATACGAGTAGTGGTTGTTTGTTGCAGGTGAGTAAAAACGTCTTTTGAGCAGTGGAAGTCTCCAGCTTGTATGACGCATTCCTCCACAAAAGTCGCGGTTTTCCCCTAACCATAAAGAGGAGTCCCACTTTTTTCCCAAAAAGATTTTATCACACTTCCTGCCTCAATACCTCCAATGGCGGTTTTTGTACCACTTCTCTGCTGTTTAACAGACCAATAATGACCGTCAGGGAGGAAATTATCCCAAAAGTGAGCAACAAAGGCCACCATTCTATCTCAAACGGGATCTGAAACGCAAAATGCGCCAGCGCCCAGGCGCCTACTACCGATAAACCCACACCCGCCAGGCACGACAAAGCGCCCAACAGGAAATACTCCAGCGCATTAATACCCAGTATCTGCCTCCTGCTCGCGCCCAGCGTACGCAGGAGCACGCTCTCACGCACCCGCGCAAACTTGCTCTGGTAGATAGAGCTGAACAACACCAGCAAACCCGTCAGAATGCTGAACAAAGCCATAAATCGTATCACAAAAGAAACCTTCCTCAGAACCTCATCCACCGACCGTAAAATCTGCGTCAGGTCTATGGCCGATACACTCGGATAACGCCGCACCAGCTCGCTTTGGAAACGCGCCGATTGCTCCGCATCTTTAACCTTGGATACAATCACATGGAACTGGGGCGCCGGCTCCAGAACGCCTTTGGGGAACACCACCAAAAAATTGGTCTGTACCCGGTTGAAATCTACTTTGCGCACACTGGCTACCTCGCACTCCAAACGGGCGCCCTGTACATTGAACACCACCCTGGTGCCAATTTTCGCTTTCATACTGCGCTGCAGCCCATCGGAAATGGATATTTTGATAGGCTGGCCGGGGGTGTGAACGCCTATCCACTCGCCTTCCACAATAGACTCGGTATCAATCAGGGTGTCGCGGAAGGTAACCCGGTACTCGCGGTCCCAAACCCAGTTGGAAATCCGGTCGCTTTCTTCCGGCGGACGCCGGTCGCGCTGCCCCTCCTGCCGTTCGGGTGTGTCTATGGAATCCGGATCCGGGTGTTCCAGTTCATATTGTTGTTTGGTTTGACCATTGATGGTTTCCACCCGGGTAGTTACCACCGCCACCTGTTGCATCAGGGGCATACCGTGTTTTTGCACCAAATGGGCCACACTGTCTTTGTCGTTAGCCTGGATGTCAAACAGAATCATGTTGGGCTGACTGCCGCTTCCGGAAAACTCCACCTGCTTGAGCAACAGATTTTGTGTGAGAAACAGGGTAGATAACAGCATGGTGCCCAGTCCAATGGTCACCACCAGCAAAACGGTTTGGTTTTCCGGGCGAAATAAGTTGGCAATGCCCTGTCTGACCACATAACTCCATTTTTTAGGGAAAAAACGCCGCAACAAGAAGGTAAGCAGCCGGGCTACACCCCATAAAATCACAAAAGCCCCGGCAATGCCGCCCATAAAGGCAAAGGTT
>JAEUUS010000350.1 GCA_016787545.1 Saprospiraceae bacterium
ATCGCACTACGATACTGCTATTTACAACTGGTTCAATCAGGATTCTGAAGATCCCGCTTTCAAACACAGTATCACCACCTCCGAAGTACTGCGTTATGGTGAAAATCCGCACCAAAAGGGCGTCTACTACGGCAATCTTGAAGATATTTTTGAAAAACTCCAGGGCAAAACCATTTCCTACAATAATCTGGTAGACATAGATGCAGCCGTGCAGTTAATGCGCGAGTTTCTGTCGGAAAAGCCCACGTTTGCCATACTGAAACACACCAATGCCTGTGGCGTAGCCGCCCGCGATACCCTGGTAGATGCATGGAAAGCCGCGCTGGCTTGCGACAGTACATCTGCATTTGGAGGGATTTTTATCACTAACACCAGAGTGGATCTTGCCACGGCACAGGAAATCAACAAGCTTTTCTACGAGGTACTCATTGCACCGGATTTTGCTCCTGAAGCATTGGAAGTACTCACCAAAAAAGATCAGCGTATTTTGTTGAAAATCAAATCGTTTGATGTGCAGCAACGCAGTTTCCGCAGCCTTTTGAATGGGGTAGTGGAGCAAGATGCCGACTTACGCACAGAAAACGATTCAGAATTGAAAACAGTGACCCAACGCGCTCCGGAACCGACTGAAATCGACTCCCTGCTTTTTGCGGCACGTTGCGCCAAACACCTGAAGTCTAACGCTATTGCCCTGGTAAAAGACCAGCAACTTATTGGGATGGGCTGTGGACAGCCAAGCCGGGTGGATGCGCTGCGTCAGGCTATTGCGAAAGCTAAATCCTTTGGGTTTGATCTTCAGGGCGCTGTGATGGCCAGCGATGCCTTTTTCCCATTCCCGGATTGTGTGGAAATTGCGCACGAAGCGGGTATTACTGCTGTTATTCAACCTGGAGGTTCCATCAAAGATCAGGACTCCATTGATGCCTGCAATACTCGAAACATGGCGATGGTTACCACCGGTTTGAGGCATTTTAAACACTAAATATGTCTTCAAAAGCGGCTGATATTCAACGAATTTTGAATGATTTATATCCTGAAGTCCCCATTCCTCTTCAGCATAAAGATGCGTATACCTTGTTGGTGGCTGTGGTCCTCTCCGCGCAGTGTACGGATGAACGGGTGAATCAGATAACCCCGTTGTTGTTTGCACGGGCTGATAATCCATATGATATGGCCAAATTGGACGTAGAAGAGATTAAGGAGATCATCAAACCATGCGGATTATCGCCAGCTAAATCCAAGGGCATCAGTGGATTATCCAAAATTATAGTAGAAAAACACGGAGGCAAGGTGCCTGATAGTTTTGAAGCGCTGGAAGCTTTGCCTGGTGTAGGGCACAAAACTGCCTCTGTAGTGATGTCGCAGGCATTCGGTCATCCGGCCTTTCCGGTGGATACCCATATACACAGACTGGCCACACGATGGGGACTAAGTTCTGGTAAAAGTGTGGAGCAAACGGAAAAAGACCTCAAGGCCGCGTTCCCGGAATCGTCCTGGAACAAATTGCACCTCCAGATTATTTTTTTTGGCAGACAATATTGTCCGGCCAGAAGTCACAATCCTGAATTGTGCCCGATTTGCTCCAAGTATGGTGTTTGAGTGTTTGAGTTTTTGGGTTTTTGAGTTTGCGTGCGGCTTGGTTTGGGTGGGGGCCGATAAGAGCATGTTGGGGATTTTTTGACTCCGTCAGAAAATCCCCAACATGCTCTAAAGGTGTTGCCCGTTCTTTAGGTTTGCGTTCCAGTTAAAAAAGCAAAAAAGGCTTTTTCGCCATATTATCCAAATGATAAAGCCTTTTTTGCTTGTAAATCAATCAGTTAGCTAAATTTTCGTCCATTGTAAGCCGCAAATCGTAAATCGTAAATCGCAAATCGTAAATCGCAAATCGTAAGTCGTTCACCGCCCTTTCTCAGCAGCTTCCAGAAGTTCCCTGATGATTTCCAGATCAGTTTTAATGGGTTGATTTTCACCTTTTTGCATGGCAGATTCGAGAGAAGTTTTTACTTCATGAAATTGCCCTTTACTCAGGGCTAATTCGTATTCAAACAAATGTTCCCGTTTGAAATGTTGCAGTGCCGTAGTATGTGGATCTTTTGGCTTGATTTTCAAATATACAAAACAAAGAATAAGTGCTGTAAAAAAACCGCCCAATCCTGAAAACATCAACATCTTAAATCCAAAACCACCTTTTTGAATACGCAGGTTTTCGTAACTGTGTTGGAGTTGCAGTGTTTCCTCACGCAATGCTTTTTGTTGATCAAAAAGTTCCGACCAGGCTTCCTCATAGCGGTGACTTCGCTGTTGACAGTCAGCTAATTGTAGCTCCAGTGCTGCAGTTCGTTCTGAAAAATCTCCTTGTTTTTCGGATTCCATAGTGCCTGGTTTGTTTGCTACAAATGTCGGAACTTTGCAACTAAATAATGACACCCAATAAGTATGCCCCCTAAATGACCCCTAAATGACCCCCAAATGACCCTAAATGCCCCCCAAATGACCCTTAAATGACCCCTAAACGACCCTCAAATGACCCTCAAATGACCCTTAAAAGACTTAAACAATGACCAAAGTTGACATCCTTGCTATAGGCATTCATCCTGATGATGTGGAATTAAGTGCAAGTGGAACCTTGCTTCGACATGCGGCACAGGGCAAAACCTTTGGCCTGTTGGACCTTAGCAAAGGTGAATTAGGAACGAGAGGTACTGCAGAAATTCGGGCCCGTGAAGCAGCAGAATCTGCCGCGCTCATGGGTGCGTCTTTTCGGGAAACCCTGGATATTCCGGATGGTTTATTTGAGCATAAGCCGGAAAACTGGCTCAAAATCGTGCAGGTTATCCGCGCATGCAGGCCTGAAATTGTATTATGTAATTCTGTGGATGACCGCCACCCCGATCATGGAAGGGCTGCTAAAATGACGGCAGACGCGTGCTTTTATTCCGGCCTGGAAAAAATAATCACCTATGATCGGCTGGGAAACCTACAAGCAAAATGGCGCCCCAAAGCCGTGTACCATTACATTCAGGATATGCAATTGATTCCGGATTTTGTGGTGGATATAACGCCTTATTTTGAAAAAAAGATGCAGGCTATACTCACTTTCCGATCTCAGTTTTTTGACCCGGAAGGGGAAATGCCCAATACTCCTATTTCAGGAAAGGATTTTCTGGATTTCATGGAAGGAAAGGCCAGGGTATTCGGTCGTTCCATTCCAGTCAATTATGCAGAAGGATTTATTTGCGCCAGAATACCCGGGGTAAATGATTTATTTGATTTAACTTAATCGCAAGTCGCAAATCGCAAGTCGCAAATCGTAAGTCGCAACTCATGTAACACAAACAAGCCTTCCTATGAACCTCCGCGCACCTATAATATTGTTGGCTTTTACATTGGCCAGCTCACTGCAAGCACAGTGCAACAATTTCTCCGAAGGAAAAGATTTGTATCAACTTCAACTGGCGATAAAAACAGCGAAGTGGAGTAAGGCTGAAATTTATCACAACATCCATAAGCCAAATTACACCCAACCCAAGTCGGGATACCATCCAGTCTCGGTTTTGTTTCTGCCCAAATGGTCTGCCGACAACCTGCCCTATTTTTGCCGGATTGAACACAATTGGGCAAAACACCATCATATTCCGCTCAAATTCAGGCTCGGTTCAGTGGAATATGTTGACTGGCTGGAAGGTAAGTAGAAAGTGACTGACAACTTTGTGACAAAATTTTTAACAGCACATTTGGAAACGCAAAGGTCATTTCTACCTTTGCGCCACTTTTTTAACGGTGCGTTAACGGTCTGCCTTGAAAAATGAGTCTGCCATTTAAAGCGTATCTAAATA
>JAEUUS010000374.1 GCA_016787545.1 Saprospiraceae bacterium
GAATTAAAAGCCAGTACCGTGAAGCAGATGAACAAACCAGCCGGCAACATGACCCACCAGGATAAGATAGGATTGGCTTGAGCATTTTCCATTGCTAAAAGGCTTCCCCAGGAAATGCCTTTTAAAGATTCTCCGCCAAAACCCAGAAAGGAAAGCGTTGCTTCGAGTGTTACAGCCCCGGCAACGCCAAAGGCCAGCGCCACCCATACTGGCCGCATGGCATTGGGTAGCGCATGTCTGAACAAAGTTTGCCACTCCTTTAAACCAAGTCCGCGGGCTGCCTGTATGTAATCAAGTTCGCGGACTTTCAGGAGTTCAGCACGGATAAACCGCGCAACTCCCGTCCAACTCATGGCGCCAATCAATAAAATCAACAACCATATGGAATCATTCTGCCGTTGCAACAGGACCGACAAGGAAATAATGACCACGAGTTTAGGCATCGCATTGAATAGCTCTGCCCCTCTCATAATTATAATGTCGGCAGGCACAACCACGGGTTTTGAAAAATAAGGAATTTTAGACACCACCCAACCCGCACAAAGAAATATCATCAGAATGCCTGTGAAAATGGCAATACTTTCCCACCAAACAGTTGCAGTTTGTGTTGTTTCAAATAAATATTGTCGGGTAATAAAGGCATAAAAATAGGCTACCGGTAAGCCAATGATCGTTAACCAAAGCGTGCCGCGCCTGAACATTAGCCGGTTATCACCAAAATACCCGGCAATGGTGCCCAATGTTAACCCGATCAGGAGTGCCATCAACATGGCAACACTTCCGGTTAGCAGTGCTACTCTGGAGCCGGAAATGAGGGTGGCGGCAACATCCCTGCCATCATTATCGGTTCCTAAAATATGTCTGAACCTGCTGGAAAGTCCCGGCTGAATACTTCCGGGTGCCAATAATCCGGACAGATTACGAGTAGAATACTCACCGGGAGAAAAAGGGATTGGAGCATAAATCGGCGGAGCGTCAAATCGAGCTACATCTTTCCATGATTCGTAGGGTGTTTCTTGCTCAAATTTTCCTAAAATAGCGTGTCCACGTAAATATTCGGGGCCTTCTGCCATTACCCGCAATCCTGGAAAATAGGTTTGCCCCTGAATCGTGCACATCAACGGCCTGCCATTCGTCAGGATATCCCGAAAAATGGCCATGAATAGAATTAGTCCTAAAAAACCAATAGCTATTTTTCTTGTCATAATCTGTGCATAACCATTTACAAAATCTGAACCTCTTCAAAAGGCAGAATGATGGCAAATTCAGGTGGAAGCTTAGGGATCAGGCTTTTTTTACGGGCGAATCCCAGTACAAACCCACCACCGCCAGCACCGCATATTTTTAAAGTAAATTCCCGATGTTCCAGACTGTTTTCCCAAACAGTACGTATGGTAGCCGGAATCATTGGACTAAAATAGTGAAATTGACACGAAGAAATTGTTTCAAGGTTCTGCCAAAACCCGGATGCATCTGCTTTGAGCCAGGATGCTACCATTAATTGATGCGCAATTAGATATTGGTTGTTCAGAAAATCAGCAAATTCCTCCTTTTTGCTTTGCGCTAAAAACCAATCGATCATTGTTTGACTTTTTCGAGGCAGTGTGGAATCAATCAAAAATACAATCGGTTCATCACCTTTCCAGGAAGAACTTGTCACCAATTCAACTTCCGTTTTGCGCCTGATAAGCACTGGCGTGGCCATAAAACTGGTAAGGGGATCAATCCCTGAGCTGTTTCCATGGAAATATCCCTCCATTTTGGCAAGTATGGATTTCAGTTTTTCAGGGTCAGATTCAGGCTTATTGATATACCTATGGTACACTGCCGCACAAAATGCGCCTGAACTTCCCAGACCATATCCAGTTGGAATATTTGACTCAAAAAAAAGTCCGTGTTGCAAATCTGCTACGAACTTTACTGTATCCATTCCCGAAATTTCCTTCAAATCCTGACTTTGTGCAAAAGCCATCATTTTTTCAAAATAGGGATTTATTCCATTTTGCCAGGACCATTTACCAAAAAAAGAAGGCAGAGGCACAGCCAAAGCTGTAGCCCCAAGGAGCAAAACATGCTCGCCAAACAACAAAAGTTTTGCCGGGAAAATTCGCGAATCGTTCTCCATAGATCGCGGCGAAGGTACATGATGCAACTGGCAAAAAAATGCCCCTGCAACGCATTAGCTACAGGGGCATTTCATTTTATGTCCTTATTATTGAACAATAAACTTCTTGACGGCTTTTTTACCTTCCGTTTCAATCAAGGCCGTATATAATCCTTTCGGTAACGGATTCGTGTTGACAGTATTATCCTTCGCTAATACCTGCTCCAAAACTATTTTGCCCTGATTATCAAATATTTGTAGTCTTCCTTTCTCATCCTCCAACAAATTGATTTGAATCACATTTTGCTGCACAAGGGTTGGGAAAAAGGATACCGCTGCTTCCTGCTTTGGCTCTGCGGACGCACTTGTTGTTTGGAATACGATAGGTTTGGTTGATACCAAAACATTATCCCCTGTTTTTTGACCATTATTATTGGCGCATAAGCTCACAAAATAGAATGTCGCTTTGTTTCCGGAAGCGGTTGCCGGCGCTTTCCAGGTAAAAGACCAGGAAGCTGTACCGTTAGAAAGCAACTTCGGAGAGGATTGCCGCGCATATTTTTTCTGCGCTGCGCCACTGCCAATATTCACACCTGCCCCGGCGGTGAGGGTTCCACACATGGCGTTCGCATTGTCAAGACACGTCAATTGAAACCCCGCGCGGGCTGCATTACTCGCATTGGTTAAGGTAATGGTATAAGAGGCGTTTGCCGTTACAGTATCCGGCACGCCACTGATGGAAAC
>JAEUUS010000434.1 GCA_016787545.1 Saprospiraceae bacterium
CTTCCCGGGTTATCTCCAATCTGGAAATAGGCCGTCTCATCCCAGGCCAAATCAATATTGGGAATCAAATTTCCATGCTGAATTTGCGCATGATAGATATCGTACAAGATTTTACAGGAAGGACTGTTCACCGCTTTACAAATCAAATACGCCTGAGAAATATCTGTCAGAAATAAGCCCGGGTGATCCCTGAAATTCAAAGGTTCAAGTACCATGACGAGCCCATGTGGCTCCAGAATGGCTGCTGCTTGTTTTAAGGATTCTACCACATGGGCGGTCTGATAGTCTTTGTTTAAGCGTAAATCCAAATGCCCGGGCACTACCGTCATCCAGGTGGCGCCACAGCGCTTGGCAACCTCCACTGAATTTCGGATATCTGCCAGGAACTCTGCACGTTTGTCGGCTTTACCACTTGCCAGATTTGGCTCTGACCAATAAATTTTATGGGCTACAAAAACGCCCATGGAGATACCCACTTTTTTCATGAGTTCTCCCATTTTTTGTTGCAATTCCGGTGTTCTTCCACTCATACCATTGTCTTCAAAAGCGGTGAATCCCTGTTCGGCCATAAAACGCAATTGATCCAGAATATCGTTTCCAGCACTGTTTCGAAACATTCCGTCATGAGGAGCGTACCGGAGTTGAAAGGATTTTTGTTCTGATACCTGTTTTGAAGCAGCGGAAAGTCCGGATGTTGAAAATCCTAAAGCTGCGCCAGCCAGGAGATTTTGCTGAATAAAGGTTCTTCTTTGCATTTTGAATGAGTTTTCTGTTGAAAAAACTTACCAGTTTTCTTCTGTTAACCAAACGGTTACGCCTTTGGGTTTATGTTTTAACTGCAGCCAGCCGGTTTTACCTAAAACACTGATGGCGGTGGCCCAGGCATCGGCTGTGGTGGCATCTTTTGCTTGCACAGTAACCAAAACCCGGTGCGTTAGCCCCCACCCTGTTCTTGGATCCACGATATGAGAATAACGCTTACCATCTACCTCCAAATAGCGGTAACTGGCGCCTGAGGTGGTAATTCCACATTTGGAAAGAAACAAGCGCTGCCCCGGCGAGCCGGAAACTTCAATGTCCCAGCCCTTTTTGCCTGGCGGCGGTTTACCCAGGGCAATATCGCCACCCGCATCTGTCATGGCTCGTTTGACACCAAATTTGCGCAATATTTGTAAACATCTGTCTGCCGCATACCCTTGTGCAATTCCGCCAAGATCTAATCGCATGCCAGGCCGGTTTAGCAAAATACGTTGTCGGGGGCCAACGATCAACTGGGTGTATCCTACCGATTGCAAAGCTGTTGATATCCTTGCGCTATCCGGCAATTCTTTCACATTTCGGGCCCTGCGCCAAAGTCTCGTGAGTGGGCCAATGGTTACATCAAAAGCGCCTTCACTTTTACGGCTAAAGCCTTCCGAAATCTTCAAAACCTGCCATAAATCACGGGAAACTGGCACAAATTGCCCTATCCCCGCATATTGGCTCAATCTACTAAGTTCGCTCTCCGGTATATAATCACTCATGGCAGCATTTAGCGAGTCCACCGCGTCAAAAGCTGCCTTTGCCCAACCAGTGGCTGTCAGGGTATCTGTCCGGGCATAAAAAATCAGCCGGAATACTGTTCCCATCTGGGGATGGGTAAACTCAAACCGACGCCAGGGCGTTTCCGTTTGAGCGATTGCGCCATAGATATTCCAACAAACCGTTAGAAAAACAACCCAGCAAATTCGACGCATTACATCACCTTATATACGCCTGGAACTGCACAGGGATAAATACCATCCGGGCCTGGCATCACCTTCGGATTGGCATTCCAGTCCAGCATCTCAGGCATTAGGCTTACCTGCGAATTCAGGGCTACATTCCAATCAACGATTTGGCCTGAATAGGTTGCCATCCTACCCATAATGGCCGTGAGTGTGCTTTTGGCTGCGTTT
>JAEUUS010000448.1 GCA_016787545.1 Saprospiraceae bacterium
CGGCCCGGCAGATGCGGGTAAAACCTATCAGGCACGTGTTTCGCATTTACCATCCGGCAATAAATGCTGGGGCAGTGTAAAATTGGAAGACAAACTGCCCCCTGCACTTGATTGCACCGGGGCAACCACCATAGACCTGAATGCGGCCAATCCGGCAAACATAGCCGCTACAGGACTCAATATCGACGCCTTTGAGCCTTGCGGCACTTTTACCTACTCCCCTGCCTCCTTCCAGTTTGATTGTGCCGATATGGGCGTGAATATTGTACAACTTACCGCTACCGATGCTATTGGCAATACCTCTACCTGCCAGCACACGGTGCTGGTATCCGGCGCAGAAACCTGCTCTCCCTGTGTAAGCCAATGTCCGGATCCGGTTACCCTCACCTATGATGAAGGCAACAACCAATTACTCCCGGAATTTCAAAGTAACAACCCGGCAGCCTTCGACCCCTACGGAGATGCCTTGTTTAGCACGAACTGTAGTTACATAGATTCAGCCTATTTTGTTGATTATCAGGTGGGTACGGCCGGACAAAGCTGGTTTAACCGCCAGTGGGTTTGGGTAGATGGCGGTGGTCAGTTCATCACCTGTCAGCAAATCATCAGTTTCCCCACCACCCACAAGGTGACCATCTCCGGCGAAATCTATCTGGATGGCAACGATAATTGCACAGCAGATCCAACAGACCAACGCGTTAATGCTTTCCCCCTGATCCTCACCCTGCAACCTTCCGGCGCTACACAGTCGGTTCCGGTAAATGCAAACGGCTCCTACAGCGTAAGCGTGGTGTTTGATGTGAATACCACCGACGCCTGGTTGAGCCTGCAGTTGCCTTCTGGCGTGAACCCGGTCTGCGCTTCTGCCATCAATGTGCAGAACTCCACCATCAATCCAACGGTAGATTTTGATTTTGGTATTCAAACCAATGGCGATTGCCCTGTAATGCAGGTGGATTTGGGCGATGTGTTCCTGCGTAAATGCCGCGAAAATGCGTTTTTCATCAATTATTGCAATACCGGACTGGACACCGCTTTTGGCGCCTTTGTTACCCTGGATTTAGACCCCAATATCTCGTTTGTGAGTGCAGATATCTCACCAACGGTTTCCGGGGCTGATAGTATTTACACCTTCCAGTTGGGTAATGTGCCACCATTTTTCTGTGGCTCCTTCAGGGTTATTTCCCATGTTAGCTGTAATACGGTATTGGAACAAACCCTTTGCAATGAAGTACAAATCTTTCCGGATGTGCCTTGTGGAGGTGCCTGGCAGGGAGCGAAAATTGAAGCAAACGCCGTTTGCGAAGGTGATTCTGTGACCCTTACTCTGAAAAATGTGGGTAATCAGGACATGGGTTCCCAACTGAACTTCATTGTGGTGGAAGATTTCATTATGTACAAAGATGGCAACTTCCAGCTCAATGCCGGTGAAACCTTTACCTTGAAAACAGAAGCCAACGGAGCTGCCTGGCGTATCGAAGCAGATCAGGAGCCGGGTTATCCAGCGGTAAACACCGTAATGGCAGCCATTGAAGGTTGCGGTGGAACCAATACCCCGGGTGTAACCCTTTCGCTCGGACAACCGCTTGATCCGCCAACATCCGATATGCAATGCGGTCCCGTACGAGCTTCCTGCGATCCGAACGATAAAACCGCTATTCCAACAGGTATCACAGCAGATAATGTCATCCGTGCCAACCAGCCTCTCGACTATAAAATCCGTTTCCAAAATACGGGTAACGACACCGCTTTCAAAGTGGTGATTGTAGACACGCTGACGAACCTGCTCAATGCCCAAACCCTTGAAGTAGGCGCCTCCAGTCATCCATACCGTTTGGAAATCTATCCGGGCAATATCCTGCACTTCGTATTTGACCCCATTGCCCTGCCCGACAGCAACGTGAATGAAGTGGAATCCCATGGCTTTGTGCAGTTCCGCATTCAGCAGCAGCCAGATTTGCCTGATGGCACGGTGATTGAAAACCAGGTGGCCATTTATTTTGACCAAAACGACCCTGTATTCACCAATACAGCCTTCCATACCATCGGGTATCCGTTAATTCCAAACCC
>JAEUUS010000469.1 GCA_016787545.1 Saprospiraceae bacterium
ACTTACGTGGGTAAACCCCGCGCCAAAACCGATGGCAGCGCCGCGCGCATTAATTGCAAAGGCAAAACCATTATGCCCGGCATGGTGGATGTACACGCCCACCCGGGCAATTTCCGCTACGGCCTCAACCCGCAAAAACAATGGAAATATCACGCCCAACTGGCTTATGGCGTAACTACCCAGCACGACCCGTCCGTAAACTCCGAAATGGCCTTTTCCAGCGCAGAAATGCTGAAATCCGGCCGTATGATTGGCCCGCGCTCCTATTCCACCGGCACAATCCTGTATGGCGCCGACGGCGATTTCAAAGCGCCGATCAATTCCCTGGATGACGCGCGTTCTACCCTGCGCCGCACCAAAGCCTGGGGCGCTTTCTCAGTAAAAAGTTACAACCAGCCGCGTCGCGAACAGCGTCAACAGGTCATTGCAGCCGCCCGCGAACTGAATATGCTGGTGGTTCCGGAAGGTGGTTCATTCTTCCACCACAACCTCACGCAGGTGGTAGATGGCCATACCGGCATTGAACACAATATTCCGGTGGCTCCGCTGTACAACGATGTGGTGACACTTTGGAGCAATACCAAAACCCACAACACGCCAACCCTCATTGTGAACTATGGCGGCCTGAACGGCGAGTATCAGTGGTACCAGAATTCAGAAGTGTGGAAGAAAAAGCCTTTGCTGAATTTCACACCCAAACATATCCTCGACGAACGCAGCAGGCACCGTACCATGGTTCCGGAGGAAGAATATCAAAACGGACATATTCTGGTATCCAAGTCCTGCAAAAAACTGCAGGATGCCGGAGTAAACATCAACCTTGGCGCTCACGGACAACTGAACGGCCTGGGTGCGCACTGGGAACTTTGGATGATTCAGCAAGGCGGTATGACAAACCTGCAGGCCCTGCGTTGCGCCACCCTGAACGGCGCTAAATACCTGGGCATGGGCAAGGAAATTGGTTCCCTGGCTACCGGCAAACTGGCCGATCTGATTGTGTTGGATAAAAACCCGCTGGACAATATCCAGAACACGGAAAGCATCCGGTATGTAATGGTCAATGGACGCCTGTTTGAAGCTGAAACACTGAATGAAGTGGGGAATTACAGCAAAAAACGCACTAAATTCTGGTTTGAACAACCTGGCGCCCAAACCAGCGGCGCCGGCATGAGCCATACCTGCCACGAGCAGAAATGTGTTTGTGGGCACTGATTTTCACCGCTAAGAACGCAAAGTGCGCTAAGAGTATTTATTCTTGGCGCACTTTGCGTTCTTAGCGGTGAAATTTATTAACGAAAAATTAAATTTGTCGAAAACTGAAATTTTGTCAAGACTTTTGACAAAATGTCAAAATTTTCTCTACATTTAAGGCGGGAAAAGCGTTGGCACATCGCTTGTTGGAAGCGTTTTGTCCTGCTCATACGTTCTGTATGAGACTCATTTATTGTTTCACTAATTCAATTTTCTGCTATGAAGGAAGATCTCAATTATTCGATGATGCCCGAGAATTTGAATGAAAAGCAATACTTGAAAATGACCGCCGCAATTGTGTTCGTTTTTGTGGCGATCACCTTGATCTCTTATTTCCTGCATTGAAAGGCAGAAAGCAACACAAAGACACTAAGGCGCGAAGACGCAAAGTTGTTGCAGTTTCGCTGCCGCTGTAATGCGAAGGGCCGGCTGATCAGCCGGCCCTTCGTGCATTTTGGCATTTTGGCATTTTGGTGTTTTAGTGCTTCTTAGTGCGCTCAGTGTCTTAGTGGTAAACCCTCTAAATGAGCACCTCAAATCCTTATACCCACTGTAAGCGTTACGCTTCTCCCATCGGATGGCCAGATACCTGCCCCCGGGTAAAAGGTAGGCCGTTTGGTGAAGTATTGCTTGTTGGTGAGGTTATTGATGTTGAACCGGACGGTAATATTGCGCTTGCGGTAGGCTGTATTCAGGTCTAACAAACCATATGCCGGAACCAGGCCAACTCCTCCTGTGATAGAAGGCTCCACTGTATTCAATGGATCGGCGAAAGTTTCGGATGTGTAGCTGTACAACAACGATACGCTCAGCCCTTTATAACGCACATTCACGCCATTCCGACTGATCCAATCTGGTACACTTTCCACTTTTTTGTCTTTGATGCTCCGGTTTTCCTTGCCGTTTACGCGAATGGAATCGCCCAGATAACGGGCATTGAAATAGGAAGTTGACGTGAAGACGCTGGCATACCAGTTGTCGCCCAAGGTTGTTCCATATTCCACGAACATTTCCAAACCATACGTGCGGGAATCTCCAATGTTCGTACGATACAGGATAAAAGTATCTCTGTCAGCATCGTATTGGGCCAGATTGCCAAGCCGGTTGTTGTATTGCAGGGCAAAAGCACTGACATCCCATTTCAAT
>JAEUUS010000480.1 GCA_016787545.1 Saprospiraceae bacterium
CACCCCGCACAAAGAAGAGTTGGGCCGCATCTTTTGGAATCGGCTGACCACCATTGATGGGGATGAATGGCAGCACGCTGCGCATCGCCAGAGAATCATTCAATTCCAGTTTTTGCGTTCCGGGTTGGAATAAACGCCTGCCATCCGGTGAAGCAAGCTGCTCGAGTTCAGGTTCCTGGCTGAACACGAATATTTTTCCAATCGCTTCGGCTGCGTCTGCAAACAGAGATTGTGGCAAGCGGTCTTTGCGACCCACAACGGAAAAAGGCATGATGATTAAATTGCCATCAGTTATATCTCCGGAGGAACATCCTGAATAATTCAAACCACCCCCATAACTCCAGCAACCGTCACTGGGGTCTATTTTGACGAAATTGCGACGTTGCGTGTAAAAATTATGCTCGCTGGTATCTGGATTGAAAAAGCTATGGTTTACATCATGAACAAATATTTTTTTAAAACCATCCTCTTCTACGGCAAAATAAGGAAGCAGCACATGCCCACCTGCTGATGGCAATAGTTCTTTCGTAATGCTTAAAACCATTGGTTCCTTTTTTGATTCAAAATATTTGTATTGTCCGTAAGCATAATTACCGTCGCGGTTCTTATTTAGGGCAATGAGATCAAGCATGTACGCAATAAAGCGGTAATTGATCTGTTGACCATGCAACACCCGAATGGCGTGTTTCAGGCGAAGGTCACTTGGACCAAACGTGTCACTTGAGGCTGAATAACTACCAGGATACTGCGCCGCTGGAGCGCAAAATCCGTCATGCCCACCATAGCGCAACAGGTGGCAGAGCATCAGTTCCAAGCCAAAACATTGACCCGGTGGAAACAAGCTCTTTGCATATAGTTCATCGAATATCAATTGGTCAAAAATACCAGCATCATCGTAGTCTGGCGCGATTCCAATAAATGTTTCGCGAAAAAGCGACCAGGGAATCTCATTTTGGGGGGTATTGAAATTGTCAAAATACCAGGTATTTTTTTGCAGAAAATTGGTGTCTTGTCCTATTGCTAAGTTGCAATAAGAAAAACAAACAAAGGCGGCTAATCCTGCAGAAAACAAGCGGAACTTTTTCATGTCAAATCGGTATAAAACAGGTTAGTGGTTTGGTTGGGCGACGGCTGCCGTCGTTATTTCTGTCAATTTTCCGGTGCGTTCAACAATGGCGAGTTTGTACCAATATTGGCGGCCTTTCACCACTTGTTTATCCAAATAAGTGTTCTGCTCCAGCAAGGATGTGACTTGAATAAATGGCCCGGCAGGGTCCAGGCTTTTATATAGCAAAAAACCTCGGTGCAACTTTTTGTCAAAACCCGGCAGCCACTGCAAACGAATACCGCAGGTGTCGTTCTGTTGACCGATGCTTTCTATCAGTGGCGCGGGGGCGGCTTTGGAGTCAAAAGTGAAGGTGCTTGCCGCAACGGCTTTTTTCAAAAGTCCTTCATTGCCGTCAAAATCAATACCCACCACTTTATACCAATAAACCTTGTGTTTTACCACCGTTTTGTCGATCAATGCTCCGTTGCTCATAGTCTCTGTGGCTTCCACAGGTATCACCTCGCAAGTGGAAAGATTAAGGGGTTTGTATGGCGCTGTGAGATTGACAGGCAGGACCGGCGGTTTTTCCACCGTCATGCCACCCACCCATTTGAAATCGTTTGGGGAAGGCTCAACTTGCGGAGTAACTTCTTCGGCTCGATATACATGATAGGCACGGGTATCTGGCGTAGGCGGCGCAATCCATTCAACCAATATAGCATTGTCTCGGGCGAATAAACCTGAAATCAGCGCTGGTTCGGGTGCTGTTCTATCGCGCAGGCGCTCACAAGGAATTTGTGCGCGCTCAACAGGATTAGGGAAAGGGAAGTCGCCGCTTCGGTTGCCCGATTTATCAATAGCCTTGATCCAATATGCGTAGCAAACAGATGAACCAACCGGAATAGTTCTGTCTGCATAGGCAGTGTTTCCGATACTAATTGCACGCAGAAGGGAATCTCTGGTAATTTCGCCCAGAAATACAAAAGGCCCGCTGCAAGGCTCTGGCACACGGCTAACCTTTTCGCGATCTGACGGAGGTGGGCAATTCGGGTCTTTCGGGTCAGTACCCTGCCCGGGACAGGGTACCCATTCACCGTAGTGACAAAAACTGCGATAGACTTGGTAGCCTTGTATATCCGGCTCCGTATTGGCATCCCAACGCAATTCGATACGGTCTTCAAAACCTTTAGCGGTCACGCCAACAGGTATATTGGGCTTCGTAATATCTTTTAATACCGCGCTGAATGCAGCTGACCAGCGACTTTCATTGCCCGCATTATCCACGGCTTTCACGCGATACCACCAGGTTTTGTCTCCGTAAACAGCTCGAAGTCCGGGAGCGTTGTCGGTTGCTGTCACCATTTGCGCCAAACCGCTGCCTGCAGGGGCAGGAATGGGTGCGCCAGTGACAAGTGAAGACGGTAATTCATCAGGATTACCAATGGATGTCTCGAAGCGGTATAGTTTGTATTCCACTACTCCTGGCTTTTCCTGGTGACCATTTGCATCATTGAGTACATGCACCCAGCGAATATCTACAGCACCATTAGGCGATGTTTCGTCAGGAATGGTTGTAACCCCACCTGGCACACCTGGCACCGTTTTATCCATTGGCATCGCAGTGGCCGGAGAGGCACTAAGCGGGCCAGTACGGCCCAAAAGGTCCACCGATTTTATTTTGTAGTAATAATTATAGCCATTGTAAGGCCCATTGATCATCGCCGCGCCAACTTGGTGTGGAATGGGGGCTCCGGCATCATTCCAACGCTGGTAATCCAGAAAACCGTAGGGGGCAGGGATAAGTGTGTCGCCATTGAGCTTGTTCCTGAATCTGGAAGCATATGGCGTTTCGCTTACTTGTTGATAAAAACCATCGGGCGTAATGGACCGGAATAGGTGGTACCCGGCTGCTCCTTTGACATCGTTCCAAAGCAGTTGTACGTCGTTATCGCCACTTTCAGCAACCAAATCTGTTGGCGGCGCTGGAAGAGTTACCACACCGGCAGTCACGCTCAGGTCAGTGGCTACTTCGCCTATTGGGTTGCCAACAGCATTGACCGCAACAATTCGATACCAGTAATTTTGGCCGTTTACAACACTACCGTCTTCGAAGGCTATCCCGATAGCCTTGGCAATCGGCAGGCTGCGGGCAGCTATTTGCAACAAAACCGGGTATTTCTGTGAAGCTTGCGTGATGGTTCCCAAATCGCAGGGGTTGAACAAAACTGTAGAAGTATCGGCCAAGCTTTGTTGTACAATTTTCCACGCAGTGGAATCTGGAAAAAGCAGCAGTGCACGGATGGCGTTACAATTACTGAGTGGAACCAACGGGCTTGGGTTTACAGGTGTCACGGGATAGGCTGCCGCGAGGTTGTCTTTTCTGAAAATCTGATATCCATGTGCATTGGCAAAAGGCGACCAGGCCATCACCGTGCGCAAGCCTGGACCGGGGTCGCTGCTGACAATGGCCACCTGTGCTTGAAGTTTTGCAGCGAATACCGATAGCAGTGTGATTGCTAAAGAGAAAAATAGATTTGAAAAACGAATGGTATACTTCATCGTATTGGTGTTTTAAGATTTTACATAAAACCCTTCGGCAGTATTTACCCCGACGGTAAAATGATAGGTGGTACAAGCGACCCAAAGCACGCAGCCTTCTATGCCAATGGTACCCTCGAAAGAAAAAGGATAGGGCCCTATAAGTTGCAAATCAATCCAGGCAGCGCCACCTACAAGCCCACCCAGAAATTCGCCGTGAATGCGTCCGCCAAGGTGGCCGATGGCATAAGGCAAGCCAACAGAGCCTCCCAGCCCGCCTAAGTTAACCACTTGAGACACATCCAGAGTAAACGCCCCTAAGCCAACAAAAATCTCGTATCCACCAGACAGCACACCCCAATTGACATCATGCTTGATTTGTACATAGCCATATACCCCCGACAGTCGCTCTGGTAAGGCTGCCATGTTCAACTGGTAGCGAGGGTCGCCACCCAGCAATATCCACGCATCAGATTTTGGTGCGTTG
>JAEUUS010000493.1 GCA_016787545.1 Saprospiraceae bacterium
TGCGCAACCAAGATCCAGGGCATAAAGAGCATAAGGATAAAAAGGCAGTTTTTCATTGTACCAGATATATATGCAGGAGCAAAACACAAAGTCCAAATGGCCTGTTGACCAGGCATTTCTACCCTTGACACTAATTCGGTCGGGTGGGTTGCCTTTGCTGGCCTGGGAAAGCTTGTCACATGGAATGCCGGATTGGGTTGCCATGGATGAGCTGGAAACAAGGCTGGCTGCCGATATTTTCGAAGGCCTGAATCAGGCACTTCTTCAATTGCCGGAAGGACCAGAAAGAACGGTCATATACAATGCCAGAAAGGCTTTTTTTCAACACCGAAAACTACAGGCGACCCTGATTTTAGCCAATGTTCCAATCACGGAATCAATGGAAATATGGCAGAAGCGATTGATACAATGGGAAAGTCTTCAACAAGACAAACAGAATGCTGAAAAAATTTATGCCGAAGCACTGGAGGCGGGCATTTCCCAATTGCAGCATTGGGCGATGAATCCGGTACTGCGCTCAGGATTATTATATGCAAGTCATGATCTGTTGGCTCAATTGGATGCATTCGCCCAGGCTGATTCGGTTACAACGAACAAAAAAAACCGGAAAACCGCCATGACATTGTTACAATACCTATGTCGCACGATGTACAAAACCTCGCCTTTTAGTGTATTCACAACGCTATCGGTTCAATCATTTTCTTTAGAGTCCAAAGAGGCGCCAGGGCAGTGGTTTACTTCACGGTCCACAGTAACTCCAAATGTTGCCTTACTTCCGTTTATTTATGAGGTGTTGCTGAAAGACCCGGTTTTCACGGGCAATTTGCGGGTACTCTTGAATCCATCTATCAGGAAAAATGTTGACGGAAATTATATCTGGTTATATTTTGATGGAGAGCAGGAGGCTTTTCAGCAAATGCCCGTTCAACCGTTGCTGGAGTTCCTTTTGAATTATCTTACTGCACCCGGCAGAAAAATCACTGCACTTCAGTTGACTGCTTTATTGATTGCAGAAACAGAAGGTACGGCGGAGTCGGTTGAAGCCTGGTTAAACAGATTGCTGGATATTGGTTTCCTGGAATATGAAATGCCGGAAAAAGGATTGTCTCCTGGTTGGTGCAGTGGCTTATACCAATATTTGGGGTTTCAATCAGCATCACCACTAAGTATTGAAGTTGCTTTTTTGTTGCAATGGCTTCGAACAACTGCCCGAACCCTACCTTTTCAAACGCCCGACATGGTGTTGGAAGCGCAACGCACAGCCAAAGACCAACTGACACAGTTATTGCACAAGTATGGAGTGGACATACCTGACATTCCAACAGAACAAGTGTTTTATGAAGACGTTTTTCAGGATTATCCGGCCTGGATAAGCCAGGAGGAGTGGTTATCCATACAAAAAGACCTGTTTTCTTGTTGGCATGACAAATCTGCACATCAACTACCGGAATACAGGGCCTCATTGGTTTCTTTTGCCCGGGAAAGGATGAAAACAGGGGATACTATGCCCTTTTTAGATTTTTGCCAGGCATATATACAGGCTGGAACCATACCTCAATCCAAAATCTTTGAAAAACGCTTCGATGGAAAGGTGGGTGTAGTGATGCAGGTTTACCAGCAGGATGGGCAATGTATGGCAGTGATAAACGGAATGTTTGCAGGAGGAGGAAGGATGTATTCCAGATGGCTGGGGCAGTTTCCTCCGGAAGAATCTATACAGATAAAGGACTGGATGCAAACCCAAATGGATGACACCACCCCTTATCCTTTTCCCGGTTGGGCCAACGTTCATTTTCAACCAGTATTGGTCAACGGAAGAATTGATGTTCCGGAAAGCAGGATACCTGAAACTCAAGCGCTTTGGCAAATTTCGCTCAAGGATTTGGAGGTAACACTTAATCAGGAAGGAATTCCGAAACTTTGGGACCCTTATCGAGCTTGCACGATAAGGATTAATGATCTTGGGCTTGAGTCGCCGGAACAATTACCACCCGTACGGCGCATTTTGTGGTATTTGGGTATGCCTTATGTATCTCTTGATGGGATGTTGCCGGATAAAATGCTGTGGGAGGATAAAGGCGACATACACTTTAGGGAGCGGATCAGTTATGGCCGACTGGTGTTAAGCAGGGCTACCTGGTTTTTGTCGGAAGAGCAATGGCGAATTTTTCTACCGAAAGGGCAATCTGAAGTGGAAGGTATCCGGAAGTGGATACTTCAGTGCCATGTGTGGGGAGTCCCAAGATGCTTTTTTGGAAAATTTTCAGCGGGAAGGGATAAACCACAGTTTTACGACCAAAGTAGTCCGGTTTCTATGTCGCTGTTTTTCCGAAACCTGCAAAAGGGTAGGGGAGGTCTGACGATTACAGAAATGTTGCCTATTCCTGAGCAATGTCCTGCAGGACGTGCTCAGGAATATATTTTGGAATGGGATTCTACTATGAGCGAGTAAACATCCATCATCCCATGGATTTTAGTCAAGATTCTTTTTCCATTAAGGCAATCAGGCGGTTCAAGTCGGCATCATTATCGAACTTGATGACAACCTGCCCCTTGCCTTTTTCATCTCTTTTGAGATCCACTTTTGCGCCAAAAAAGGCACGGAACTGATCCTGAATATTACGAAGATTCTCGCTGAGCACTTTTTTGGGTTTAGGTTGGTCGCCTTTGCGACTTTCCTGATAGCTGGCAATGAGTGCTTCCACTGCGCGAACGGAGAGGTCTTCCGAAATGATTTTTTGATAAACGGAGTTCCGAATGGCATAATCATCTACGCCTGCGAGCGCACGCGCATGTCCCATAGAAATTTTACCTTCAACGATACCTTGTTTGATATCGGGGTCGGATTCAAACCGAAGGAGACGAAGATAGTTTGTGATGGTACTGCGTTGTTTGCCTACCCGGTCTGATAAATTTTCGTGCGTCAGTTTAAATTCTTCTGCCAATCGACCATACGACACAGCAATTTCCCATGCGTTCAGGTCTTCCCGTTGAATATTCTCGATCAGGGCCATTTCCAGCAATTCCTGGTCGTTGGCGAGTCGGACATACGCAGGCATTTCTTTCAAGCCGGCTAATTGACTGGCCCGGAAACGGCGTTCGCCGGAAATGATCTGGTATTCTTTATCATGAATCCGGCGAACCGTTATGGGCTGAATAATGCCGTGGGCACGGATACTTGCCGCCAGTTCTTCGAGGGATTCCTTGCTAAAGTTTTTACGGGGCTGCCCGCTGTTGGCTTTAATATGCCCAATTGGAAGCAGGGCAACTGTGGTTGCCAATTCCCGCACTACCTGTTGAGGGTTTTCCTG
>JAEUUS010000513.1 GCA_016787545.1 Saprospiraceae bacterium
GCCACAAATTTCCATGGCCGCCGGATTCACGGCAGCATTTGCATCATCGCAATCGTCTGCATTGGCCACATAGCCCGGAGGCGCATCAAAAGCAAAAACCGTATCGGCAGCGTTGCCGTAGCTGTCGCCATCCTGATCATGGTACCAAATTACCGCACTGGTATCCGGCATAAAACGCGCCAGCAATAATTGGTTCTCACCGTTATACCGGATGCCGCAGGTAAGTATGCGCCTATCCGGCAGAACGGCTACATCCTGGAAAATGGTATTAATCCCGGTAGTTACCGGAGGTAAATACACTACGCCAAGGGCTCCAAAAGTGATGTCCAATGCACCATTGGGTAGGAAACGCGCTATGGAAGCTTCCTCATCATGAAGGGTATTGAACTCATACTCGCCACCTGCCACCACCAACTTGCCATCTGTGGCGCGCGACATAGCCGGACGCGATGATACCACCGGCAAATTTGGAAACGTGGAAACTCCGTTGACGCCAAAAGATGCATCCAGATCGCCATCAGCTGTAAACCTGGCCAACATAAGGGTGCTGGCGGCGGTTATACCAACGGTCACAATCCCGCCATCCGGCTCCAGCAGCATATCCGTCATCAATTCCTGCTGATCGTTGTAATCCGCCAGGGCAATGCCGGCATTGCCAAAATCCTCGTCTGCAAAACCGGCTACGTCAAAGCGTTGCAGTGCGAAATCTGTTTCATAAGGTTGCCCGTTAATAGGGTCACGTTTGCCGCCAACCAATATCTTTCCATCAGGCAACACTATAGCCTGCGTCATGTATTCATCAATATCGGTATTGCCCCATACTATTTCTTCATATCCGGGCAGTATATCGCCATTGGGTTTTAATATCCGGAATCCATACTCTGCCAACAGAGAGTAATAGGAATTATAAATCAATACAATGCGTCCATTAGGCTGCACTTCCAGGTCAACCAGCCTGGGTTGCAGACCATTAATGTCAATGATCTCCTCTAATTTCAACCGACCATTCACACTAAAATCTTCATCCGGTGATCCATCCGGATTCAGTCGGGTAATGGTGGTAAACAATTGATTATTGGAAGACGTGGGTGTTGCCAGGAGTATTTTCCCGTCAGGCAGCAGGTTGGCGTCGTTGGTTATTGGTTCTGTATTCCAGAACGTAGAATCAATTAACACCTGGCCATTTTGACCAAATCCGGTATCCACATCGCCATCCAGCCCAAAACGATGTAACCAAACGGTGTGCACATTCGTAATAGTGTCTCGTTTAATTACCCTGACAAGCACTTTACCGTCCGGTTGCAAGGTCATGTTAGCTCGTAATGGTTTGACATTGGGCTGGTTGGCTGCCAGGGTTATGCCGTTGGCGCCAAATCCGGTGTCCAGCCAGGCCACCTGGGCATTTGCCTGCAGGCAAAAAAGAGATAACCCGAAAAGCGGTATAAGTAGGGATTTTTTCATGAGTTGGTGGATTTATGGTGATGGGGTCATTTGGGGTATCTAAGCGTCATTTAGGGGTCATTTGGGGGTCATTTAGAGGTCATTTAGAGGTCATTTAGGGGTCATTTAGTAGGTCATTTAGGGGTCATTTAGTAGGTCATTTAGTAGGTCATTTAGGGGCCATTTACCCAACGTGGGTTGTCATCCAGAGCGCAGCGAAGGACCCACACAAGCCCGGTTCTCAGGATGCCTTGGCCCAATGCACCCAATTAACTTGGCTTGTGTAGGTCCCGGTTCCCGGGATGACAACCCACGTTAATTAAATGACCTATTAAATGACTATTAAATGACCCCCTAAATGACCTATCAAATGACCATAAATGACCCTTAAAATGACCTCCTAAATGACCTAAATGATGCTATTTCTATTTCACTAACAACAACTTGACCATCTGCACTTCTTCTCCGGTTTGTACCCGAAGATAGTAACAACCCGGCCGTTGATCAGAAAGGTCAAAAGTAAGCAAAGAAGAACTTGTTTCTTCCGCCCAGATACGTTGTCCGGCGGCATTGTAAATCTCTGCCCGGTTGCATACCAGGCCCTCATCCATGCGTACTTCAAACCAGCCTGAAGATGGATTGGGATAAACCGTCATGCCCGGCGCCTGTACTATATCTATTTCCTGTTGGTACAGGTTGCCGCTGGCCTCGCCGATATACAGGGCGTCAATGGCCATATCTGAACGGGAACCGGTTCCGGTGGTGCCCTTAATGCGGATTTTGGTATGCGGGGTGCGGTAAGGCAGCAAGTCTACCACTGCTTTCAACCACTGATTGCCCTGGTTGCCGGAAACAGTCCAAACCGTTACCCAGTTTTGTTCGTTATCCAGGCTTATTTCCACACTCAACGAACCCATTTGGTTGCCATACATGTGGTAATAGAATTCAAAAACCGGATTGCTCATGTTCGTAAGGGTGAGGCATTTGGTAGTTTTCAACATGGCCGTTTTATTCGGAGCATTGCCACCGGAAGCTTTGGTGTACCAATAATGACTACCATGATAAGCAGCATCCGGACCCGAT
>JAEUUS010000534.1 GCA_016787545.1 Saprospiraceae bacterium
TTGCGCCTGGATTACCATGGTGTACAACAGTTCTCAAGATAAAAAGAAGTTTAAAAAAGTGTTGTTCCGGCTGCCTTCAGAGGAAGAATGGATGCGCGCAGCGCGTGCCGGCAGAGGAGATGCACCGTATCCCTGGGGTGGTTATTTTGTGCGCAATTCCAAGGGCTGCTATCTGGCAAATTACAATGCAAAGGAGCCATGCGGTAATTGTCCTTCCCAGACTTCTCCCATGACGGATGTACAGGATGCCAGTCAGTTGAAACCGGAATCCAACGACGGCGGATTTTTCCCGGTGAAGGTAGATTCTTATTTCCCGAATGATTTTGGCTTGTACGCTATTTCCGGAAATGTGGCCGAGATGATAGATCAACCGGGTAAAGCCAAAGGTGGCAGCTGGCAAGACGAGCCGTATTATGGCCAGGTAATGACGGTCAAAGAATACGCACTGCCCAGTCCTGCCGTTGGATTCCGGGTCTTCATGGACGTTATTGAAGAATAAACATGCCTTTATTCCGGCGAACATATCACAGCTACACGGATGAAGCGCTGATGCAAGCCATTGCGCAGCGGCAAGAGCGGGCATTTGCGGAACTGTACGAACGGTATAGTACGCGGATGTACCGCTTTTTCTTCCGGATGTTGCAGCGAGATGTCGCTAGGGCTGAAGACCTTACCCAGGAACTTTTTCTCAAAATTATTGAAAAGCCACATTTATTCAACCCGGAAAAACGCTTCAGGACCTGGGTTTATACGCTGGCAACCAATCTCTGCAGGAATGAATTCCGGCGCCCTCCACTGCCTGAACCTGAACCGGTAGATATCTGGGCCAATGAGTTGCCGGATATGCCGGAGCCTGATTGGCTGGAAACCAGGCTCCGGCAGCAAATTGCCATGCTACCCGATGCCCAGCGTCAATGTTTTGTACTACGCTATCAGGAAGGATTAACCGTGCCAGAAATTTCGGAAATCCTGAATTGTCCGGAGGGAACGGTTAAGTCCAGGTTGCACCACGCTATCCGTCAGTTGCGCACACAATTGGCGGGCACATACTTTTAATGCCTTGCATTATGTTGGATAAAATTGAACAATTAGCAAAAGAAAAGGCATTTGATCGCCTGAGCAATGCGGAAAAAGCACTGGTGCTTTCCATGATGCCCCGTGAAGAATACGATCAGATCAGGCGGATGCTTCAAATGGCCGAATCAATGGATGCCTCGGTGGTCGCGCCTGAGCGGTTGCGCGCACGCGTCATGACTCAATTCCCGAAGCCTGAAGGCGTAAGGGTGAGTATTTGGCTGGCTCTGGGCATGCTGGCAATCGGGTGGGGGGCCATGTGGCTGTTCAGACCAGTGGAAATCCAGGAAAAATGGGTGCCAATCGTGCAACAAAAAACGGATACCGTATGGGTAGAACGCATCAAATGGCGCGAAAAAGTGGTGTACAAAACCCGCATGGTTCCCGTTTCATCTCCATTGCCGAAATCTATAGCATTACAGCCTGATCCTGTAAACATCATTCCGGCCGCGCCGCTTTACCTGCCCGAGTCAGGCATGCAACAAGCCATCGGCACTTCCCTGGGCGATACGCCGGAGCTGATGTCATTCTTTACACAGGGGGATCAGGGCAAATGATCTGATTGCCCTTCAAAATCGTAATTCCTGAGTTTGGGGGCGCGCCACCAGGTGAAAGCCACCACGCCCAGGGTCATTAATCCGCCAAATACCACGGATGGCACCGTACCCATGAACCGGGCGGCCAGACCGCTCTCAAAGGCGCCCAATTCGTTGCTGGAAGTAATGAAAATAGAGCTGACTGAAGATACCCGCCCTTTCATGTTTTCCGGCGTTTGGAATTGAACCAGCGCCGAGCGGATAAACACACTTACCTCGTCGAACATACCGGCCAGAAGCAAGAGCAGGCAGGAGAGGAAGAAGTTGGTACTCAGTCCAAAAAAGATATTACACAGGCCAAATCCGGCCACACACAGCAACATGATTTTCCCTGCATTTTTACCCAATGGCCTGTGTGCCAGGAATATAGCCATGGTAATGGCGCCAACCGCCATGGAAGCGCGCAGGATACCGGCTCCCTGCGGACCAACGTGCAGGATATCTTTAGCAAAAACAGGCATTAAAGCCACGGCTCCACCGAAAAAAACGGCAAATAAATCCATGGCGATGGCGCCAATAATAACCTGCTTACTGAAAACAAAATGCAATCCGGCCTTGATACGCTGAACGGCTGTTTCAGAACGGTCGAAAGGCGGAACGCCTCTGGGCGCAATTTGCAGCACAAAAACCAGGGCCAGGCCACATAATACACTCATGGTGCCAAAAGCGGCCGAAACGCCTCCAAAACCATAAATCAAGCCACCGAGTCCCAGGCCGGTAATACTGGCA
>JAEUUS010000561.1 GCA_016787545.1 Saprospiraceae bacterium
CCGGATTTCATTCACCCTGGAATTGGGCAGGAACCAGTCTTGACTGAAGTCAACATGCACCTCATCCGCAATGAAAGGGGTGTTCCCGGTTTTGGCCAGGTTTCGTTTGATGTTATCTATTAAACCTTCGGCATTTTTGGCCGGTTCTTTGGCCATTTCCTGCGTCACAATTACGGTGTGCTGGTCTTCGTCGGTTACCTGCAAACTAAATCCGTTTTCCGTTTCTGAAAACTGCATGGTAACCCCGATTTTCCGGACGGCGCTGTTTTCATTTTCGATCATCCGGGTGAATTCAGCATCGAGGTTGCGGTAAATTTCAGTACCAACAGCCAGGGCTTTCATCTCATTGGGCACCACCAGATCATTTACAATGATGTTAACCAATGCGCCATCCGCTATGCCATCCTGATTGATGAAGTAAAGTCCGTCACCGTTATTAAGCAACTCAAAGTTTTCAATCCGGTAGCCATTGGCCTTGATTTCCAGGAGCTTGCCAATGTATTGGCCTTTGGATTTCGGACTTTCCCAGGAGCCGATTTTTTCCTTTCTGTGATTGAAAAAATAATCTGTGTAGCCCCTGTTAAAACTCCGGTCCAGCTCCGGCTCGTAGTTAAAAAAAGTCCTGCCAGAAGACGCCTTTTCGTATTTTTCCGGATGAGCTTCCAAAATGGCATCGAGCCGTTTGCGGAGATAGGAAGTATTGTTCTTTACGTAAACGATATCCTTTAATCGGCCTTCAATTTTGAAGGAAGAAATACCGGCAGCAATCAGGTTGGGCAGTTCGTCGCTCAGATCCAGGTCTTTGATAGAAAGCAAGTGACTACTTTCAATCAGGGTTTCTCCTTTGCCATCGATCAGTCGGTATGGCAGGCGACAGTTTTGAGCGCAGGATCCCCGATTGGCGGAGCGTTCGCCGTTGGCCACGCTCATATAGCAGTTGCCGCTGAACGAAACGCACAAGGCGCCGGTAACAAAGAATTCCAGCTCCACATCAGTGGCTTGATGTATTTCCCGGATCTGATCAATATTTAACTCGCGTGCCAGTACCACTCTTTTAATCCCTGCATCAGCCAAAAACTTCACGTGGGCCGCATCCCGATTGTTAGCCTGTGTACTGGCATGAATGGCAATGGGCGGTAAATCCATTTCCAGAATGGCCATGTCCTGCACGATGATGGCATCCACCCCAATCTGGTACAGTTCCCAGATCAGTTGGCGACAAGCCTCCAGCTCATTTTCGTACAAAATGGTATTGACGGTTACCAGCACCTTGGCTTTGAACAGGTGAGCATACCGGACCATTTCGGCAATATCTTCGATGGAGTTGGTGGCATTCGTGCGCGCGCCGAACATGTGTGCGCCCATGTACACGGCGTCTGCCCCGGCATTCACGGCTGCCATACCCTGATAGAGGTTTTTAGCCGGAGCCAGGATCTCAATTTTTTTTCTCATGCGTTGCGTTTACGAGCGGGTGCAAAATTACAACATTTTGCAGCAGCGGAAGGTTTGGTTTGACACCAGGTTTTAGTCGGCTCAAATGGGTTGTTTATCCGATTCATCCGGCTTAAAAAAAATATTCGGCCCAGCTGTCACGTTGTAACCTTAGGCCATTCAAACAGTGTCTGGTTATAGCTATGAAGATCATAAACAAATTTCTCCCAATCTTGATGGGGCTTCTGCCGGTTATTGGACTGGCCCAACAAGGATTTCGGGCCGAATATTACAACGGCCGGAATTTTGACCAGAAAGTACTAACCCGAACAGATGCACAAATTCATTTTGTATGGTACAGTGTACCTCCGGCGCCTGGTCTGGACCCACAGGTATATTCCGTTCGCTGGAATGGTCTGCTTAAAGCGCCGGAAACCGGAACCTATATGTTCCGTGCGCATGTGGATGATGGCATACGGGTAAAAATTAACGGTCAATTGCTAATCGACGCCTGGGATTTGCATGATGTCGGGCGGTTTACTGGCGAAATTCAGCTTCAGGCCGGCCGGGAGTATCCCATAGAAGTAGAGTATTTTAATGCCTTGTTGGAGGGCGAAATCACTCTTTTCTGGCAATTACCCAGTGAAGCACCTGTGTTTAAGGGATTGTTAGGGTACAACGATCATCCTATAGATCCGTCATTTATTAAAACGCCTCCCCAACCCCAAACAGCAGGTTTGACCCCTAAGCCGGTGATCAATACCCCTAAAAAATCGATATCCAAACCCGATAATGTCAATAAACCACATCAGGTAATTGTATCCAAAGACACCCTGGAAAAGTACCTGCCTAAAAACGTCCTGTTTGTCAAAAGCAAAAGCATTCTGTTGCCGGAATCCGAGCCGGAATTGAACCGATTGGCTGGTTTTCTGAAACGTAATCCCAGGTATAAACTCCGGATTGAGGGCCATACGGATAGGGTAGGGAATGCCGAAAAAAACCTGATTTTATCCAGGGAAAGGGCACAAAGTGTGACAAATTACCTGGTACAGCAAGGGATTGATATCAGGCGTATTGCAACCACCGGCTACGGCGATACGCGCCCATTGGTGTTGGGGGCCAAGGATGTGCCCAACGAAAAAAACCGAAGGGTGGAGTTTTTCCTGGAAGAGTAATTGCGATAAAACACGTACAATTGCTCTTCATTTTCCCCCTTCAAACACCAACCATGACCATTGTAGGCAATCTTCTTTTGGCCGTAGGCCTTTTGTTGTTTATCGTTTTTTTCAGCGCACTAACCGCGCCTAATCAGCCGCGGGGCGGCGATTACGCAGCTGGCTT
>JAEUUS010000648.1 GCA_016787545.1 Saprospiraceae bacterium
GGAGCCTATCGGAAATCATTCTCGCGGTACCAAGTTTATGAATGGCAATCATCTGATTACGCCAGCCATGGTAAAGGCATTTGAAGAAATTTGCAGGCTTATACCTGATATACAGTACGCGCGTTTTGATTTAAAAACAGACTCCTGGGAAGCGCTCCAGCGCGCAGAATTCAAGGTTATGGAATTGAATGGCGTATTTGGAGAACCGGCTCACATATACGATCCGGAACATGGCATGTGGCGTGCCTATCTGGATATCTTTCAACATTGGCGTTTATTGTTCCGCCTGCACAAAGCCCAGAAAAAAATGGGGCACTACCCTACTCCGCACCTTGAAGGTCTGCAATTTATCCGGCAGTATTTTCAGTATAAAAACAAACTGGAAGCTGGCCAGCCATAAAAAAAGGGCGCGGGTCTTTTCCCGCGCCCCCTGAGAATTTTTCAATTCTGAGAACAATACTTACACACTTTTTATGATATGACACAAACCGTGCCAGAAATGAGCAAGAATTATAATTTATGAAAAAAAGTGATGTTAGACTTTTGGATACTAGACTGCTGGATGTTGGACACTCGATTGGTGGACGTTATGAAGGTTGAAGATTATGGAGCATTACCAACTTCATCGAGCCCAAGTCTAACGTCCAGCAGTCTCGCATCCAGCAGTCCAAGTTCCAGTTACCTGGCCAAAAAATCATTATAAAGTGTCTGCAAATAAGCCAGGGCATTAAGCTTGTCGTCTTCTGTAAGCTGACCTTCGAAAATGCGCCACTCCTTGCTTTTGAATTCATAGAATCCTTTCCCGTGTGCGGTAGCCCAGCCTAATCCGTTTTCGTTGGTGTAATAGGCAAAACCGAACTGCGACATAGGCTTACCGTTTTCATTCACCCTTCCCAGATCCATCGTGTGTACGTCAAACAAATTCCGGCTCCACCAAAGCCCTTTTCTATCCATTTGTCGTTTTTCGAGCGACAGTATTGGCAGGATTGTGTTCAAAATATCGTGGTGGTTACCATATCCTTTTATACGTTCACCTTTCCAATCATCCAAAAGGGGTTTCCCATAAATGATCAATGGAATGTGTCGGGATTCCGGTCTGTCCATACCCACTGCCCCGGGTTGTGAGGCGCCATGATCCGCCACCAGTACAAAAATGGTATGCTCAAACCAGGGTTGTTTTTCAGCAGCCTGAAAAAAAGCGCCCAGTGCCTGATCTACAAAAGCAGCACTGTTTAGAAACTTCTCCGAATCAGTGTTCGCGGCCCATTGACTTTTAAAAGGAACATCATAGGGCGGATGAAGACTTAGCGTAAGGGTGGCGGCAAAAAACGGGGGTTTTAACTGATTTATTTCTTGCAACATACGCTGCAATACCATTTGATCATCTGCTCCCCAGCGCTGTGTTTTTTCTTCAGCGGAAAAATCGCGCTCAGAAATTATTTTATCGAAACGTTGATTGGTAAGCCAAAGACCAATATTAGCAAAAGTGAGTTCTCCTCCATACACAAATAAGGACTGATAACCGTTCTCTTTCAACAACTTAGGTAAAGACCCCAGGGTTGAAGCCTTATCATCCAGTAAAATGATACTCTGATCGGGCTGAGCCGGATATCCGGCTAAAATTGACACCAGCCCCTGATCAGTTCGATACCCGCTGCCATATACATGCTCAAATAAAATACCATCCTGAATCAGGCGGCTCATATTAGGACATACCCCCTTACGCCCTTCAAGTTCCTCTATAACCTGCGCCGTATGACTTTCCAGCATCAGAAAAACAAGGTTTACCGGTTTTTCTACAGGAACCGAATCTGAGCTGTATGCTATCTTTCTAAATCGATATTTAATCTCCCCCAGTCCGCCCCATTTCAAGTTTTCAATTCTCTTTTCTGCATCGGCATCCTCCATAATCTTGTACCGGTTCTCAGTAGATCTTGCTTCTACCAGGCTATGCCCAACACTCCACCCGGGATTGGTAGCAGCATGGTTATCAAACAAATGCGCAGAGTAATACACCGCGCTTTCGTTAATCGGCATAACGCCCAAACCTCCACGAATGGCCAAAACCAACAACCCAAGCCAAACTGGCAACACAAGAAAATGCCACCGCGATATGGCCTTTCCAGGGTAAATAGACTGGCCAACTATCAAACGGTAAATTTTCCAAATCAACCATACGCCACCCCCATACAACGCCACACATGCCATTTTAAATACAAATGACATGGAATCCAGCAATGCACTTGGCGTTTTAAAGTATTCCACCGCACGGTTGTTCAGGGGTGTTTGCCACTCCTCGTACACGAATAAGTTTGCCCCAAAAACAAATACAAAAACACCAAATAACACCACGTTTACGATGGCAATACTTTTAGAGACCCACCCATAACTTTGAATCCCCAAAAGCACCCCAATTTGCCAAAGGATGAGTGGAATAGCCATTAAATAAGCCGCAAAACTTACATCAAGCGGCAATCCATGCCAGAACGACCACCAAACATTTTCCGGTTGATCCGCCGACCAATCATTATGGAACCATAACACAAACCAAAGTCGGAAAGCCCCAAAAAATACCAGCCAAAAGCAAAGCAGTCTAAATGGGAAAACAAGAAATGTCAAATGTTTATACATCAGGGATATGGAATGAACCAACGGCAAAGTTAAGCCAGTGTAAAGTTTTTCAGGACTAAATCCAATTCGCTTCCATTGCCATTAGGCAGTATCCTCAGAATAATCGAGGCAAACCACTTTAAATCGCGCATATTTGTCAAAAAATACCTTCTTTTGCCCTGAAATTCTCCGATACCATGTACCGAATCCTTCCCCCTTTCGTTTTTTTTCTACTATTTTGTCTCTGCACTCCTTTGCTAACTGGACAAAACAGTACCGTCCTTGATTCATTGGGCGGCAAGCTTTCGGTTATGGTTGAACTGGCTCAAGCCGGTAATTATGAGCAGGCACAAGTGGAAGTTGAGTCTTTGAGGGATTTTTTAAAACGTCATCGTCTACCCGTTACCGGGCGTGCACTATCCTTGATGTCGGGTATTTATCAGGCAAATTCAGATGAAAGAAGTGCCGCAACCTTACTTGCCGCTGCTGAAATGGATGCGCGAAGAGACCCTAATCCGGTTACCAAAGCCGAGTTACTTCAAGCTCTGGTTCAGGAATACAGAAAATGGCAAATGCCGGAACAAGCCCTGACTTGTCAGCAATTATTAGCCGTTGCGCAGGATTCCATCAAAGCCCGGGAGAGAAAAGTGGAAACCCTGGGAATGCGTCAAAAATATGATTCCCTGTCTGTTCTTCATCAATTAGAACTAAGTCAGCAAGACAACTATCTTAAGATACCAAAGGATCGTGCGCTTCTTTATAGCGGCCTGGCAGGTTTGTTTATACTACTGCTGTTATACAGAAATATGACGTTAGAGGGTCGCTGGCAAAAAAAATTGCAACAGAAAGAGCAGGAATGGGCTTTAATGAAAGCAAATCTGGAATATGAAGTCCAACACCCTGCTACAGTAGTTAGCACCGCTCCTGAGACCAGCACAGCTGTCGTTACCTCCAGAACTCCGGAATTATGGTCGGCCGGACCAGGCCCCAAACCGCACCAGATTTGTTTGTTGATCGAGCCCAATCGTCAGGTAGTGCTTTATTTGAAATCCTTGCTTTCTGATCGGTTTCAAATAGAAACTGCTCAAACGCAAAGCGAAGCCTTGGAGTTGGCCAATGAGATGTTGCCTGATTTGATCGTTTGTGATGCGTTGATCAACGGTTATACCGGCATTGAGATTGCCCGTCAGATCAAATTGAGTGAGCGGACTAATCACATTCCAGTAGTATTATTAACCGACAAATTCGGCAATGAAGGCAAACTGGACGCCTTGCGAGCCGGTGCAGATGCCTGGTTCACACGGCCGGTAATTGATGATGAATTTGATGCCTCCGTGCAACGACTTTTGGAAGCCCGGAAACTAAAACACGAGCAATTTAATCGCTTTTTACAGCTTTACTTTTCTGAAAACAGGGTAACCCTTCAGGATCAATTCCTGCAACAGATTGTTCAACACATCGAAAACAACCTGGCAAATCCGGATTTTCTCCCGGATGATATTGCCCGCAAGTTGCAATTGACTAAAACACATTATGCCAAAAAGCTGATGGTACTCACTGGAAAGGAGCCTGTGCAACTCATCCGGGAAATGCGCCTGGAAAAGGCCAAAGTTCTGCTGGAAAAACGCGCAGGCACACCACAAGCAATTTCTGAACTGGTTGGATTTAGCAATCCGGGCACTTTTGCCCTCGCTTTCAAGGATTACTTCGGAGAAAACACGCTATTGTTGTATTCCTTGCCTCAGGGCAGGTTGTAATTACCTGCTCCAGCCATCAAAATATTCCATGCAAATTTTCAATAGATTCGCCCTGATTGGTCTGCTGATATACTGCCAATCACTGACCGGTTTTGCGCAACAACAACGTTTTGTAGATGAGGACCTTACCAGATTCTGGACAGCCTACGACAGCATTGTAGCTACCTCCGACACACTGGCTCAAATGCGTTTGCTGAATCAGTTGTATCTGGCACCTGCTACTGAAGGTCTAAAAAGTTTATGTGAAGTGCGCCGGTATACCCCGGAGAGTTACCTCCGTGCCATTCGGAGTTATCCCGCTTTTTGGAAAAGCATTCGGCATAACAGCCAAAACCTGGAACCTGTAAAGGAAGAAATCAGAAAGGATTTAGCCCAATTGAGAAAACATTATCCCGTTTTGAAGTCCGCCACAGTTTATTTCCTGATGGGCGCTTTCAGAACGAATGGGACCATTCAGCAGGGACGGGTTTTGTTGGGCGCTGAAATGGCCTTAACCGATGCATCAGTGGATGTACACGAACTTCCAGACCATCTGCAAACCTATTACCAACTGTATCATCCGCTGGAACAGGTTGGATTGCTCTGTACCCATGAATACATTCACACTCAGCAAAAGTCACCTCAGGATAACCTCCTGTGCAACACACTGTACGAAGGAATTGCCGAATTCGTGTCCTGTCATGTTACCGGAAAGCCCAGTTCCTTGCCCAACTTTGCATTTGGATTAAAGGAAGAAGCCCGAATCAAAGCCAGGTATGAGCAGGACCTTTTTCTGCCAGGTGTGTTGAATAACTGGATGTGGGGAACCAATACCAATGAACTAAAAGAAAGAGATCTGGGATATTTCATCGGTTACAGAATCGCAGAGGCTTATCTGACTAATGCAAAAAATAAATCCAATGCAATTCGTGAGCTCATTGAGCTGGATTACACCAATGACAGGGCCGTTGAACGGATTGTGGACGGTTCCCGTTATTTTCCGCAAAAAATCAGTGCTATTTACCAAAAGTACGAGGCTTCAAGGCCTCGTGTAAGCCATATTTCGCCGTTTAAAAACAAAAACAAACAGGTGCCAGCCGGACTCACCAGAATTTCTGTTCATTTTTCCCAGCCCCTCAATGGATACAATACCGGCGTTGATTACGGCCCGCTGGGAGAACAAGCATTTCCCAAATTGAGTAACCGAAACTGGTCGCCGGATGGCAATTCCTGGTCTTTCGATGCAGAACTGGAACCCGGAAAAACCTACCAGATTTTGATTTCCAATAATTTCAGACTTGCTAATGATATTCGGCTAAAGCCCTTTTTAATCGAATTTCAAACGAAAAAATTGCATGATAAATAATTAAATATTGGCATTAACACAAAAAAACCGAACTAAATTTAGCTCAATTAAAATTATCGCTTATTTTTGTTCACATTTTAATACCAGTCTCAGATTATTACATATAACACCTTCGGTAAAATATTAAATCCGCCATGAAACAGTTAACCAACGTATATACTTATGAGAAGCCTAAACCTCCCATCACTGGCCGGTGTACTGTGCCTTTGCCTCCACCCTCCCTTGGAGGCAACTCCAGCCCAGGAATTTTCTTCCACCGATGACATCATTCAAAGTTTGGCAGTTTTTGACCAGGAAAAGCTACTTTGCAGCAGGGAAAACTCAGGATTTATTTATCTGAGTGCAACAGAACAACCTACCTTTTACAACCAAAAAAACGAAAACTTTGCTTTTTCCAACGTTCAACAGGTGGCCTTTACGCCAGAAGGGGACTGGCTGATAGGACACATAGGCGGCATTGCCAAAAAAGAAGGTGAATTCTGGACAAACTGGGATACTTCTACCATTGGATTGACTTTTGAATACAACAACATGACTGCGATCAGGACAGCTCCTGATGGCTGGTTGGCTGTTGGCACACAACGTCAAGGGGTAGCTGTATTCAACGGCTTTGCCTGGCGTTGTCTGAACATCAGGAATAGTCCGCTGCCGTCCAACAACATTCAGGATATTGCATTTGGCCCGAATAATTGCCTGTATTTCGCTACCACCAAAGGGCTGGCTGTCTGTAAAGGCAACAACTGGAAATTGTACACCACAGCAACAACCGGAATTCCAGACTTTACCAATCTTACCTCAGTGGCTGTGCTAACAAATGGCGATGTCTGGGTTACCTTTTCTACCAACCGCGTTGCTCTGCTCCGGGAAGGCATTTGGAGTCATTTGAATCTGGCAGATTTAGGGGTACCAGACGAGGACAATCTGGTTGGCAAATTGTATGTCGACAACGAAAAACGACTCTGGATAAGTTCATCACAAGCTATTTCAGTGTTGGATCAAAACGGCTGGAACCATTTCACCTCCATGAAAATCCATTGCCAGGCACAAGCGCCTGAAATTGCAGTAGATGGCTCCGGTCAGTTATGGGCAGCTGGATGCACTTTGCAAAAATTAACCACAAGCGGCTGGGAATCCATATCCTTACAAAAACAACCTGTACTAACGTCAAAACAGGTAAAACCTATCCATATTCACCCAAATCCGGTTACCGACCGTTTCATTGTGGATATTCCTCAATGGATGCAGCAGGTGGTTCGTTTTGAAATTTTTGACTTGAAGGGAAATCAATGGTATTCCAAAACCTCCCTTCTGCAGGAAGAATCCTATAACATTGACCTGCCAGCATATATGCCAGAAGGGGAATATGTGTTGTTGGTTCGTAACGATGCAGGAAAGCGGTTGATTGGAAAGTTTCTTAAAATTTAAACACGCGCTTACCTTCGCGGTCACCATGACACGTGAACAGGAATTGGCGCATTTTCAAAAACTTAAAAAACTGCTTCAACAGGAAAAAGAAGCCGATTACCGCAATTTTCTGGAGTTGGTGCGGGAAAATCCGCTGCCTTTAAGGGTGGAGCTGGGGTACACCTGGTTTCCGCTTCAGGTAGTGAACACCGGATTCTCGCTTGGTGAAAAGGCATTTGTTATCGTGGAGCGAACTACCCGACTGAATGAACCCCATCAGTTGCGTTCCGGGCAACCTGTGAGCCTGTTCACCCTTGCTCCTGAAGCAGATCAACCGGAAAAGCAAGGTGT
>JAEUUS010000590.1 GCA_016787545.1 Saprospiraceae bacterium
GTTTCCGCTGGTATCAATCGCCCAGGCTTCCGGGAATACCGTTTTGAATGTCCTTTCAAAAAAACGCTCCGTTACATGCCGCACGGCCTCGTTTTCTCCGTGAAGACGGTTAAATAACAGCAAAGCACCCGGTTTCATCAATGCCTCACATTGCTCCAAAAACGCTACCGTGCAAAATTGCGGCGGCGTAATTTCATCTTCAAATATATCCACAATCACCATGTCAAACTGCTCTTCCGTAATATCTACAAACACTTCCGCGTCGCCGGTAATGATTTCTACCGGACTCTCCAGACGCGATAAAGTGTACTGCACCGCATAATGCGCCACCATTTCGTCCCATTCTACCGCAGTATAATGAAACTTCCGGTGAAAAATCTTCTCCAGCATGAACGGTATGGAGCCTAAGCCCAGACCCAGCAGCAACACATCCTCTCCCTTGCGCTCATCGATTTTCAAGCGGTCGAAGGCAATCAGAAAATTCTTGTACAAATCATCCCAGGAATAAATGGCGTTTCCACTGAGCAATTGTACCCGTCCTTTAGACAAGACAACACTCAGTTCAGGATTTTGCTCTGTGGTTGTCTCCTCCAGGGTAATGGGGGTGATGTGCGAGAGCCACTTTTTCCAAAGAGGAATGTGCATGACGTTAGTTTTTCTTCTTTTTAAACGGATCCCACTTGCCCAGTTTGTCTTTCACTTCGTCCACTTTTTTCTGCCCTTCTGTTCCTAAAACTTCACCGGCTTTTTCCCCTACTTTGTTTTTGGCTTCCTGGGTAGCCTTGTCTGCAATTTCCTGGGCCTTGCGCTCGGCCACGCGCTTCAGGCTGTCGGCTGCTTTCTGGGCCGCTTCTTCGGCCTGTTTTTTGGCCTTGTCAATTTCCCGGGTGGCCACATTGGTGAGTGAATCCTTGGCTTTATCTACCAGGGCTGTTGCGGCGCCGGTGGCGGTTTCCTGAATGGTGCTTTGGCCATCGGAGCCCAATACTTTCATAGCCACTTTGGGGTTGAACATGGTGCCGGTGAGGTCAAAACGAACGTTGATGAACTCTCCCTGCGCCAAACTAACACCCACCTTGGAGGCTTCTTTGGTCAATAAATCCAGACCGGAATTGGCCGCAGACCCCAGCGATTTTCTGGGTACTTTGGTCAACACCTGGTAATCCATGTCGTTGTTGATGCCGTGTGATCCGCCGATCTGCATGGCTACGTCTTTCACCTGAGTGTTGAATGGCTTAACCGTCACTTTACCATCCTTGATCTCAAACCAGTTTTTCGTGTTTTTCAACTCCAATTGTTTCAAGGCGGCTACATTCAACTTATCGCCAATGGCATTCATGGGTTTGAAGTTGTTGAATATCGCAGAAAGGGTTTCCAGGAATCCGGCTGCCGAAAGGGTGCTGAAATCCGGCATCATGTCTTTGCCCAAAATGCCCGACATAGACAGGCTGGTATTGAATTTACCGTCGATCAACTGTGCCACAGGAGCCAGCGTTTTCACGGTTGCAAAAGTTTGGAAGGCATCCCGGAATCCCATGTTTTGCATGGCAATATCCATGTTGAAGCTGGGTTTGGCCAGGTTTTGCGTGTTGTAATCGCCAGTGAGGGCAATTTGTCCGCCAATCACATCGGCTGTACAATCATACAATTTGGCAACGCTGTTTTTCACAATCACCTTGCCGTTCAGGTTGTTCAAATCGTAGGTGGTGTACTTGATTTTGCCGAAATTGGCATTCAGAGTCATGTCCATGTTTTCCGGCACTGGAATGATCTCCTCTGCAGCCGG
>JAEUUS010000598.1 GCA_016787545.1 Saprospiraceae bacterium
TGGACATTGGCCTGTTGGATATTGGATATTGATATTTCTGCCTGCAGACATACCATCTTAGGCTTTTCCGACGTTTTTGAGGGCAATAGCTGAAAAACCGACCGCAAGGGTGTTACTTTTGCGGCGCTGTTGTATTTATCCTGGTTTTTCTGCCGTTAAAGACATCCGGGAAAGCAGAAAAATCGTCCAATACCAAAATCCAAAAACTTCGACCAACATGCACATACTTTTGAGATACTCGCTGCTGATACTTGGTTTTTTTGCCCTGACACTCCCCTCTGCCTCCGCTCAGATGCGCGGCTGGGAAGTTGGCGGATGGATTGGCGCGTCCAATTATTTTGGTGATCTGAACACCAATTTTCGGGTAAACCGGCTGCATCTGGCAGGCGGCGCCGGTGCACGGTATAATTTCAACGATCGACTCGCACTGCGGTTCGGGGTGAATGCCGGCAAAATCAGCGCCTACGATTCTGATTCCAAAAACGCCTTCGAAAAACGCCGAAACCTGCATTTCTGGTCCAATATATACGATGCTACTGCACAGTTTGAATTCAATTTCTTCCCGTACGTGCATGGTAGCCGCGATTTTTTCTTTAGCCCTTACATGTTCGCAGGACCAACGTTTTTCTGGTTCAATCCAAAAGCCGATCTCGAGGGTACTACATACGACCTCCGGGAAATGGGTACAGAAGGCCAATTCCGGGGCGAAGAATACAATACTGCACAAGGCGCTTTTGCCTACGGCATGGGCTTTAAAGTGGATCTTTCCTACCGCTGGAGCCTCGATTTTACGCTCAGTGCACGCAAATTATTCACGGATTATCTCGATGATGTAAAAGGCTCGTATGCCGATATTCGCGATATCCGTACCCAACGTGGAGATATTGCAGCAGCGCTGGCCGACCGCTCCGGAGAACCGCCGTTAGGCACTCCGGGTAAGCAACGCGGCAACGGAAAAAACAACGACACTTATGTGATGATCGGCGCCGGAGTAAATTACTATTTTGGCTCTGTTCGATGCCCGGGATTAACCAAACGATAGCCCTTTAATTCCCTGATAACCAACTTATTCCGCCTGGTTTGAAACATTTTTTGCCACATTTTATTCAGGAAAATTACCGCAACGGAATCCTGCAGGGCAGCTTACATGCCTGTACGATGTTTGTGGACCTGAGCGGATTTACCCGGCTCACCGAGTCGCTCATGGCAAAAGGTCCGGAGGGCGCTGAAGAACTCTCCGATGTGCTCAATCATATCTTCCAGCCTACAGTGTCGCTGGTGTACCGGCAGGGAGGTTTTATTCCCTATTTCGCAGGCGATAGCTTTACCGCCATATTCCCCGGCGAACGCAACGATGCCGGACATATTGTAGCCACCGTAAGGGCTATTTTATCCCGTTTCTCCTACGAACAAAAAAGCAAAGACCCCATTCTCTCCGAACACAATATCGGGATCAAGGTGGGTTTATCGGAAGGAAAAGTGGAGTGGGGCATTGTAGGTCAACGTCGCAAAGGGTATTATTTCCAGGGAGCGCCCATTGATGGTTGCGCCCAGGCCCAAACCAGGGCAGGAAGTTTGGAGGCGGTGGCAGATGTACATTTCCTGCGCCTGCTCAATCCCTCCAAATACGAAGCTAAAAGCCTCGGTGAAGGATATTTTACGCTGCACCTCAGCGATGATCACGGTAGTTTGCTCCTGCACGAACAGCCCGCGCTTCCCAAACCGGATCCGGCCGTGGCCATGGAGTTTTTACCCAAGGAGTTTATTGAAAATCAACCCCTTGGCGAATTCCGCAATGTGGTAAGCGTATTCATCTCCTTCGATGGCGTTCATTCGCACGAATCGCTTGACCATTTTGCTTCTATCGTGCTGGATCAGAGTGAAAACTTCGGTGGGTACTTTAAAGAAATCGACTTTGGCGACAAAGGTGGCGTGATGTTTTGCCTTTTTGGCGCCCCGGTGGCCTTTGAAAACAATACCGAACGAGCCCTGGAGTTCATCGCCGCTGTACGCGACGACCTGGCTCAACTAACCGAACTCACAGGCGCCCGGTACCGGGTGGGAATGGCATCCGGACAGGCATTTACCGGTATCATCGGTAGCGAAGAACGATGCCAGTACGCTGCGGTAGGCGCACGCGTAAACCTGGGCGCACGACTCATGATGCAGGCCGACTGGAGCGAGGTGCTGAGCGACGAAAATGTGTCGCGCAACCGAAATTTCAAATTCAGTTATCGGGGCGACGGGTATTT
>JAEUUS010000639.1 GCA_016787545.1 Saprospiraceae bacterium
TCCGAAAAGTAACGGCTTTCTCGCTGAGAAATAGAGGCACCCTGAGGCTTGCTCGATTGCAACTTTTTCATACCCAAAATTACTTGTTTTTGTGAGTAGAGTATGAACTCCTTTTTGTCAAGTAATTTTGGGCTTAAGCACCGTCTACATCGCAAGTCGTAAGTCGTAAATCGTAAGTCGCAAGTCGTAAATCGTAAATCGTAAGTCGTCCACAGCCATGTTACAATCTAGCAAACTTTCCAAATCATTCGGCAAGCTCAAGGCCCTGGATCAGGTCAGCGTACACATGCAGGCCGGGCAGGCAGTTTCGTTAATCGGACCAAATGGATCCGGCAAAACCACCTTTATCAAGTGTTTACTGGGGCTTGTCATTCCTGACAGTGGCTCCCTCACCCTCCACGAACAGCCAATTCTTGGCACCTGGGATTACCGTCGCCATATTGGATACATGCCTCAGATTGGGCGATATCCAGACCATATGCGGGTTGGTCAGGTATTTGATATGATCCGTGAAATTCGTGGAACAGAACAGAAGGGATTTGACGACGATTTATTCAAGTCCTATGAAGTAGACAAGTTTGCACACAAAACGATGCGAACCCTTTCTGGTGGCACCCGACAAAAAGTGAGCGCCTGCCTGGCATTTCTGTTTGATCCGGAAGTATTAGTACTCGATGAACCTACGGCCGGGTTGGATCCATTAGCCTCAGAAATTTTGAAAGAAAAAGTATTGGCGGAAAAGGAAAAAGGGAAGTTGATCCTGGTAACATCCCATATCCTCAGTGATCTGGAAGAACTCACTACCGATGTACTTTACCTGATGGATGGGCAGGTTCAATTTTACCAACCTATTGCTCAATTAAAATCCCGAACCGGAGAAGAAAAACTGAACCGCGCGCTGGCCAGCATCATGCGCAAAGAAGCGCACTTAAACTAGCTCATTTTTATTCCTTACACTCATGTTCCGCATTGTCAAATATGTACTGTACGATATCCTGCAAAACAGGATGGTCATCGGGTACACCCTGTTTCTGCTGGCCGTTTCGCTGGGTTTGTTCAACCTGAGCGGCGAGGCCACCAAAGGAATGGTAAGCCTGCTCAATATCATACTGATCGTCACACCATTGGTGAGCATCATTTTTTCCACCATTCATTTTTACAACGCCACAGAGTTTCTTGAACTTTTGGCAGCACAACCTATTCGAAGAAGTATATTGATCTGGAGTGAGTTTTTGGGGCTCGCAGGCGCCCTTACCCTGGCAGTAATGATCGGAATAGGCATCCCGGTTGCGCTGTTTGCGCCAAATGCTACCGGCATTACCCTGATGTTGATGGCCATTGCATTGTCGGTAAGTTTTGTAGCTATTGCCTTGTTGGCTTCTGTATTAACCCGCGACAAAGCCCGAGGAATTGGCGTGGCGCTTCTGCTGTGGTTTTATTTTGCGCTTTTGTACGATGCCCTGGTACTTTTTCTGATGTTCAGCTTTGCCGATTATCCGTTGGAAAAAGTAATGCTGGCATTTATAGCACTAAATCCTATTGACCTCGCCAGGGTGGTGGTGTTATTGCAGATGGATATTTCTGCGTTGATGGGGTATACCGGAGCGCTTTATCGGGAGTTTTTGGGAACCGGATGGGGCATTGTTTTTGCAACCCTGGTATTATCCGCATGGGCCCTGATTCCCATCCTGTTAGCCGTTCGTGTTTTCCGTAAAAAGGACCTTTGACCCGTTCAGATGATTCTTTTCCTGCGAAACCAAAAAAAGATCACAAGGGCAATACCAATCATAAAAGCCAGGGTTAAAAAATATCCGATTGGATGCCGTAGCTCCGGCATATTTTCGAAGTTCATCCCGTATATGCCTGCAATAAAGGTTAAAGGCAGAAAAAATGCCGAGAAAATAGTGAGCAACTTCATCACATCATTGCTTTTCTGGGCATTGACCGACAAATAAGTATTGAGTAAACTATTGGCATCATCTGTCATTTCATCATACACCAGAATCAGATATAACAAATGGTCTTTTATATCCTGCATGGAAGTTTTAAAACGCTCCTGCACTTCCATTTGATGGATCGTATTTTGGGTAATCTGCAGGATTTTTTTAGCAATACGGGTCTCCGATTTCAGGTAATAAAGATCTTCCAAAGAGATCTTACTGTAATCTTTGATAAAGATGGTTTGCTCAAAATCATCTATTTCTCTACTTAAAAGCTCAGACGGTTTAACAAAGGTGTTTAACATTCTTCGGATAATTTCCAGAACCATATCTTCTGCGTGGATACACTTCATATCCACATTATCCAAAAAATCAAATGGCGCCCGATGCACGGTTATCACCTTGGTTTCATTATAAAAAAAAGCAATTTTATTGGATAATTCATTGATGTTCGTCACCCTGTCTTCTTCTGAAGCGGTGTACGCTCTGAGAATCAAAAAATTATAATCAGGCTGCGCCTCAAACTTAGGCAAATGCCCTGTTTGTAAACTATCACTAACCTGATAGTAGTCCAGGGCATATTCAGAAGCAAGTTGAGTCAACTCCTTATGAGTTGGCTGACAAACGTCAATCCATTTAAAATGATCGAATTCAAATTGTCGAATATGAGTAGACATACCGGTTATTTAATGAAGCAAAATTATCTATATCGCCACATATAGTGCCTATCTTTTCAGGCAGATGGTTCGCCCACCTCTTCCCTTCCGGTCAAATGCCCGAAAACACATATTGCCACTAACTTCCAACGCCGACTGATATAATGCGCTTGAGGCTGTTGGTTCTGAACCATCGGTCGTAAACCGAATATCTAATCCAGGGAACATCACATTGGCCTCCACTTTACCTTGAACCACCCTGGCGCCAACGGTTGGGATACGGAAACGGGCTCCACCCTGATAAACTGCCAGCCGGGGAAGTTCCCGTTTACCCAACACGTTTACAAAGACATTCCAGGCATTTTGGTACAATTGTTCCGCTTTTTCCGGGTCTTTTTCCCGCGCCCAATCCGGATCTTGTGCCCAGGCACGCTCTGCCAAACCCAGTAATTTAGGAAAAGCAAGATACTCCAGCATCTCGGGGGTACGGATGTTTTCACTCCATAAATGCCCCTGAATGCCCACGATGTTTGTTTTACCATAATCGGTCAGCCGATCTTTACCCATTAAAACTTCCGGCGAAACCGGATTTCCAAACCGATCCACTTTAGTGTTTTTCAGGTAATCAAAAGGAATAAAATAAAACGGTTTGTCCACATCCACAAAGCCGCCCCAGTAATAACCAGGCTCTGCAAAATCCTTTTCATACGCCAAATCAAAATACAGGTTGGATACCGGACACAAAACCACCTCATACCCGCCATTGGCCAGGCGATAGGGCAAATCCTCCGATCCCCAGCCAATAACGGTATTCCACACATAAGTCCGGAAATGCGCATTGGCAAATCCCGGATTGACCATCATTTTGCGCTGACCGTCCAGCTTGGTTTCCCGCATGCCTATTTCTTCCCAGCCCGACACAAACAATCCGCGTTTTTGGAGTATTTCATACACGTTTTTCCAATAATACTGCCACAAGTCCGAAATTCCCCGATACTCATTCCCTGGCAGTTTTTGTAAAAGTGCCTGGCACGCCGGCGATTGCTCCCACACGCCTACCGGCACTTCATCGCCCCCCATATGAATGGTTTTCAGAGGCATTCCTGCCTCCTGATGCATGGCCATCAAGGCATCCACCGTTGTTTCCAAAAAGCGGTACACAGAAGGCAATGCTACACACATCACATTGTCTGTATAATACTGCGCCGTTAGGTATTTCGAATGATCCTCCGGATCTGCTAATCGGTATTCCTGTGCCTCCAATGCCTTTCCCTCCGACATCAGTCGGTGGTAGCGGGCCTCCATGGATTTGATGGCCGCCCGGGCATGGCCGGGTGTTTCAATCTCCGGAATTACCTCGATATGGAGTTTCTTGGCGTATCGCAGTATGTCCAAATAATCCTCCCGGGTATAATAGCCACTTTGCGGATTCTGAACATCTCCTCCTGAACCAAAGGTAGCCGGAAGGTGTGCTTTACTGTCTAAGGTATGCCCGCGCGTGGCACCCAGGGAGGTAAGTTCCGGTAGTCCGGGAATTTCTATACGCCAGGCCTCATCGTCGGAAAAATGGAAATGCAGGGTATTGAGCTTGTACATGGCCATCCAGTTGAGCATACGCAGCACCTGCTCCTTGCGCTGAAAATTGCGTGCAACATCCATGTGTACCCCCCTATAACCAAACCGGGGCTGATCCCTAACTTCCGCACAGGGTATGGTAATGATAGATACCGGCGAATTCCAGGCCTCCAGCGGTACCATTTGCTTCAGCGACTGGATACCATAAAATATTCCTTTTGATCCGGCGGCCACGATATTCACATGGTCGGCATTGACCTCCAGCCGGTAAGCTTCATCCGGCAGCGATACGTCTTTTCTCAACCGTATACTTTTAGGGTTGGTTGGATCCAGCGGCAAGGCCTTGCCCACAAACATCCGGAACTCGCCGGATAGGTAAACGGCTTCCTGCTGGAACTCCGGTTCTGCGGCGATGGAGGTTCCAGCATCCAGTTTGAAAAAACCCGGTTTGGCCGTGTAGGATTCCGGAGTGGGGGTTATTAGGGGCAATTGGTTGGCTGGGATGTCTGTAATTTTTACATTTTGGGCAAAAACACGTTCAGGAGTCATCTGATCTTCCGGACCATCGGCGCTGCGTTTAAATGCGGCCAGGGTAGACGGCGGTTCTGTGCTTACCTGCGTGATCGCATGCGCAACCGTCGGCGTATCATCCCAAACCAGGTAAAAGCCACTCGGGGCATCCGAAATATTGAAAACCCAGGCATCTCCCACGCAGTTCACAACGATATTCTTTCCTGGGGATAACCCCTTAAATTCCGGGCCCGGGTATAGTTGAAACAGATCTCCATGAATTCTTCCCGTAAACAAGCCACTTCCCGGCAAAACCTGCAACACGTCGCGTCCGCCATTGTAATAGATAGTCCATCCCTGAGCTGGAAGAGGCGTTTTATAGTGTGTGTTCAACAAGGTGAAACGTGCCAGGTGCTGACCAGGTTTTTCCTGTTGATTGGTAATGAGTTGCCAGTAAATTTTTAATGAGGATGCCGGAAAACGATCCTGTTTTTGGGCAAAAGCAGCTTCGGAGAGCAGTAAAAGGAGCAGGGTAAGTATCCGCATGAAGGAGGATTGAGTCTGATTCAGGCGGCTAAAATGAATAAAAAAACGGAATTGAATCAAGTTTATCAAAATACCCCTCCTCTCGATGCCAGCAGACCTAAAAAGGCCATAACAACTGCCAGCAACAGGTTCAATCTCCCGGTCCAGCGGGCCATTTGTTTAAAGCGGTAGTTATTGCCTTGTTCAAAGGTTTCAAGCGCCTTGTTTCCATAAATAAAATCATGCACCGCACTCATCCCCAAAATCAGTACAAAAAGAATCAGTTTTATCCCAATCCACCTGCCATACATATTATCGGTGAAGAAACGCAGGGAGATATCCAGTCCTCTGAAATACATGTTGGTCCAGCCAGTAATAAATAACCCTCCCAGCGCCATCCAGCCGTAAAATCGGAATTTCAGCCCGGTGATGTATAGCAGTTTAATTCGGTCGGGATGTTGTTTTATACCTGGGAGAATCACCAGCGGCAAAAACAACATCCCTCCGATCCAAAAGGTAGCCAGTACAAAATGGATAAATACCGAAATGAAATAGGCCAAACTCATCACTCAAAATTAGTTCATCTCCAGCAATATGGCCTTAGGGAAAAGGATATTGTTTTCCAGGTGTACATGCTGATGCAAATCCTGTTCAAATTCCTGCAATTTGGCAAATAACACCCGGTAAGAGGTGCAGGCATCCTGTGGTGGTGTATACTGATTGCTTAGCTGTCGGATGACTTCCATGGCTTCTCCTGCAGATTCATGCTCTGCTTCCATCATGTGTATTGGATTTGCGACAGAACCAAACACTGGAACAGGCCTGGAGCTATTAGTCCTGTGTGACTGCTCCATTTGCCGAATATACGGGAATAGGATACGCTCTTCCTTATGCATGTGCATCCGCAACTCCTGCGCCACTGCAAGGTAATGGCGGGCAATTTCAATCAGTTCCGGATGTCGTTCTCCGTGTACCCGGGCAACCTTGGCGGTTAGTTCATCGAGCACAGGCAAGGACGACTCCACATACTGATGGTGGCGGTTCTCAATGTGGTCTGCCAGTTTGTCAAGCGGCAAATCATTAAAATCCTGATGCGGTTCAACGGGCTCCTGATCTATCGCGTCAAGGGCATTTTGCACGGTTTGAAGGTCTAATTGTTTTTGTCGGCACACATCGGCGAGCGGCTTTTTGCCTCCACAGCAGTAGTCAATACCAAATTTTCTGAATACTTCTGCTTTGCGGTAATCTGCTACCACCATTTCCCCAACAGTGAGGGGCTTTTCTGCTATTTCCAGGGGGAACTTGGTTTGTTCTGAATAAGTCATGGGTGATTTTTTTTTGAATGAGTCAATGGCCAATGTGAATCAGATTGATCCAACATGCGTCATGAAAGGTCAATTTTAAGGCAAAATTAATATTTAAGAGTATTTTGTCTTTTATAAAATAAAAGCTTTACAAAATACTGACAATCAAGTTTATACACAAAACCAATCTATCGCAGAATGGATATTATTTGGTCATTTACCCGACCAATTCAATATATCTCCACCAAGCTGTATTGACAAATAAAAAATCAAATTATATTTGCAGACAAAATACTCTTAATTCCTAAAAGATCGCACCAATCACTTTCTCATGGAACAACCTGACAAAACGCACGGGAATGGTCGATATCTGAAAAAGAGTGTCGACTATTTAATGGACACCCAAAACTGGTGGGGGCCACTCACCTTCATCCTCATCATCAGCCTGGTCGGTGTAGGAATGATTGGGTATCAAACCTATTTCGAAGCGCCGCCGGAAGCTGCTTTCAAAGACGAGTCAGGGAACATCATCATGGAAAAATCTGCTATAAACAGGGGGCAGGAGGTGTTTCATAAATATGCGTTGATGGAATATGGGAGTTATTTTGGGGATGGCGCCCAACGGGGTCCTGATTACACTGCAGAAGCGCTGAATCTGACGGCCAGGTATATGACGGAATATCATTCGCAGGATTTTTTGAGAAAAAATGGTCGTCCTGCTACGGAAACGGAAATAAAGGTGATGGAGGAACAAACCAAAAAAGAGCTTAAAGCCAACCGTTACCAAACCCAGGATGATGCTGTCAGACTCACCGATGCACAATCATTTGCTTTAGGTAAAGTGCGCGAATATTACCTGAGTTTATTCATAGACCACAACACCGATAAGGCTTTCCCACCTCCCGGCTACATCAGCAACCGGCAGGAAGTAACGGACCTTGCCGACTTCTTCTTCTGGGGCGCCTGGGTTTGTGCCGTGGAACGCCCTGGCTCGAACTTCAGTTATACACATAATTGGCCCTATGATCCACAAGCTGGCAATACACCCACGGCGCCAGTTGTTTTATGGAGCGTATTGGGTATGCTCGGTTTTGTATTAGGTTGCGGCATAGTGCTTTACTTCATCGGCCAGTACAATCAGTTACCAAACAAGTTTTTCACACCGCCTAAAAAGGATCTTCTGACTATTGACAAGGTAAACCGTTTTACGCCAACTCCTACCCAAAAAGCCACCTACAAGTTTTTTGCCGTAGCGGCTGTTTTATTTCTGCTTCAGGTGAGCAGCGGGATCATCACCCTCAACGATTTTATTAACTTTTTTGGGTATGTCGGCATCCACATTTCGGGCGAAATTCCGGTTACGCTTTCCAGAAGCTGGCACATCATGTTATCGCTCTACTGGATTTCTACCTGTTGGATAGCCTCCTCCATTTTTATCCTGCCTATTTTGGCCAAACAGGAAATTCCAGGGCAGCTAAAATTGGTCAACACCCTTTTCTGGATGTTGTTCCTTCTGGTAGGCGGGTCGCTCACGGGCATGGTGCTCGGTCCGCTCGGTTTACTTGGCAAATGGTGGAATCTACTGGGGCATCAGGGTTGGGAATATGTTGACTTCGGAAAACTGTATCAGGGATTGCTCATGGTAATTTTTGTGCTTTGGGGAGTGGTCGTATATCGAGGTTTGCGCCCTACCTTTTTGAAAAAAGAAACCTGGACCCTGCCTAAATGGATCCTGTATTCGGTTGTCGGCATTCCATTGTTGTTTCTGAGCGGATTTGTAGCTACGCCCAAAACCAATTTTGTGATTGCAGATTTCTGGCGCTGGATGGTTATCCATATGTGGGTGGAGGCCTTTTTTGAAGTTTTTATTACCGTAATCGTCAGTTACCTGCTTGTTTTGATGGGATTGGTGAGCCGGCAGGCAGCAATTCGGGTGGTGTATTTTGCAACCTTATTGTTTTTAGGCACAGGGCTCCTGGGCATTTCCCACAATTTCTACTGGAATGCCAAACCAGTGGCTACCATGGCATTGGGCAGCATCTTCTCTACCCTTCAGTTCATCCCCCTGATCTTGCTTACTGTGGAAGCCTGGCGATTTAAAAACATGCCCAAAATAGCCGTGGGAGATGTAGAACAGAAAGATTTGGGGGCAAATTTTGCCTTCCCGGAGGTTTTTCTCTTCCTGGTAGCGGTCAATTTCTGGAATTTCTTCGGCGCCGGTGTGATGGGCATTATTGTAAACTTGCCCATTATGAACTACTTCGAGCACGGCACATATCTGACCATTAACCATGCCCATGCGGCTCTGATGGGTGTATATGGCAACGTCTCGTTGGCTGCTATGTTGTTCGCTTCTAAAATGGTACTAAAATCCGACTTCTGGAATGCTAAAACCATCCGAACCGTGTTTTGGTCTATCAACGCCGGCTTGATGCTGATGGTCATTCTTGATTTGTTCCCTGCCGGAGCTGTACAATTCAAGGCCGTTGTAGAAAAAGGTTTGTGGTATGGCCGTTCTGCAGCATTCATACAAAATGGAACATTCGAAACCCTGACCTGGCTGAGAGGCATCGGCGCCACCCTGTTTTTCGTGGGTGGAACTATTCCATTGGCCTGGTTTATGGTTACCCGGATGGGATCACTCAAGAACGCCGAAAAAAACATCCAGCCGGAGTTTCTGGATCAGGACTCAGAGCAGCATGAAGAAGATACCGCCCATGCCTGAACAGTGTATATTTGCCCAAAATACCGGAAAACAGACATGCGCGTTATTTCAAAATCTGGCGAATATGGGCTTCGTGCCTTGCTTCACATGGCCTCAAATCAAGAAAACGAAGGCTTTTTTAATATTCGGGAAATGTCGGAAGAACTGGACATCTCTTTTCATTTTCTAACCAAAATTCTGCAAGTCCTCACCCAAAAGGGTATTCTGCAGTCTTATAGAGGCCCAAATGGCGGGGTCGGATTTTTGAAAAGTCCGGAAGAAATCACGCTGTCAGAACTCGTTCGGGCGCTGGAAGGTGATGATTTTTTTGATAAATGCCTGCTTGGATTACCTGGTTGTGGAGAACGGCAACCTTGCCCTATGCACGCTTATTGGATGGGCATCCGAAACAACCTGAAATCCGAATTTGAAACTACTTCCCTGGCAGATTTGGGAAAAAACACCAGATTGCAACATCTCAGGCTGATTGCCTGATTTTTTGATTTAAATTCACACTAAATACTCTTAAATCCTCAAATAACCACATTCATCCACCTAACTCAACAGAATGTCATGAAATGTTTTACAAAACTTCGGTTTCTTCTTTTTGCCGTTCTCCTTTTGTCCCTTTTCGCAAGTTCTTGCAAAACGGACACGCCACCACTAAGCGTTTCAACTCCTGCAGAATCTTATGATTATAAGGTTTTTAAATCCTGGACCGACAAGTTCCTTGAACTGGACCGATATGCCAAAGGAAATCGACCCGGAACAGGCCCAAGAGCATTAGCTTACCTCGGACTATCTGCCTACGAATGTGTTGTGCCTGGCATGCCGGACAACAACTCACTTGCCATTACGTATTATGGACTGAATATGCCCAAAGCTGATCCTAATCTGGAATATTACTGGCCGGCCTGTGTTAACGAATCCTATGCTTTCCTGATGAAGAAGTTTTTCTTCCAAATGGCAACTGAATATGCCTCCTTATATCAGGGAATTGATCATCTGAGAGATGTAAATCACAACCAATATGCCACGGAAACCACCCCCGAAATTCTCGCTCGCTCTGAAGCTTTCGGCAAGTCTATTGCCGAAGCTATTTATCAATGGGAACAGCAGGATGTCGCAGGTCATAACGCTTTTTTAAACCCTCAACCTGTTGATTATCAACCACCCGCAGGCGCCGGACTTTGGCAACCTACCTGGCCTGATTATGGTGCTGCCGTATTTCCATATTGGGGAGAGGTGCGGAGGTTTGCCATGCGGGAGACAGATTTGTTAGCAAAAGCGCCTGCCCCCTATGATGAAAGCCCGCTTTCCAGTTTTTATGGTCAGGCAGTTGAAACTTATCAAACTGTAAACAATATAGTTGCAAACGGCCCGGGAGCCTATGAAGCCAGATGGAAGGCCGAATTCTGGAGCGATGATATCCTGGGACTAACCTTTGGCCCGCCACCTCGTCTGGCTGCAATTGCCAATCAGGTAGTGGAGAAAGAAAACCTGAATCTTGCACGTTGCGCGGAGCTTTATGCCAAGCTTGGTATGGCCATGAGTGATGCAGGCGTATCTATCTGGAAGTCAAAATATTACTACAATGTGGAACGTCCAATCAGTTACATACGTCGTGTAGTGGCACAACAATATCCTGAGGCCGCCAACTGGAAATCTCTGCTGAACAATCCAATTTCCGGCACAACCGGTATTACACCAGCATTTCCAGCTTATCCTTCCGGTCATTCCGGATTTGGCGGAGCTGGAGGTAAGATTCTATCCTCTTTCTTTGAGTACAATGCAGAACATCCGGGCGGGTACACCTTTACTGATCTGTGTCACCAGGGTCGGACGGAATTTTTAGGCACTCCGCGAACCTTTACTTCTTTCTCAGAAATGGCCATTGAGGATGCATACTCAAGAATACCGCTTGGCGTGCATTTCCGAATGGATTGCGAGGAGGGCTTGCGTTTAGGAGAACTCGCGGCACATCGTGTGCTGGAATTGCCCTGGAAAAAATAAGTAAAGTAAGTGTGAAATAGACTGGAATTCGATTCATGAAGGCTTTGAATTATCCAGAGGGCAGCAGCAATGTTGCCCTCTTTTTTTTCAAAAATTAACACCCAGACTGGCCTGTAAATTCCCTATATTTGCTCATAAACCAAGACAACTATGCCTACCCATTCCGATTCAAACAATCACCCAACCGTTGAGACTGAAAAACAGGCTTTTACCCATGAAGAAGCCCTTTCTGCTGCCCTGAATTACTTTGAAGGAGATACCCTGGCAGCAGGAGTGTGGCTGAATAAATATGCTTTGAAAGATTCCTTTGGTCGGATCTACGAGCGAAGCCCGGAAGAAATGCATCAGCGGATTGCTTCCGAAATCCTCCGCATAGAGCATAAATACCCAGACCCCTTGAGCGAAAAAGATATCCTGAACCTGCTGGAGCGATTTCGGTATCTGGTACCTCAGGGCAGCCCAATGGCCGGTATTGGAAACCCTTTTCAAGTGGTTTCGCTGTCAAATTGTTTTGTGATTGGTGTGGAAGGGAATGCTGACTCCTACGGCGGAATCATGAAAATTGACGAGGAACAGGTGCAACTCATGAAACGCCGCGGCGGGGTGGGTCATGATCTCTCTCATTTACGCCCCAGCGGAATGCCGGTAATGAACAGCGCCCTGACCAGCACCGGAATACTCCCCTTCATGGAACGCTATTCCAATTCTACCCGCGAAGTAGCACAGGATGGTCGCCGGGGCGCTTTAATGCTCACCTTGTCGGTTCGCCACCCGGATGCCGAACAATTCGTGGATGCCAAACTGGACCACACCAAAGTAACCGGCGCCAATATCTCACTCCGCCTGGACGATGCGTTCATGAAAGCAGCTGTAAGCGGGGAGCCTTACCGCCAGCAATTTCCGGTTACCAGCCCGAACCCCACCTTTGAAACCAACATAGACGCAGCGCTTCTTTGGAAAAAAATTGTCCACAACGCCTGGAAAAGCGCCGAACCCGGTGTCTTGTTCTGGGATACCGTTGAACGCGAATCCGTGCCAGACTGCTATGCTGATCTCGGTTTTCGCACCATATCCACCAATCCTTGCGGGGAAATACCACTTTGTCCATATGATAGTTGCCGATTACTGGCCATCAACCTGTTGAGTTATGTAGACCATCCTTATACCCCACAAGCCCGTTTTAATTCGGAACTCTTCCGGCAACACGCACAATATGCCCAACGGGTCATGGACGACATCATTGACCTTGAACTGGAAAAAATTGAGGCTATATTGGCTAAAATTGGTCACGATCCTGAAAATCCCGAAATCAAGCAAACAGAACGTCAGCTTTGGCTGAAAATCCGCGAAAAATGCATCAATGGCAGGCGCACCGGCATTGGAATCACCGCAGAAGGAGATATGCTCGCCGCACTGGGCATTCGGTACGGCTCCGAAGAATCCATTGATTTTTGTGAAAATCTGCACCAAATGCTTGCGGTAAGTGTGTACAGAGGATCCGTTGAATTAGCTAAATCCAGAGGCGCTTTCCCTATTTACAACGCTGAACGGGAAGCAAAAAATCCGTTTATTCAACGACTAAAATCTGTTGACCAGACTTTGTATGAGGATATGATCCGGTATGGTCGTCGCAATATTGCCCTGCTGACCATTGCTCCAACAGGCACTACCAGTTTGATGACGCAAACCACATCAGGCCTGGAACCCGTATTCCGAATATCCTACCAAAGAAGGCGCAAAGTCAATCCTAACGATAAAAACGTCAAAATTACCTTTGTGGACGACACCGGCGACTCCTGGGAAGACTACCATGTGTTTCACCCACCGTTTATGCATTGGTTGAAATCCAAAGGATTTGATCCGGCGGAGGTACAATCCTGGTCGGAAGACGCCCTTTCAAAGCTTATTGAACAATCTCCCTGGCATGGTGCTACAGCAGCGGATGTAGATTGGGTTAGCAAGGTACACCTGCAGGGCAGGGTACAAAAATGGGTGGATCACAGCATCAGCGTTACGGTAAATGTACCGGAGGATGCCACGGAAGCACTTATTGAAAAAATATACCTGAGTGGCTGGCAGGCAGGTTGCAAGGGCATGACCGTTTACCGAGAAGGTTCGCGGGACGGTGTATTGATCAGCCATAAAAAAGAAGAACCGAAGGCTGCTTTCACAGAAACCGTTGCCCCGAAACGCCCCGCCACCCTGGATGCAACAGTGGTCAATTTTATGAATAACGATGAACGCTGGGTTGCGGTGATTGGTTTATATGACGGACGGCCGTACGAGATTTTCACCGGACGCGCAGAAGATTCTTTCAGTATTCTAAGTAAAATATCCTCCGGTAAAGTATTGAAAGTCAAGGAAAATGGAAGAAACCGCTATGATTTTCAATATGTGGATAAGGACGGTTATAAAGTAACCATTGAAGGACTATCCCGAACGTTTAATAAAGAGTTCTGGAACTATGCCAAGCTTATTTCAGGCGTTTTGAGACATGGAATGCCATTATCCTATGTGGTAGACATGGTAGACAATCTGCACCTGGAAACAGCCTCTCTGAACAATTGGAAGAACGGTGTAGTGCGCTCATTACGCAAGTTTGTACAGGATGGAGCTATGCCTTCACACAATACTTGTCCGGCTTGCCAAACAGATGGATTAGTATATCAGGAAGGCTGTCTGCATTGTAAAAATTGCGGCCACTCGGAATGTAATTGATAATGTGGTTAATGTGGGGAATGTGGGGAATGTGGGGAATGTGGGGAATGTGATAATGTGGGATCCGATCCCTTTTTCATGAGGGGGTGTTCAGAATCTTCGCTTTCATAGTAGATACTCACGTTTTATAGGTTTCCCGCAGATTTCGCAGATGGCCCGCAGATTTCACAGAAGACGTTCAGCCTGGCATTTGCGTCAATTAACCACATTATCTCATTCCATACATTAACCTCATTCCCCGCATTACCGCATTCCCCACATTAACCACATTATCCCATTCCCCTCATTAACCACATTAACCGCATTCCCCACATTCTCCACATTAACCACATTCCCCACATTAACCACATTAACCACATTCTCATTGCCTGTCCAGTTCATACACCCTGGCGGGTTCTTTTTTCCAGGTATCGGGCATACACTGATAAAAAACTTTGGAGGTATTGCAGATTTGAAATTCATCTACTTCCAGATACCCTTCGGATTTTTTCAGGGTAAACTTGCGAAGTTGGCCCCTGAAATCCCATTCATTCACCGTCAGACAATCAGTGAATTCTTCTTCTATAGGAGTAATTTCGCGGCCATTATACACTAAAAAATAGGCTCCTATTTTCACTAAGTTGCCTTCTGTTATAGCCAGTCGGTTGTCGGATTCCACAACCTGGAACAAATTCAGGTAGTCTTTGTATTGCACAACGCTGTCTATCAATGTCTTAACCGGAAAAATGGTAAAAGTGGGAAAAGTTGTTTGATACCCTTTCGCCTGATCATAACCAAATCCCCCCAGAATATAAGCAGTATCGTTTTCCATGGTATAGGCATAATTCACCCCGGCAAACTGATCGTCTACAAAAGGTGGGAAATAACTCAACGGAAGAATGTAGGTTTTCTGTTGTTCGAAATCCAGTATTAATACATCACAATTGTAGATAGCCTCTTCTTCCGGATGTTGTGTATCCAGAAATTTCCCACCCACAATCACCTTGTAATGACCTGAGGAAAAATTGGCTTCGCCAATCATAGGCGGCACCGTAGTGCCTTCAAATGTGTAAACAGTAGCTGAATCAGAAAAACAGACAAACTGAGCTTGCACAGTCTGTATCATCAGCAGAAAAATGGCAACGATGGAATAAGGACGCATTGGTATCTGGTTTAGAGCCCTGAACAAGCTCTTCTAAAAAACGAATGCCCGCAAACACGATTGCCTGCAGGCTTCCGGGGAAGGTTCCACCCATTCCCAGGCCTCGCAGGAAAACCTGCGAGCCCGGAAATGAAAAGGATGGATCTAAAAACTACATAAACGCTGTATCTTAAACCAGTACCATTACGTTTTCAGAAACGGATACCGGACAATTGATGGAGTTGGAAATCAGACAATACTTATGGGCCTTTTCCACAATCGTCAAAGCCTTGGCCTCATCCTCAAAATCAGCAACTGTAATGATGGGATTCAACATAATCCCTGTAAATTTATACCTCCCGTCTACCAACGCTACGGTACCACTTGCCTCACATTCTATGGACACCGGCTGCATCTTAAACCGATCGCACAATGCCTGGTAGGTATTGATAAAACAACCTGAAACTGCAGCTAATAAAAAGGTTTCCGGCGACCAAACACCGGCAATTCCGTGCGGAAATTCTGGCGGTGTGGCACATTCAACAGGCGTTTCAACCTCTGCCGCCATAATCCTCGAAATCCGATTTTCATGCTGCACTGCTTTCACTCTGTAATCAAACTGTACCTGATGGTTTTCCATAATCTTCTCAATATTTCTGGCACAAAGTTCGAATCCATATGCCGATTTGCAGATGACCAAAATCATGTTGCAAACCAATTGTCGTCAACCGGCACTCAAGTCAAAACCCGACCAAATCCAGCATGTATCTTTTTAATAGCGCCCAATAGGAACGGGCTACCCTAACCTGCTCTTCAGTTGGATGCTGACGCAATCCGAGAAGGGTTACTTTTAACCGCACGTTCGCGCGATATGCCTTGAAATAAGTGAACAAAAGGTCATCTTCTAAACGCTCAAAACATAACCAATGGCGTCCATACGCTTCCAAAAACACTTCAGAAAGGTCTTCCCGTCCATGAAATTCCAGGTCCATACAGATAAACGCCAGTTCATTCAGCACATCCGTTTGACGCAAATGTGGATTAAACTCAATACAATCGAATATGACAGGTTCTCCTGCCTCAGGTAAAAATATATTTCGGGAATGTAAATCGCCATGCCCGTCAACCCAAAATCCATTCACCAACCTGCTTTCCAAATGTGGCGACTGGGCCTCTAAAAATGCCGGAACAGCCTTTTTCCAGGAGCTTAATACGGTGGCAGCATCCGGACAAAGCAGCGCAAACAAATCCTCTTCAAAGGTGAAAAGATCGGAGAAGTCGTGAATATCCTCATCCGGCCTGTAATGATGATCCGCAGGTAGCTGGTGCTTTTGGTGAAATGCGGCTAATTGGGCTGCCAAAGCCTCCATATGCCGCTCTGTAACCTTTCCTTGAACCAACATCTTGTCCATTTCGAACCGGTTATCCATCCGGTGCATCTGTAAAGCAACATCCACTACTTCGCCTTCATTCGCACCAATGCCATGAATGGTAACCGGTAAAACACCGATGTACATTTGAGGGGCCAGCCTGCTGTTCAAACGAAATTCTTCCGCACAATAAAACTTGCGTAGCGCCAATGTGCTGAAATCCAGAAAATCAAATTGAACTGGCTTTTTGAGCTTAAAGGCATACTGATCCGTCAAAATAATCCATGAAATATGGGTCTCCACCACTGAAACACCGGTGGCCGGACCCGGAAACTGGCCCAACTGTACCAACCGATGTAACAGTTCGCTGTTCATGTGAGGTATTGAAGGATTTTTTTTGCCGCTGATTCCGGCGTTTCCAAACCACTGTTTATACACAAATGTGGCTCCTCCAGGGGTTCAAATTGATCCCTGATTTTTTCATAAACGAAAAAATCAGCTTCACTGTCGGGTCTTGGCTTTTGCAATCGCTCCTGCAAGATACGTTCAGCTGCCTTTATTTCCACCCATATCAACGGAATATCAATGGTTTTGGCCAAAAACTCAAAGGGTTCACGGATACTTCGAAGGTAAAAAGTACTGTCCACCACTACTGTTTTGCCCTCTTTCAGTCCATCCTCAGTACACTTAAGCAATGCCTTGTACACAAGCTGTTTTTCTTTCTCGTTATACTGTCCCATCAAGCCTAAGTCCTTCCGCAACACATCACTATTCAGGTGCACAGCGCCACTCATTGCTGCAAAAGTGCGCGCAATGGTGGTCTTTCCGGTTCCCGGCAATCCTGCAATTAATACCAACATAGCGGATGCTTAAACAGCCTGACTGAACACCTTGCCACTGGGCACCTTGCTCCAATAACGCGCATCGAAAGCCAGACAGATATTGCGTAAAAATCCCTTGCCCTGTTCCGTCACTTGTACCCCCTCCGGTCCTACCACCACCAACCCATCGGCAACAGGCTCTGTTAAACGAGCCAAAATCAAATCCCGCGGATCTTCCGCGAGCCAGGCAGTCCGGTAACGGCACATGAGGTTCAGAATATGCTGGCGGTTCCATTGATCTTCCTGTGTAAGCAAATGTCCGCGTTGTAATGGTAAACGACCAGCAGCCATTGCCGCTTCATACTCCGATACAGTTTTAATATTTTGGGCAAATGCCGTAAAGGTGTCGCCAATCGCTGAAGCCCCCAACCCAATGCTCAAAGGAGTAAACAAGGGGGTATAACCCATAAAATTGCGGTGCAACTGACCGGTTTCTGCTGATTGATACAGGGCGTCGGTACTCAGGGAAAAATGGTCCATACCCACATCATGATAACCCAGTTCCTCCAGCATTCGTTTGCCGGTTTCATACAAAGCGCGTTTGGAAACCGTATCTGGCAGGTCATTTTCATCAAAAGCCCGTTGTCCGTTTTTCAGCCAGGGCACATGCGCATAACTGTAAAAAGCAATCCGATCAGGCATCCAGCGGTTGATGTACGACATGGTATGGATGATATGTTCCTGTTTTTGGAATGGCAATCCAAAAATCAGGTCCATGTTCACGGAATGATAGCCCAGGGCCCGGGCCGTTTCCGTCACGAAACTGACCTCTTCAATGGTCTGAAACCGATTGATAACCCGCAGTATATGCTCATCCACATCCTGAACGCCAATGCTGATGCGCCGGAAACCCAGATCGTACAGTGTTTCCAAATGTTCCCGGGTGGTACTGGCAGGGTGCGCTTCAAAGCTGAATTCGTGGTCTTCGGCTATTTCCACTGTAGCCAGGATCCCCTGCACCAGATGTTTCAGATTCTCCGGATGGAAAAAAGTAGGCGTGCCGCCCCCCAGGTGCAATTCTGTCAGCACCGGTTTCTCCGGAAAATGTTCCAAATACATGGTCCATTCAGCCAATACCGACTGTATATAGGGCGATTCCACCGCATGATTGCGGGTAATATGTTTGTTGCAACCGCAATAGGTACACAGTTTTTCGCAAAACGGCAGGTGGATATACAGGCTCAACCTGCGATCCTTTTCAAAAACCCTGACTACTTCACGCATCCAATCCCGTTCCTCCATTTGATCTGTTTCCCAATAAGGAACGGTGGGATAACTGGTGTATCGCGGCGCCGGGATATCGTATTTTTCGAGTAAAGACATGTTTGAGTGTTTGAGTTTCTGAGTGTCTGAGTGTTTGAGTTTGCGTTCGGCTGAGTATTTTGGAAGGCTGACGCCTTTGAGAAAAATCTTCTATGAGTATTCTGAATCTTTGCTTGTGTGCTTGAATGGCATTTTGGGTTAAGAATCATTTTGGGAACTATCTCTCCCGCTCATTTCAATTGGCGTCAGCCTTCATAAACCCCCAGCCGAACGCCAACTTAAACACTCAAACACCAAAACACTCAAACACTAACAATCTCAAACCTGGCTGTAAAATGCCTTAAAAAAGGCGGTTCATACACTATCTTATAACCGGTTTTCTGATCGCGGTGTTTGGCCAGTTCGCCGAAGGCTTCGGCTACATAGTCCAGGTGACTTTGGGTATATACCCGGCGGGGGATGGCTAGTCGCACAAGATCCATGGTGGCTGGAATGAGTTTGCCGACTTCGTCGTATTTACCAAACATGACAGAACCAATTTCACAACAGCGAATACCGCCCAGTTTGTACAACTCACAAGCCATTACCTGCCCCGGGTACTGGTCTAACGGGATATTCGGGTAAAAAGCCCGCGCATCCACATAAACAGCATGACCGCCCGCCGGACGCATGGTGGGAATGCCCAGTGCATGAAGCTTATCGGCCAGGTAGGCCGTGCTTTTGATGCGGTAATTGAGATAATCCGGCTCAAACACTTCCTCCAATCCAATGGCAATGGCCTCCATATCACGGCCCGATAAGCCTCCATAGGTAGAAAAGCCTTCTGTTACAATCAGCACCGTGCGGCATTGCACAGCCAGATCCAAATCATTCAGGGCCAGGAACCCGCCCATATTCACCAAAGCATCTTTTTTGGCGCTCATGATGCAGCCATCTGCCAGGGCAAACATCTCCTGGGCTATTTGCCGGTACGTTTTATCCTCAAAACCGGCTTCCCGATGTTTGATATACCAAGCATTTTCAGCTACCCGACAGGCATCCAGGATAAACCGAATGCCATATTTTCGGCATATACCCGAAACGGCCCGTGCATTTTCCATGCTCACCGGTTGGCCGCCGCCGCTGTTGTTGGTAACGGTAAGGATCACAGCAGCAATGGCTTCTTTACCGTGGGTTTGAATCTGTGCTTCCAGTTTTTCCAGATCCAAATTTCCTTTGAAGGGATGCTCCAGCGATGGATCGGCATTTTCCGGAATAGGGCAATCAATGGCTTTTGCGCCAGAAAATTCAATATTGGCTCTGGTAGTATCAAAATGGGTATTACTGAGAAACACTTTGCCCGGTCCGCCTATACGTGTGTACAGCAGGTGCTCCGCCGCCCGGCCCTGGTGGGTGGGCAGAATGTATGGGTAGCCGGTTAAGTCCTGAACAGCCTTTTCCATCCGCAACCAACTGGAAGCGCCGGCATAACTTTCATCGCCGCGCATAATGCCGGCCCATTGCTCGCTGCTCATTGCCGAAGTGCCGCTATCAGTCAGCAGGTCTATAATTACCTCGCTGGAATGGAGTAAAAACGGATTGTAATGGGCATTTTGGAGAAACTTCGCCCTTTCTTCCGGGGTAGTCAGCCGGATGCGTTCCACCGTTTTAATGCGGAACGGCTCAATAATCGTCTTGAATTGCATGGTATTTAGTTGAACAGGGCGCTGCCCTTTGAGGCCTCAAAGGTTGGGCCTTCGTACCATGCCGATTGATGATTTGGGTTACCTGAGCAGGAGACCTTTGTCAGTTGCGGCGCGTTTTTTTTACCGCAGAGGCAGAGAGGCGCGGAGGTCTTCAAACTGAGATTCTCACTCAGAGTGAGACTCTCAGTTTGAAGACCTCCGCGCCTCTGCGGTAAAAACTTATATCTTTTGCACCTGGATAATCCTCACCGGACAATTCCGCGCAGCCTGAAGATTATCCTCATATTCATGATCGTCTACCAATACCCGGTAAAAACCGCGTTTATTCACGCCATTCACCAACGTACACTTACCGTCGCGGCGGGATACACGCCAGCGGTAGTCTGCCGCTTCCACACAGGCATTGCAGCCAATACATTTTTCCCGTTGCTGAATGATCTGCACCATGTCAGGCAGGCAAAATTTTATACAGTTTGTCTGAAGGCCGAATTCTTTCCGCCAGAGGCAGGGTAAAAACCTCTCCTTTTACCGCTTTTTCCGCTGGACGATCATCAACCCGTAATTCTGTCACCGTTGTTTCTACATATCCTGTTGTAGGGCCTGTGATCATTATTTGATCGCCTACCGCCAACTGACTGCTTTCCAAACGGAATTCGCCCACCGAAGCCTTGTCAAAATATTTCACGCCCCTTCCTATATACACTTTCACCGTGGTGGCTTTGGAGCCATAGGAATCGTTCCATTCACCCATTTTTTTGCCCAGATAGTACCCATCCCAAAAGCCCCGGTTGTACACCGTGGCCAATCTGGCTTTCCAGTCTTCCACCATTTCAGGTGTAGTTTGTCCTGCTGCATAGGCATCAATGGCTTCCCGATAGCACTGGGTAACAGTGTACACATAATCTGCCGAGCGCCCTCTGCCTTCAATTTTCAACACAGCAACACCCGCATCCAGGATTTTATCCAGAAAATCAATGGTACACAGGTCCTTGGCCGACATGATGTATTCATTGTCTACCTCAAATTCAACGCCCTCGTCTTTATCCATCACAATGTAACTTTTACGGCAATTCTGTATGCAGGCGCCGCGGTTGGCAGAGGCAAAATTGGAGTGCAAACTGAGGTAACACTTGCCTGATATGGCCATGCAAAGTGCACCGTGAGCAAAAATTTCAACCTTCACCAGTTCTCCGGATGGACCGGTAATCTGTCGCCGTTTGATGTCACGGGTAATATCTGCCACCTGTTTCAGGCTTAATTCCCGGGCCAGCACAATCGTATCAGCATAGGTGGCATAAAACTCCACAGTGTCAATGTTAGATACGTTCACCTGCGTGGAAATATGCACTTTAACCCCTTGGGTATGAGCGAAATGAATGGCTGCATGATCCGACGCAATGATGGCCGTAATACCGCTTTCTTTAGCTGCCAGAATGATACGTTTCATCAAACTGATGTCGTGATCATACAGCACGGTATTCAGGGCCAAATAAGTATTTATACCGTGTTCTTTGCCGATATCGGCCACTTTTCGCAAATCCTCAAGGGTGAAATTGTTGCTGGAACGCGCCCGCATATTCAATTGTTCCACACCAAAATACACCGCATTACAGCCCGCCTTAATGGCAGCCATTAAGGCTTCAAAGGAGCCGGCAGGCGATAGTAATTCAATCTTAGTTGTTTGAGCCTTCATAATCAATCAATTCAAGTGCAATTCGGGCCAAATCCCGGAAAGATTCCTGGCGTTCGGCAGCAGATAGCTGCTCACCTGTTACCAGTGAATCTGAAATCACATTCATAGCCAAAGCCTTTACACCGCCCAACCTGGCGTTTTGATAAAGGGCATAAGCCTCCATTTCAATGCATAAGGCGCCTGTTTTTTGCCATTTTTTCCATTGATCCGGATCCATGTGGTAAAAAACATCAGAACTTACTACAGTGCCTGCCTGGTAAGGTATACTCAATTTTTCTGCGATATGAGAAGCCTGCCGCAACAGGGAAAAGTCGGGCGTAGCCGAAATGTGGCCTGCAAGTCCAAATTGAGCGGGAAAATTGGAATCCGTGGATGCCGCTTGAGCCAACACGACATCACGGAGTTTTAAGTGGCCTTGCAAAGCGCCAGCTGTGCCAATTCTAATGAGTGTTTTTACGCCATAAAATCGAATCAGTTCGCTGGAATAAATCCCCATCGAAGGCATTCCCATACCTGTTCCCATCACAGAAACCCGTTTGCCCCGGTAGTATCCGGTAAAACCCAGCATGTTTCTAACCTGATTGATCTTTTTCACCTCCGTAAGCAATTCATCGGCTATCAGTTTGGCGCGCAATGGATCGCCCGGCAACAATATTGTTTCGGCTATATCACCGAATGCTGCCTCAAGGTGTGGTGTGGACATGGTCTGGAATGGATTTTATCATTCATCCGATGCAAACCATTCTGCATAGGACGAAGCTGTTTCTGATAATTTTACACTCCAAAGTTCAATTCCGGATGGCATTTCAGCCTGTAAAGCGTGTACAATCAATCCAATCAT
>JAEUUS010000659.1 GCA_016787545.1 Saprospiraceae bacterium
GCGCAGCAATTGCATGGTAGCGAGCAGACGGCCGGCGTTGACCAGATTACTGTCTACAAACAATATTTGCTGCTGCAAAATCTGGGCGTTGTAATACAGATTGGTTACGTCGAAAATGATCTGCTCTTCGCTTTTCTCCACTTGCAATTGACTCATTTCGGCGGCAATTTCGGCGCCTTTGACACCCGATTTAATGGTTGGCTGATACAGCGGTATGGCCAGCTGGACGTTGGCGCCGAGGTTGTGCGGTACGCCAAACTGGGCTTCCTTGAACTGCCCTTCAGGGCCGTTAAACACCGACAAGGGCAAAAGTTGATAGGGCAAATTCGTGAAATACTTGTAATCGGCCGCTGCGGTAACCCGGGGTATGCGGTTCGACTTTGCCTCTCGTTGTCTAAGGGAGTTGAGCCGGAGGTTATTTCTCCCCAATTGAAGGTTGGGATTGTCTGACAGGGACGCGTCCACGCATTGCTGCAGGGTCATGGTTTGCGCTCGCAGGGAATGTTGGCTTCCCGCTGCCATGGCAATACCTGCAACCACAACAAGCGTGTGAATATTCACTAACTTCATGGGACAAATTTTTTTATTTGATCAACAACAACTGGCTGTCCAGCACCCCTTTCACCCAGTGTTTCACCAAGGGTTCAATAGGTACATAATCACCGCTGGTTAGCGCCTGTTTGAAACCCTTTTCATTTTCAAACACGACTTCGCCGCTTACGCAGATCAACATTGCCGGCACTTTGGTAGTGTGTTCTTTCAGCAACGCATTTTCCTGAATTTGCAGAGCAGTTAAGACGCCATCGGTGGTGCTGAACAGCAATTTGGCGCTCACTTCTTTGGGGTCGGTATGAATTTCGCGGAGGTTCATTTGAAGTATTGTTGATAGGTTTTATACGATTGTTCGAGTTGAACCACTATTGCCCGGGCTTCTGTGGCTTCAGCGGCTTCGTCCAGTTTTTCCACCAGGCTCATGTGCGGGTGCAGCCATTTGTGCAATTCATCATGGCTTTCTCCTTTCATCGTGCAGCTTTTAATGAGCTGGTCGTTTTGGGCTTTCAAATCAGCTGCCAGCTTTTTGTAGTCGGAGCCATTTTGTGCCCCATAATCGCTCAGGATTTGGCTGCCCTGCTGGATATGCGGGGTCATTTCGGCGTTGACCTCCCATTTTTCTCCATTGTTCAATTTAAGATCGGCGACGCCCTGGTTGGAATGGCAGGCGGCAAGGAGCAAAATGCTCGCGGTGAATAACATTAGTTTTTGCACGGTTGCATGATTTTTAAAAGATTGGAAATCAGATGCTCTCCCTTTTCGGAGATATCAAACTGAAAATTGGCTACGCGCCATTTGAACATCTGCAGCCGGAAGGCGCCCATGAGGATATGCGTCAGGTCTTCGGCCGGGATGGCATCGGTAAAAAGTCCTTGTTGCTGGCCTTGTGACACGAGCGGCAGGAGATGGTTCCGGTTCACCTGCATGATGCGCAGGATGGCAGCATTGATTTTCTCGCTTTCCTCCATCAGTCCGTCGGAAAACACCGCTACCACAAAATGTGGATGAACGGCAAAAAATGCCAGATGGTTCTGGAAGGCCGCTTTGAGGTTCTCCCCCGGATTTTTTTGAGGACTAATAACCTGGCGCAGTCTTTCCTCTATGTTTTTAGCCAAGTAATCCAACATGGCCACCACCACCGCCTCTTTACTGTCGAAATGCCGGTACACGGCGCTTTCTGCAAAGCCCATTTCTTTGGCTAAGTTTTTGATGGTCAGGCCGCCAACGCCTGATTTGGAGAGTATTTTCCCGGCCGCTTCAATGAGCTCAAACTGACGGCTGGAGATGGAAGGAGAGGACATGATTAAGCAGTTTTTATGCGTAAGAAAGCAAAGCCCAGCCACACTACAGAAGCCGTCATGGCGATGGCGCCAATCAGCACAAGAGCCGGCGGAAGGCCGAAATAGACTTCTGACAGAATGCCGATGGGCATCAGAAGTCCTGTGAGCGCCAGCCATGAAATGGACTTTGCGCTCGGCAATTGCGCCTGAAAGCGGAGCAGCAGGTAGCCAATGAGGATGTTCAGAAATGCGAACAGGTTGCCGTGCACGTGCGCCAATCTGGCCTCAAAGTGCTTGCCGATGGAATAGCTGTTTACCCAGGCTTCCTTGTCTGGCGCAAAATCGCGCAGATAGATCAGCAGGAAACCGTAAGCCATGAAGAACCCCATGGTCAGAAATCCGATGGCGATGTTGTTTTTACCGTTCATAATTCAAGGATTTTGATGTGATGGAACAAAGGTAGGTAAAGTTAGTGAATATTCACTAACTTTGTTGAAATATTTTTTCAAAGCTTTCCTTGTTTGCGTCTTTTTCTTATGGCGGGGCGAAATGCCAGAAGAAAAACACTTAACTTGACGGCTATGCCTTCCCTGCTAACAAGAAGCGGTGGAATGAGTGGTTTGCGCTGCTTCTTAATCGCCGGCTATACTGTCGGGGTGACTGCAGTCACCCCGACAGTATAGCCTACCACCCACAGGATCCTTCCCTGCAATTTTAAAGTCTAACTTTAAAATTGCAGGGAAAAATCACACCCCCAGCACCCGCCCTTCCTTCATCCCCAGCACCGCCTGAGGCAGGTTCTCCACAATCACCTCCCGGAGTGCGTGCAGCAATTTGGCTTTGGAAAAAATGCGGCGCGTTACCAGGCTGATCTCGCGCACGGGCGCGGGGGGCTGGAAAAAACGCACGTTCTGGATTTGATCCTCGTCCAGATCCAGCAGGGCCAGCTGAGGTAAAATGGTAATGCCGGAATGCGCTTCCACCAGTCGGCGGAGGGTTTCGAGGCTGCCGGCTTCGTAGTGGATGTTGCG
>JAEUUS010000669.1 GCA_016787545.1 Saprospiraceae bacterium
TCAGGGGATGGTATTCGATCTGGTGCAAACCCGCGACGGGTTTTTGTGGGCCGCCACCAAAGATGGGCTAAACCGCTACGATGGCTACAACTTCAAGATTTTTACCCACAACCCTTTTGCCCCTTTTACCCCGGCAGAAAATACGATTATTGCTTTGTTTGAGGATAGCCGGGGCCTTTTATGGGTGGCTACCGAAAGTAAAGGCGTGGATGTGTATGATCACCGCCGGGGTTATTTTCACCATTTTCCCAATATAAAAGCCATCGGATTCTCTGAAGGACCCGACGGGAACCTATGGGCACTTACAGCTGGGGCCCTGATTCGATTGGCCATTCCGAATGACTGGAAGGAAGCCATGCCTGATAAGGCAGATTTGAGTGCGCTGGTGCCAGCACAACAGATCAACATTACCGGTTTCAATGCTGCTTCGGAAAGACTTACCAGTATCTGGCCAAAGGAAGACGGGAATTTTGTATTGTTTTCAACCGCCAAACACTACGAGGTTTCCAGTGCGCAAAACATAGCGTTTCCATTACCCGGACCTGCCTTTTCGGGCGAAACCTATGGCGCATACCAAAAGGGCGGCCATGTCTGGATTGTCACCGACTTGTGTTCCGTTTATCATGTACATCAGGGGAAAACAACCCTCTGCTTATCTGACAACAACATTCGGGGCGGTACTGCTACCATTGACAAGGATGGGCAGGGGCAATTTTGGTTCACGTTTAAGGGAGCCCTCTGGCAACTTGAACCAGGCAAACTGCTCGATCCGGGAAATCCGGACTGGACAGTGGATCAGGATGTTAAATGCTTCAGCACCGACCGCAATGGAAATTTATGGATCGGTACACTGGGTTATGGATTGCGTAAAATTAATCCAAAACGCAAAGCCTTCCACTCTGGCGTTTCCAATAACAGCATCTGGCGTTTGTGGCGGAGTCCGCAAGGGACCTACTATTGGCGCGATTTCACGGAGATTTACACTTACAAACCTCTAGCTGAAACGCAAAAGTCGGTGGCTTTCCCGGATTTACGCCCAACCTGGAAACGCGACATGATTTTTGAAGAAGATGGCACACTTTGGCTACTGGGTACCCACAAAAAAACCTCGAAAGAGCACTTAACGGCCTATGGCCCAGACGGCGTTTTGAAGTCTCATTACGAGTTTGATATCAACGCTTCCTATTATTCCCTGCTCATAAAAGCGCCCGATGGCAAATTTTGGATATCTGAAGAAGGCGCCACATTAAGCAGCTTTGACACGCGCTCCAACGAACTCAGGCGCTTTGAGTTTAGTCATATTTTCGGAGAAAAATCGGCACAGGTGCAGGCAATTGCCTTTGCTCAGGATGGCAACGGGGATTTTTGGATAGGTACCCAGCAAGGGCTTGTGAAATGCAGTATGAATGGCGGTACGCCCCAGTTTCAATTAATGCAAACGGATGCCAACAACCCGAACGGGCTCAACCATAACACGATTGCCTGTTTGCTGCCAGACCCTGCAAAACCTGGCGAACGTTTATGGATCGGGACCAAGGGTGGGGGAGTCAATCGCCTCGACATCAAAACCGGACAGGTGCGGCATTTTACCGTATCGGATGGTTTGCCTGATATGGTGGTGTATGGCATTTTGCCAGGCAATGAAAGTACAGACAAGGGGGCGCCAAGTTTTTGGTGCAGTACCAACCGGGGTTTGGCTAAAATGGTCTTCCCCCAACAGGAGAATAACAACGAAAAACCGGTTATCACCGTTTTTTCCGCTGCCAAGGGTTTGCAGGGCAGCGAATTCAATACCCAATCCTTTTTTAAGGCTTCCGACGGCGAGCTGCTGTTTGGCGGAACCAATGGGTTGAACCATTTTTTCCCGGAGGCTGTATTGGCAGATACCGCCCGGCCGCCTGTGTTTATCGTGGGAATTGCCATCAACTACGAACCTCTCCATTTGGAAAAGCGTGGATTAAAAACTTCGCTGGACTGCCTGCAGAAGCTTCACCTCGATGCCGAGGAGAACAATGTATCGTTTGAATTTGCTGCCCTGGATTTCACAGACCCAGCCCAAAACCGGTATCGCTACCGTTTGGTAGGCGTTGACGATGAATGGGTAGAAACCAGAGGCGCACGTTTTGCACATTTTTCCCATTTGGCGCCTGGGCGTTACGAATTTCGCGTACAGGGCAGCAATGGCGAAGGCGCCTGGCAGGAAGCATCCAATCCCATAGTGATTATTGTCCATCCTCCCTGGTACCGCTCCGACTGGGCTTATTTATGCTACGCATTGCTGTTGGTCTGGGGAGGATGGCGGGTTTATCAGCTTCAGATTCAACGGGTAAGAGAACGGGAACAGCTGGCCTTTGAGCATCGGGAAACGGAACGTGTAAAGGCGGTTGAACAAGTAAAAACCAATTTTTTTAGCAATGTTACCCACGAATTCCGCACCCCGCTTACGCTCATGATTGAGCCGCTGCGCCGAATTTTGCAAAAATCAAAAGATCCGGATGTGTTGGAAAATGCGCGGCTGGCGGAAACAAATAGCCAAAAACTGCTCGGGCTGGTCAATCAGTTGCTGGATATGAGCAAACTCGAAAGCGGCCAAATGACCCTTGATCTGCGCAGTGGAAAGGTAATGGATACCGTGCGCGATGTGTACCAACGCTTTTTGCCCCTGGCTGAAAAACGCAGCATTACCTTGACACTCGGCAACTGCGATGTCCAAACGTCTAAAATGCTTTCTAATGTGATGTACGATGCAGGCAAGGTGGAACTCGTATTGAATAACTTGATTTCTAATGCCCTGAAATTCACCCCGGAGCAAGGCAGCGTGGCCATTTCGCTGCGCACCGCAACACCCCCCGCCAACAGTGCTGACCTGCCACAAATCCTGGTTCAGGTAAAGGATTCGGGCATTGGTATACCGCCGGAGGCCCTGGGGAAAATCTTCGAGCGGTTTTATCAGGTGGATGGATCGAACACACGGGTTGCGGAAGGCACAGGCATTGGTCTCGCCCTTTCCAAAGAATTGGCCGAATTGATGGGAGGAGGTATACGTGCTGAAAGTCCTGCGGAAGGGCAAGGTTCTACGTTTACCTTTTGGCTGAAGGCCATTCCAGGCACTCAGACCAAATTGGTGGAAATGGAACGTACAGGCGCGCAGATAACGGCCCCGGCATCCATGGCCGAACGTGTGCCGGGGACTGAAGCGCCTCTTGTGTTGGTCATTGAAGACAATGCAGAGTTGCGCCGGTTCATCAAAACCTCCATTGGTGAACACTGGCAAGTTATAGAGGCCGCCGATGGGGAGGAGGGGCTGGAACGCGCCTTCGAACAATTGCCCGAACTTGTAATTTCCGACGTGATGATGCCTCGTAAAGATGGTTTCGAGGTATGTGATGCGCTAAAAAACAACGAACTCACTTCGCATATCCCCATTATTTTGCTGACAGCCAAATCAGCCATTGAATCCAAAATAAAGGGACTGCGAACTGGCGCAGATGATTACCTGGCTAAACCATTCCATACCGAAGAACTCCTGGTCCGTATGGAAAATCTGGTGGAAACTCGTCGCCGCCTGCGCGAGCGTTACAGCCAGGGAGCCTCTGCTACTACACAGGAAAATATCCATGAGGCTTCCTTCCCAAGCGACCTTGACCGGGATTTTATGCGCCGTTTTATGCTCGCCTTGGAACAACACCTGTCTGACGAAAACATTGGCGTAGAGGAACTGGCCCGCAAAATGTTTGTCAGCAGGGTGCAACTTTACCGAAAGCTGAAAGCCCTTACCAACCAGAGCGTGACGGATTTTGTGCGCGATTACAGGCTGGATCGCGCCATGAGCATGCTGAAAGAACGCAATGGCATGGTGTACGAGGTAGCTGCCAGGGTCGGGTTTGGCAGCGAGAGTTATTTCTCCCGCGCCTTCAAGGAAAAATTTGGCATTCCCCCCAGTCAGGTGGCGTAACCACAGGGCATCCGCCTGTAACCAGAGGGCATATTTGCTCAAAATGTAACAACAGGGCATGCTTTTGAAACAACAGGGCAACGCACCTGCTGCAGGCTTCCCCCATTTTTGTGGCATCATTGGAAAGCCTACATTACCATGCATCACTTATTGTCATTACAGTCTGCCATTACTAACCAGCCTTTGGTTGGAACACGACAAACAAGTTTAGCTGATCACTTTCAGCATTATCGCCCATACCTTTCCCAGCTCTTTGGCGAGCTGACGAATGCTCAATTGGAACAGGTATTTGCTGCGTCCCATGTTCATCAGTTTGAAACCGGGCAATTTTTATTTCAGCAAGGCGATACCGACAACACCCTGTACATTGTATTATCGGGACGACTTCGGGTGATACAACAAACCGAGGCAGGAACCCGCTTGTTGGGCGATATTGCGGCAGGCGAACCCGTGGGTGAATTTGCGCTCTTTACCAAAGATCCCCGCACGGCATCGGTGGTAGCTATTCGGAAATCGCTCGTGCTGGAGATTTACGAGGAAGATTACAAAAAGCTGGTAGCAGATAACCCGCAGTTTGCTTTCAATTTGCCCCAGTTTGTCATCAACCGGATGCGGCGCAAAGGTTTTCAGCAACGATTGGAAGCAGCTCCGAAAAACGTAGCGCTGATTAAGTTGCAGCCCGATAACGATTTTACGCCCTGGACAGACCATATGAAGCAGGAACTGGCTGCCATGAAAGTGCCGGTTAGCGTTTACGGTGCGGAAGACCGGTCTGAGGAAGACCACCACGCCATTTTTGAGGAAATGGAAAACAGCGAAGGCCTGAATATCCTCGTTTGTGATGAAGACAACCCTGAATGGGCCAATCAGTGCCTTACTTATTGCGATCTGGTGGTGATAGCAACCGAGTTTTACGCTCCCAGCAGTTTGTATGCCATTGAGCAAAAGTTGAAAATTTACAACGAAAATATACTCAATAAGAAAATCTATCTGCTGCTGTTGCATCCCGAGAACGGCGATGCCCCAACCCAAACGCAGCGCTGGCTTGAAGAACGCCCCGTTAATTTACATCTGCACGTACGCAAACACAACGACCGCGACATCCGGCGTTTTTGCCGCATCATCACGCATCAGGCGGTTGGTCTGGTGCTGGGCGGCGGCGGCGCCAAAGGCGCTGCACACGTTGGCGCAGCCAAGGCTATGATGGAAGCTGGTTTGGAGTTTGATTTTGTAGGCGGCACCAGCGCCGGAGCCCTGTATGGTATGGGCCTTACGGTGACTGATTTTGACTTTCCAAAGGTGCGCGATTTCTGTCAGCACGGCGTTGACTGCAAGGTGACCTCCAGCGATTATCATTTCCCGTTTTTATCCCTGATGAAGGGCAAAAACATGCGGAAATACCTGAAAAACATGCTCAACGATGTACACCTGGAAGATTTCTGGGTGAATACGTATTGCGTATCAACAGACTATTCGGCGGCGGCCATAAAAGTGCACAATACCGGCCTGGCAAGGCAAAAAGTAGAAGCCAGTATTGCCATACCCGGGGTATTCCCGCCGGTAATCATCGACCGACATTTGCATGTAGACGGCGGTGTGTTGGACAACCTGCCCATTGAGGCCATGTATGAAAAACCCGTTCGCCATGTCATTGCCATTGCCTTGTCGGCTCAATCGCCGCGTTCGGTGGATATCAAGACCGTGCCATCTGCCTGGGAAATATTTTTAAACATATTCACCAAAAAACATCGGTATCGCCTGCCCAAAATGCCGGCATTGCTGATGAATTCGCTGACCTTGAATAGCGTACAACGGCAGGAAGTGTCCAAAAAACAGGTGTCGTTGTACATAGAAATGGATTTGCGCGGCTACGGACTGCTCGACTGGTCGAAATGGAGAGAGGTGATTGATAAGGGGTATCAGCAAACCCGGTCGCTTTTGGAAGACATGCCGAAGATCGAGCAGTTTTGGAGGTGATGTGTCAAGCTCCTTTCCTGGACCTATTTCAGGCTTCCAACAGTGAAATCGTGAAGCGCCTGAATTTCCACCACGCTGTTAGATTTATCATTATTGCACATCACCTTCACTACCGGATTTGGCGTGTGCCAATCCCGCACCTGAATTTCTTCCACAATACCAGATTCTTTTGATTCCACTGTGATGGATCTATAGTCGGAGAATAGCTGAATTTTGTAGCCTGTGGCGCCAGCTTTTACGCTTACATTCAGGTCGTTTTCACCGCGGATGAAGTAGAGTTGGGCGGCATCCTCCCCGATGAACGGCCGGCTATTGTTGGAAATGAACGACAACACACTGCGCATTGCCACGGAGTCACCCAATTCCAATGTCTTCTTTCCTGGCTGGAAATAATGCCTTCCATCAGGCGAAGAAAGCTGCTCTATCTCAGTCCCTTGGCTCAACACGAATATTTTCCCGATGGCTTCTGCGGCGTCGGCGAAAATGGATTGTGGGAGGCGGTCTTTTCTACCTACTATAGAGAATGGCATTAAAAAAATATGGCCCGACCCCGTCGCTGCTGCAGGATCGCTGGACGGACTTCCCGACCAGGGACAAGTACAATTATCAGCCATATCGAAACTCCAGGTTCCATCACTTTTTATTTCTATAAAATTGTTCTTGTCAATATACCAATCGTGACCTTCATCGCCTGGCCCTGGCTTGTTAAATGGCCGGTTCACATCATAAACATATATCTTTCTATTACCGGCGCCGTCTTCGGTGAAGTGATATGGGAGCAAAGCATGGGAGGCTCCTACATTGGTAAAGCTTTCTGTTATGCCAATGGTGCAGTATTCTTTTTTGGCTGAGAAATACTTGTACTGATCATAGGCAAAATTTCCATTACGACTATTATTTGCTGCAATCAAATCCAGCATATAAGTGATAACCCGGTAGTTGAGTATATGGCCTTGCAATATCTGAATGGCGCGTTGCAGGCGCGAATCAGCAGGTTCTTTATATTCGTTAGCGGAATATTTGCGGGGGTATTGACTTGCTGGGGCACAGAACCCGCTGTATCCACCATACCGAATTAATTGAAGCGCCCCAATATTCATTCCAAAACAATGCCCTGTATTGATCATTTTAGCATGAACATTGTCATAAAGAATCTGGTCAAAGATGGAAGCAGATGCATACGTTGGGGCTACGCCAATATATGTTTCGCGAAATACATCCCATGATGGAAGTGAGTCGCTGAAATTTTCGAAATGCCATGTGTTGATCCGCACAAAATTGGTATCCTGACAGTTTGCAGACTTGATAAAAAAAACCTGACTGGCAGCAAAAAGGAATAGCATGAAAGTGGATGATTTCATGGGAGATAAAGGTTTTGTAAGTCTGAAAAATGTTCGCCGGACTATCTCAAATTTTGTTTGGAATCAAGAAGTGATTGTATTTTCACCACGCTGTTGGATTGACCTTTATTGGATTTTACTTCTACTATCGGATTGGGTGTATGCCATTCCCGTACCTGAATTTCTTCCACTATACCTGGCTCGTTCGATGCTACCGTGATGGATGTATATTCGGAAAATAATTGAATTTTATAGCCTGATAAGCTTGCTTTTATGCTGATATTCAGGTCGTTTTCACCCCGCACAAAGAAGAGTTGGGCCGCATCTTTTGGAATCGGCTGACCACCATTGATGGGGATGAATGGCAGCACGCTGCGCATCGCCAGAGAATCATTCAATTCCAGTTTTTGCGTTCCGGGTTGGAATAAACGCCTGC
>JAEUUS010000023.1 GCA_016787545.1 Saprospiraceae bacterium
CGTATTTCATGAGGTTTACTTTGCCCACCATCATGGAATTGCGGATGAGTTCTTCCTCCCTGCCCAGCACTACCGTATTGGTTTCAGGACGAATTTCCGTTACAAACATGGGTTCGCCCAGGGCAATACCCAAGCCTTTGCGCTGGCCGATGGTATAAAAAGGATAACCTTCGTGTTTACCCAATATTTTTCCACTGGAATCTACAAATAGTCCACCGGCGACTTGTTCGTCCAGGCCTTCAATGCGCCTGCGCAGAAATCCCCGGTAATCATTATCAGGCACGAAACATATTTCGTAGCTCTCGGCTTTTTTACTCAAATCATCCCAACCTCGCTCTGCCGCCATCTGCCGGACTTCCGGTTTGGTATAGATGCCCAGCGGCATTCGGGTGCGGCGCAGACACTCCTGACTAAGTCCCCACAATACATAGCTTTGGTCTTTTTGCTGATCTTTAGCTCTTGTGATGTATTTCCGGCCATCCAGTTCGTTGATAATCCCATAGTGACCGGTAGCGATGAATTCGCAGTCCAGCATATCAGCACGGCGCAGGAGGGAATTCCATTTGATGTGGGTATTGCACAACACGCAAGGATTTGGCGTGCGGCCGGCCATGTATTCATCCACAAAATTATCAATCACATAATCGCCGAATTCCTCCCGAATATCCACGATAAAATGGTGAAAGCCCAGCTTGACCGCTACCTGACGCGCATCGTTAATACTGTCGAGCGAGCAACAACCGGTTTCTTTTTTGGATCCGCCGCTGGTGGCATAGTCCCATGTTTTCATCGTTACACCTACTACTTCCCAACCCTCCTCGTGCAGGAGAACTGCGGTAATGGTACTATCTATTCCGCCCGACATGGCGACCAATGCTTTTCCGTGCTTACTCATAAATGCTGGGGTGAGGGGACTAAACAGCATTTTTGGTAAAATGGTTCAGTCGGGGCAAAGTTCCGGAATATTCGGTGAAGAAACTTACTTTTTAGGTTTTCTCCCGGAGGCCGCTTCAGGTGTTTTTTTCGTAGCCTTCAGGGTGGTTTTAGTTTCCTGTTTTTTGCCTTTCCCTTTTTGCACCTCTCCTTCAAACACCATCACACTGAGGGGCGGCAATTTAAAGGTTACGGAATAGTCCTTACCATGTTCCGGTTTTTTCTCCGCTTTGAGATCGCCGTTGAGGATACCTGAGCCGCCAAAAGATTCGGCATCGCTGTTGAGTATTTCTTTCCAGACGCCGCCGTGAGGCACACCAACGGTGTACACCGGCATATAATTGATGTTGAAATGGCAAACCACGAGCAGTATGGGTTCCCCGGGGTCGCCTTTGCGCAGGAACACCAGTACCGAGTTTTCGGTATCACCGCCGGATATCCACTCATAGCCTTCCGGATGGAATGCATGGCGCCAAAAAGCCGGGTGTTCTGTATAACATTTATTGAGTGCCTTGACCCAGTTTTGTACCCCCTTGTGGTAATCGTATTTCAGGAGTTGCCAGGGTACGCCGAGATCGTGACTCCATTCGGTACTTTGGCCAATTTCACCTCCCATGAACAGGATTTGATTGCCCGGGTGCGTCCACTGATGACCAAACAGTGCCCGGAGGTTGGCAAATTTCTGGGCTTCATCTCCAGGCATTTTATACAACAAACTGGCCTTCATGTGCACCACCTCATCATGACTCAGCGGTAGCATAAAGCGTTCGGAGAAAGCATATACCATGGAGAAGGTGATTTCATTCTGGTGCCAGCGCCGGAAAATGGCCGGACGTTTGAAGTAATTCAGGGTATCGTGCATCCAGCCCATCATCCATTTCTGGCCAAAACCGAGACCACCGTCGAAAGTAGGTTTGGTAACGCCCGGGAATGCCGTGCTTTCCTCTGCAATCGTTTCGATACCGGGATACTCCTTATACGCTGCATCATTGAAATCCTTCAGGAAAGAAATGGCCTCCAGATTTTCCCGGCCACCGTGGATATTCGGGATCCATTCGCCTTCTTTGCGGGAATAATCGTGGTACAACATACTGGCTACGGCATCTACCCGCAGACCATCAATATGGTATTTGTCAAGCCAGAACAAGGCATTGGAAATCAGGAAACTACGCACTTCGTTCCGACCATAATCAAACACATAACTGTTCCAGTCTGGATGAAAACCCCGGCGCATATCGGCGTATTCAAACAAGTGCGTGCCATCAAAAAAATAGAGGCCGTGGATGTCGCCCGGAAAATGCGAAGGAACCCAGTCGAGTATAACCCCGATACCTTCCTGGTGAAAGGCATCAATGAGGAACATGAGGTCTTCCGGCGAGCCGGCTCTGCTGGTAGGTGCAAAATAGCCGGTAATCTGATATCCCCAGGATGGGAAGTAGGGGTGTTCCATCACGGGCATGAGTTCCACGTGTGTGAAGCCCATTTCTTTCACATAAGGCACCAGATCGGTGGCTAATTCGCGCCAGCTTAGGGAACGGTTACCGTCTTCAGCTATTTTTTTCCAGGACCCCGGGTGAATTTCATACACCGACCAGGGCTGAGATTTTCCGGCTTTGGCTCGACGGTTTTTAAGCCATTTTTCATCCTTCCAGCTATGGTCAAAATCCCACACTACGGAAGCTGTGCGCGGGGGTGTTTCCCAGGTGCGTGCGTAGGGGTCGCCTTTATCCAGATCAACGCCCAGATGGGTTTGGATGCGGTATTTATACACAGTGCCTTTGCCTAATCCGGGGATAAATCCTTCCCAAATACCGGAAGAATCCCAGCGTGGCAGCAGCACGTGGGTGTCGGGATCCCAGCGATTGAAATCGCCTACCACGCTCACACGTTTGGCGTTTGGCGCCCAAACGGAGAAGCAGACACCTTGCTGGCCCTCGTGTTCCACGATCTGGCTTCCCATTTTTTCATACAGTCGGAAATGCTTGCCAGTTTGAAACAGAGATATATCAAAGTCGGTAAGCAGAGAGAATGGTTGGACCATGGAAGGGTTTGAAGAGTTTGAGAGGTTTGAAAGGTTTGAGGGGTTTAAAGAGTTTGAGGGGTTTGAGGGGTTTGAAGTGGGTGAGGGCGGGTGAAAGATACTGCGAAGCACAGCGTTTGCCCAAATAAAGAATTTAGATCTACACAGAAAGGGTTAAAAAACAGGTTGAACGCGGGGTTGGCACAATTTTGGCTAAAAAATAGCTGCCTCCCGCAAGTTCTAATACCAACCAAAACAATCGCACATGAACGGACAACCCTTACACGCTGTTTTTCAGCAGTTTCCGCTGTTGTCGACGCTTTCGGAGGCAGAGTTGCAACGTCTTGCACTCATGGCCGAGCGCCGAACGGCACCCCGTCATTCCTTCATTTACCTGGCGGATCAGCCCAGCGACTATGTTTGTCTGCTGGCATCCGGCGCCGTTAAAATCGGTATTTATTCGCATGATGGCCGGGAGATCATCAAAAACATCCAGCATCCTTTTACGGTTTTCGGCGAACTCGGTTTGGCTGGCGAGCAATCCCGGGTAGAATTTGCTTCTGCCATGAGCCGTGATGTGGACTATTTCGCCATTCGGGTAGAAGATTTCCGATACCTGATGCAGCAAAACTTTGGTCTTTCCCAGGCTGTTATGCTCTACATGGGCGATAGGCTCCGTCGGGCTGAGCGCCATTGGGAATCCTTGATTTTGAAAGATGTTCGCACCCGTATTGTGGAGTTCCTCAAAGAAAGCGCAGGCGAACGCGGACGTCAGGTAGGTTACGAAACCCTGGTAAAACACGGTCTTACTCAGCAAGACATTGCTAATTTGGTTGGCGCCAGCCGCCAAACCGTAACTGCCATCCTGAATGAACTCAAAAAGTCCAATTTAATCCATTTCAACCGCAATACCATTCTCATCCGGGATATGGATAAGTTGAATTAAAATTGTACCAAAGTCCTTCAAAAAATAACAAAGGGCCGTCCGCAACAGTGGGTGGCCCTCTTTTATTTTGAAGGTATGAAGAAATACACGAAGACGCAAAGGCGCGAAGGCGCTAAGGCACGAAGACACGAAGGCGCAAAGACACGAAGGCGCAAAGACACGAAGACGCTAAGGATGATGTTTGGCTGCGCCAAACTTTAAAAGCTAAGCATATTTAGTGCGCAAGGCGCACTAAATATGCTTAGCGCCTTAGCGTCTTCGTGCCTTCGTGCCTTCGTGCATTTTACCTCGTGCCTTCTATTCCACTTTGACCCTTGACGTCTCGGTTTCGGAGCCGGTATCGCGGCGGCGGGCTGCCTTTAGTTCGGTGTTGCCGAAACGATAACTAAAGGTCAGACGTGCATTACGGGTGTCGTTGCGCTGGAGAAAATTGAGTACTATGTTTTCGTAGTTCACATAAACATCGGAGTACTGGGTGTAAAACAGGTCGTTGAGGGAAAGTGAGAGTCGGCCGCGTTTGTCCCAAAAAGTTTTGGAAACACCCAGGTTCACGCCGCCCATGGCCCCGATATCAAAAAACTCTTCCAGGAATTTGGTCATGTACCACCCCCCGAATTCCACTTTGAAATCAGCCGGCAGATTCACATTGACCTGCCAGTAGGCCAGCCAGTTCCATTTGCTTTTTTGGAATGTGCTGCCCAAATATGCCGCATCATAGGAGTTGAGTATGAACTGATTTCCCCCGTAACCATCTATCAGCTTTTTATACTTGATTGGGAAGTTGAGTTCAAAGGCCCAGCGTTCGTATTCAGCGAGGTTGGCTGATGTAGAAAAGGTTTTGGTGCCTTCTACCCTTGGCGCGTTTTCAAAAATGACATCATCGGTTTTGGCATAGGAAATCCGGATGAAGGGCTGGTTGTCGTAAGTGAGCGCCAGTTGACCGTTATTCGTAATTTCAGGCAAAAGGGTAGGATTTCCCTGCTGGAAAGTGAGTGAATCGATAAAAAAAGCGAAGGGATTTTGCTGCTGGAAACTTGGCCGATTAACGCGGCGACTATAGGAAGATTGTAACCCGAAATGTTTGTCTATTTTATACAAAGCACTGGCACTGGGAAACCATTGCAGGTAATTCCGGTCTAACACCTCCACCCCTTCTGTTTCGCCACTTACAATGGTTTGTTCCGCCCGCAAGCCGGCATTCAGATCGAATTTGGGCAGTTTTTTAGACAGGTTGAGGTAGCCGGCGTTGATGTTTTCCCTGTATAAAAAATCGTTCGACTGGGCAGGGTCTATTGTTGTTCCGCGCAGGAATTGCAGGTCGTTATCTATGGTGGCAAAACTCGTTTTGGCGCCCAGGTCAGCCTTGAAAGTGGAGTCGAACGGAAGGGAATAATCCAGCTTTCCGGCCAGGATATCAATAGGCTGATCCAGCCTTTGCTCTGAGCGCGATTCCGGCGAGTTGCCGTCGTTTTGGAAAATATTCAGGCGACTCACATTTTGCACCATGTATTGGCTGTAATCCATGTCGGCATTGAGTACGTGGCCGGTTTTGGCGTTGAATTCGTGGCGCAGGTTTAGGTTGCCCATGGCATGAGCGCGATCGGAATCCGAGTTGTTCTGGGTGGTAAATGATCCTTTGAACTGGTTATTGATGGCGTCGAACACCTGGGTTACGTTGCTGGAGCGATTCTCGCCACTGCGCTGAAAACCCCGGAACAATACACCGATGGTGGTTTTGGGTGTGGCAAAAAAATCGGCGCCCAGTCGGTAATTGTGCACATTAAATTCGGAAGGTGTGTAATTGGTTTGGTCGTAAAGTTCCTGCCCGATATAGCGTTTTACCTGAATAACATTGAAGGATGTCCGCGTTTGGTAGCTGTACGATCCGAAAATGTTCCACTTGTTTTTGCGATAATTCATGGAAACGGACGGGTTCAGGCGATAAAACGTCTGATCGTCGGTACCTGCATAGGCTAGGTCGTAGCGGCTGCCACCTGTTGTTAAGGCCACGTTTCCGTTGAAGCCGAGGTTGGCATTACGCTTCAGGATGATGTTAATGATAGATCCGCCTGCTGCATCGAACTGGGCGCCAGGCTGGGTGATGAGCTCGATGCGATCAATCTGGTCGCCGGGAAGATCGCGCAGCACTGCGTTCATGTCGGCATACTGGGAGGGTTTGCCATCGATCCAGATTTGCACACTGGAATTGCCGGCCAGGGTAACCCGATCCTGCACTACAATTACGCCGGGCATTTTTTGCAGGATTTCAAGCGCAGAACCGCCACTGGCCACAGGGCTGTCGCTCACGTTCATCACGAGGCGGTCGGCCTTTTGTTCTAAAAGTGGTCGTTTGGCAACCACCACAGCTTCGTTGAGGATATTGTTGGCCGGTTTAAGGGAAAGATCGGCCGTTACATTTTTGCTTTCCGGCAGTACTTCAAACACTTCGGTTGTTTGTTCAGTGTAGCCAACCATAGTGGACTGAATGCGGTATTTGCCGGGCACTATCTGTTCGATCCGGTATTTGCCCTGAGCATCGGTGAGTGCGCCTTTTGCCAGGCTGGAATCAGCGGCGTTTAAAAGGGCAACCGATACATAGCCGAGGGGCTGATTGTTTTCGTCGGTAATGAGTCCGTTGACGGAGATTTGGGCGAATAGGGAGGTTTGGGCGCATAATAGTAGTGCGCACAGAAAGAGCCATTTGTTCATGCAGAAGAAAGTAGGATTTTCAATGACTTACAACAGTGCGCGAAGGTTGCACCATTCCATTTTGCCTGGCTGTTAACTCGATGGAATCAGTTGTTTATTGGAAGTAAGGTTGTGTTTTGGGCTATAGTTGTTTCCAGTTCAGGCCTTGCCCTGCCTATCCAGACAAAACGCTTTTTAATGCCAAAATGCCCCTAATTCTATCCAAAAACGTATCTTTCCGATTCATTTGGGTATCTATGAAAAACCTATGCCTCTTCTTTCTTCTCCTTTTTGCCGCCCAACTCCCGGCCCAATTACCCAAAATTCTGATTCAGGACGGGGTGTTCCGTGACGAAACCGGCGATTGTTTCACGCCGTTTGGCTATAATTATCTGGGCGATCCGGCGCTGCTGGAAGATGATTGGCTGACGAGCGAGGGCTGGAACCGGCATCGGGAGAATTTCCGGGAAATGCGTGGTTACCAGGCCAATACTGTGCGCATTCATTTGCAGTACAACCGGTTCATGACTGATGCGCAAACACCGGATCAAACGGCTTTCAACCGGCTGGCCGAACTGGTGCAAATGGCGGAAGAAGAGCAGCTTTACCTGCTAATCACCGGACTTTCGGCCTATCGCGCTGCTGATCAGCCGGCCTGGTATAACAACCTGGATGAAACGGGCCGGTGGGCAACGCAGGCACTTTTCTGGGGTAAAGTGGCGGAAACAGTAGGTGGCTCAGGGGCTGTTTTCGGGTACGATCTGATGAACGAACCCGTGGTAACCGATTCATCAACCTGGCTACCCGGCGCCCCGTTTGGCGGTTATCAGTTTGTGCAAAACCTGACCCGCACACCCAATGGCAGAACTTTTGATCAGATAGTGCATCAATGGTCGGCACAAATGGTGCAGGCCATCAGGGCTAAGGATGCGGTTACGCCCATCACCACCGGGTTCATAGCCTGCGGGCCCGTAAAGCTGCTGAGTGCTGAACTGGATTTCATCAGTACGCACACGTATCCCTCCCCGAATACCGATCCGCCCGGCTTTTGCAGTATGCGCCTGGATGATCTGGTCCATTTGGTTGATATCAATCAGGATGATAAACCCTTTGTAGTTTCGGAAATTGCCATGCTGGCGTCTTTTGCCGAAACGGATTCTTTTATGCGCATGGCTTGCCCTCAGGTGAATGGCTGGATCAACCATTATCATGGCAGGCGGCTGGAAGAATATTCGGATACCAATTGGGTGGAGGTTGTGCAACGGTATAACCTGAACTGGTTTAAATCCCAATACAATCAGACGCATCAATGCCAGGCTGCCTGCGGGGATAATGCTGCCTGTTTGCCGGGTGCAGAACCTGATCCGCATCTTGTGTTTTCTATTTCATCGGAGGGGCAATGGATGGACCAGAGTGGGTATCAGCACCAGATATTGAATAACAATGTAGGCGGCGGCACCGGATCGGGTAATCAGGTAAACGGGGCGCTGAATTTTATTCCCGTATTTAATGCTGCGCTTCAGTTGGAAGATGCAGAGCGCTTGCAATTCCGGCACGATCAATCATTTTCCATCCTGATGATGGTGCATCCGCGAACATGGATGTATGGCCCCCTGCTGATTGCCGACGATAAGGACCTCAGCGATGGAGATGCTCCGGCCGAGCGGGGTGTGGTGCGTTTGGAGGTGAACGATACGGGGTTGTTTGATGGTCAGGTGCCGAACGATGGTGTATTTTATTTCACTTTCACGTACGGGCACGACAACAGTACGTTTTTCACTCCCCTGGAGCGACTGGAATCAGCCTGTTTTCAATCTGACGAATGGTATGCAGTAGCGGCTGTGTATGACCACGGCAAAGACTCCAGCTATTTGTACGTGAACGGTCATTTGCAGGATCAGATAGCGCATCAGATTGCCGTGCCCTGGCATTGCAACGGGCAACCTATACTGATTGGTCGGAACGACATTTATCAGCCCACTTTGCCGGTTTATTACAATGGAAAAATAGAGTTTATCAAACTTTTCAACCGTGCCCTGGCCCCTCAGGAACTGGCTCCCTGTGCCTCAGCACCCAATCATGTGATATGTACAGAAGTGGTTTCCACCACTGATCCCGGTGGCACTTCCTCCATCAGTATACAACCCAATCCGGCGCGTACAGCGGCTACCCTGACCTGGGATCAACATTTAGAGCCGGTTTCCATAACCCTGATAGATGTGGCGGGCCGAATACTACACCATTGGGAAACAGGATTGACACAGCCTTATCAGCTGCCCTTACACAACTTGCCAGCCGGCATTTATGGCATACGCATCACCGATCAGCAAGGAAGGGCTTGGGGGGAGAAGTTGGTGGTTGGTGAGTAAGGGGTCATTTGGGGTCATTTTATCAACCTGAATTGTCATCCCGCGCAGCGGGACCTACACAAGCCGGGATTGCGAGATAACCTCCTGGTCAAGGGAATTGCAGATAACTTGGCTTGTGTAGGTCCCGCTGCGCGGGATGACAACTCAAGTAGGGTTTGGGATGGTGAATGTTTGGCCAAGAAAAAAGTGGAAATATTAATACGAACGTGAATTGTCATCCCGCGCAGCGGGACCTACACAAGCCGGGATTACGAGATAACTTCCTGGTCAAGGGAATTGCAGATAACTTGGCTTGTGTAGGTCCCGCTGCGCGGGATGACAACTTAGGTAGGGTTTGGGATGGTGAATGTTTGGCCAAGAAAAAAAGTGGAAATATTAATACGAACGTGAATTGTCATCCCGCGCAGCGGGACCTACACAAGCCGGGATTGCGAGATAACCTCCTGGTCAAGGGAATTGTAGGTAACTTGGCTTGTGTATGTCCCGCTGCGCGGGATGACAACTCAGGTAGGGTTTGGGATGGTGAATGTTTGGCCAAGAAAAAAAGTGGAAATATTAATACCAATGTGAATTGTCATCCCGCGCAGCGGGACCTACACAAGCCGGGATTGCGAGATAACTTCCTGGTCAAGGGAATTGTAGGTAACTTGGCTTGTGTAGGTCCTGCTGCGCGGGATGACAACTCACGTTGGGTTTGGGATGGTGAATGTTTGGCCAAGAAAAAAGTGGAAATATTAATATCAACGTGAATTGTCATCCCGCGCAGCGGGATCTACACAAGCCGGGATTGCGAGATAACCTCCTGGTCAAGGGAATTGTAGGTGACTTGGCTTGTGTAGATCCCGCTGCGCGGGATGACAACTCACGTTGGGTTTGGGATGGTGAATGTTTGGCCAAGAAAAAAAGTGGAAATATTAATACGAACGTGAATTGTCATCCCGCGCAGCGGGACCTACACAAGCCGGGATTGCGAGATAACCTCCTGGTCAAGGGAATTGCAGATAACTTGGCTTGTGTAGGTCCCGCTGCGCGGGATGACAATTCACGTTGGTAAAATGACCCAAATGACCCTAAAATGACTCCTAAATGTCCCCAAAATGTCCCCACTTTAATACCCCAAACTTTCCTACCTTTGCCCTCAGTTTATGTCAGTCGGAAAAACGCTCCTCGATCGCCCAAAATTTGCGCTTACCATTGAGCGCCTGTGTCATCAGTTGCTTGAAGACTGGGGCGATTTTTCTAATGCCTGTATGATCAGCATTCAGCCTCGCGGCACCTTGCTGGCTAACCGGATTCACCAACGCCTGGAAGCCCTTACCGGCAAGAAAATTGAATACGGCAAGCTTGATATTACTTTTTACCGCGACGATTTCAGAATGCCCAGCGGCCCCTTAGCGCCGCATCCCAACGAAATTGATTTCATTGTAGCCGATAAAAAAGTGCTGCTCGTAGATGATGTGCTTTACACCGGGCGCAGCATCACCGCAGCCCTCGCAGCCCTGCAACATTACGGTCGCCCGGCATCTGTAGAACTGCTGGTACTGGTAGATCGCCGTTTTAACCGCCACCTGCCCGTGCAGCCGGATTATTACGGCATCACCGTAGATGCCCTCGACGAAGCGTATGTAAAAGTGCGCTGGCAGGAAACACACGGCGAAGATGAAATTTTGTTGTTTGATAAAAAACCTTGACGGTTGACGGTTGACGGCTTACGGTGGACGGTGGACGGTGGCGTTGCTCTTGGGATTTGTACTTGATTTTAGGCAAGGAACTAATTCCAAGAGCAACGCCACCGTCCACCGTCCACCGTCCACCGTCCACCGTCCACCGTCTACCGTCCACCGTAAAACAATGAAAGGACTTTCCACACGCCACCTGATCGGTATAAAAAATATCACCGCAGATGATATTCAGCTCATCTTCGAAACGGCCGATAATTTCAAAGAGGTCATCAACCGTCCGATTAAAAAAGTCCCTTCCCTGCGCGATATCACGGTAGCCAATCTGTTTTTTGAAAGCAGCACCCGCACCCGTGTTTCCTTTGAGTTGGCTGAACGCCGCCTGAGTGCCGATACGGTCAATTTTGCGGCCAGCTCTTCCAGTGTAAGCAAAGGCGAAACCTTGCTGGATACCGTGAACAACATCCTGGCCATGAAGGTGGATATGGTAGTGATGCGCCACCCGGCCCCGGGCGCCTGCGTGTATCTTTCCACCCGTATTCCGGCTAATATCGTGAATGCCGGCGACGGCACCCACGAGCACCCCACTCAGGCGCTGCTCGATGCCTTTTCCATCCGGGAAAAACTGGGCGGCGACCTGGCAGGCAAAAAAATTGCCATCATCGGGGATATTCTGCACAGTCGGGTAGCGCTGAGTAATGTGTTTTGTTTGCAAAAACTTGGCGCCAAAGTGCGGGTTTGTGGTCCGCCCACACTCATTCCCAAACATTACGGTGCACTGGGGGTAGAAATTAGTCACGATGTGCGCGATACCCTGCGCTGGTGCGATGTAGCCAACGTGCTGCGTATCCAGTTAGAGCGTCAGGACATCAAATATTTCCCCAGTTTGAGGGAGTATCACCAGTATTTTGGCATCACCCGGCAAATGCTGGATGAGCTCGATAAAGAAATTGTGATCATGCACCCCGGCCCCATCAACCGCGGCGTAGAACTTTCCTCCGACGTAGCCGATGGACCGCACAACATCATCCTACAGCAGGTAGAAAACGGTGTAGCTGTGCGTATGGCTGTGTTGTATTTGCTGGCTGCGGGGAATTGATATTTCACCGCGAAGTACGCAAAGAGCGCTAAGTTTTTTCGCGCACTTAGCGTACTTTGCGGTGAGTAAAAAAACTTACTTAGCGCACTTTGCGTACTTTGCGGTGAGTAAAAAAATCTATGCTTCCCTCCAACCTCATCACCATCCCTTTCGAACTGGAAAATGTTTCGGCACAAGCCGATGAGGCGGAGCTGTTGGCCGTTCTCTCCAACCGGATTGAGGAAATGCTGGAACGTCGCCCGGATTACCTGATGAGTTTGCTGTACCGCCTGGATGTTCTGGAAGAAAAAATACGCCCTGTCATGCGCCCGGATGCGCCTGAGCCTGCGCACGTAGGACTGGCCCGCCTGGTATTGGAGCGCCAGAAGCAACGCGCAGAAACCAAGCAAACCATCAAACCAGATGCTCTCGAAGGCATGGAAGGCTGGGAGTGGTAAACAAATCATCTTTGCTTTTCGTTATCTGTTGGGGCGCTTTCAGAAATTATATTCTGTCAAAATTGCGCAACTTGCTGCATTGATTCGTTTTTGCCGCACAACTTTGCTTATTTTTGCCCCCGAATTTTTACCTAACTTTATATCCATGAATAAGCCAAGCACCGCTCGCGAAGACCGATACCAACATCACGACTACTATAACGTTGACGATCTGCTCAGCGCCGAACACCTCCTTGCCCGCGATGCCGTGCGTCAATGGGTAAAATCGGAGGTAAGCCCGATTATTGAAGACTATGCCAACCGCGCAGAATGTCCTACCCACCTGTTCAAAGGCCTCGCTGAAATCGGCGCTTTCGGTCCTTCCCTGCCGGCTGAATACGGCTGCGGTGGCATGGACGAAATTGCATACGGTGTTATCATGCAGGAACTGGAGCGCGGCGACTCCGGCATTCGCTCCATGGCTTCTGTGCAGGGCTCCCTGGTGATGTACCCTATCTACCGCTTCGGTTCTGAGGAACAGCGCCGTCACTACCTGCCCAAATTGGCCAAAGGCGAATTCATAGGTTGCTTCGGCCTGACCGAACCTGATGCAGGCTCCAATCCGGGCGGAATGCTCACCAACGTAAAAGACGACGGCGATTCATACATCCTCAACGGCTCCAAAATGTGGATCACCAACTCTCCGGTGGCCGATATTGCCGTAGTATGGGCTAAAAACGAAGAAGGTCGCATCATCGGTATGATTGTGGAAAAAGGCATGAAAGGTTTCTCCGCGCCTGAAATTCACGGCAAATGGAGCCTCCGCGCCAGCATCACCGGCGAACTGGTGTTTGAAGACGTGCGTGTGCCGAAGAAAAACGTACTGCCAAATGTGCAGGGCCTGAAAGGACCACTCTCCTGCCTCACCAAAGCGCGTTACGGCATTGCCTGGGGCGCTATCGGTGCAGCATTAGATTGCTACGATTCTGCACTGCGCTATTCCAAAGAGCGTATTCAGTTCGGTAAACCCATCGGCGGTTTCCAGCTCACACAGAAAAAACTGGCTGAAATGATCACCGAGATCACTAAAGCCCAACTACTTACCTGGCGTCTCGGCACCCTCGCCAATGAAGGTCGCCACACACCTGCCCAGGTGTCTATGGCTAAGCGCAACAATGTGCACATGGCGCTGGAAGTGGCCCGCGAAGCGCGGCAGATCCACGGCGGCATGGGTATCACCAATGAATATCCGGTAATGCGCCATATGATGAACCTCGAAACAGTACTCACCTACGAAGGCACGCACGACATCCACTTGCTGATAACAGGTCAGGATGTAACAGGACTTGCGGCGTATGAATAGTGTGGTTCACCGCGAAGTACGCTAAGAGCACTAAGTTGTTTTATAGAAAAGATGAGTCATCCCGAATTTTTTGGGGTGGCTCATCTTTTGTTTTTGGGCTTGTTCAGTAGACCTCGGCAGAGGTCTAACCTCGTGGAGTCAGTTGGACCTCTTGCAAGGTCAGATCCTATGAACAGGAGCAAACCTGAAAAATTCGGATGGCTCATGTTTCCTTCGCGGCTTTGTGCCTTTGTGCCTTTGTGTTTAGCGCCTTCGCTGTTCCCTTTGTGTCTTTTAAATGACCTGGAAACCGTGCGCATAAGGATCTTCCTCAGGATCCACGATGATGGTGTTATACCCATAAACCACCGCCCAGCCTTGAATACTGGGTCGCATGGCTTTATGACCAGCCACACTGGTTTCTGCTTCAATCCGGCCGATGAATTTTGAGCCTATGATGCTTTCATGTACAAACTCCTCTCCGGGGTTCAGCAATCCTTTGGTATACCATTGCGCCATCCGAGCACTGGTTCCTGTACCGCATGGAGAACGATCAATGGCTTTATCGCCGTAAAACACGGCATTTCTTGCCGTGGATGCGGGGTCGAGGGTTTTGCCAGTCCAGAGGATATGGCTAAGGCCGTTTATAGTAGGATTTTCAGGATGAACAAAAGTGTGTGTGTCATTGATTCGTTTGCGCATTTCCCGAGCCCATCCAATGAGCTGCTCAGCCCGAAAATGTTCCAGTCCAGGAAAGTTTTTCTGTACATCCACTATGGCGTAAAAGTTGCCTCCATAGGCTACATCTACATGGAGTGTTCCCAGTTCCGGACATTCTACTGCAATATTTTCAGCGGCCAGGTAAGCCGGCACATTGGTTAACCGGACCCATTTTACTTTTTTGCCTTCCTGATGATACACCACCTCCACCAATCCGGCGGGCGTTTCTAAGCGCAGCTTGCCGGGTGTTTTGGGGATAACCAGTCCCTGTTCAATGGCAATGGTAACAGTACCAATTGTGCCATGACCGCACATCGGTAAACAGCCGCTGGTTTCGATGAACAACACTGCAACATCATTGGCCGGATCGTGTGGCGGATACAGGATGCTGCCACTCATCATATCATGGCCTCGCGGTTCAAACATCAATGCATGGCGAATCCAGTCGTATTCACGCAGGAAATGCTGGCGCTTTTCACTCATATTGTCGCCATTGAGATTGGGGCCGCCGCCAGCCACTACACGTACAGGATTGCCGCAGGTATGAGCGTCAATACAAAAAAAAGTTTTAGACGCCATGCGTTAAAGCGTATCAATAAAGTGGTCTATTTTCTCCCGAAGCATCACATCTTTTTCTGTCAGTTGCTGCTTGGCAGACTCGGCAGTTTTACGTGCCTGCGCTTTGTTTCCCTGAAGTTTATACACTCCGGCGAGGGTCATCCAGTATTCTGCAAGGCCTCCATTTTCAGCGGCCGATTTTGCCCATTTTTCCGCCTGCTTTTGAACGTTTTTATCTTCCGGGAAAGATCGTACCAATGAAACAACCAGGTCGTGCAATTTGGCGGAATTGGTTTTTACCTCGTTTTTCTGATAAGTACGTGCCGCTTTCAGAAACATGGCTGGATCTTTTACCGCTTTGGCATAGTTCATATCGGCTTCAATGGCAAAAGCAGCTGCACGGGCAGGGTTACCGGCCTTCATTTTGGTTTTGGCTTCTTCCAGAAGCGTCAGACTTTTAAATTCTATGGCTTTATTAACGCTGCGCTGACACGCTTTTTCCATACGGGCCGACACGGCATCATCTCCAACAAGCGCTACAATTTCCTTCCGATATTTGACCAAAAGATCAAACACCCGGCTGTCGGCCTCAGTGGCGCCTTCCAGGATGAAGCGGAGATTAAATTCTGAGCTCAAATCCTGCTGGGCATTGAGGTATTCGTTGGTAATTTTCAAGGATGGCTTACCAGCCGCGTTGAGGGCACGCACATAATCGTACAGCAGTTTAGGGTCACGGTTGCCCTCGGCATATTTCTTTTCATAATCCACTGATTTATCATTTTTCCCCAATGCCTTGCGACCAGTTTCAATCAGTTGATCCACGTTTTTAGCGCCTACATCTTTCAGCACAATTTTGCCCGTAGCGTCAATAAACATCAGGGTTGGGTAGGATCCCACCGGATATTTGCCTGCAAATTCGGCGTTTTCAGGTTTCTCCATGTCAATTTTCAAATTGACGAAATTGGCATTAAAAAACTCGCCAGCTTTTGGATCCGGGAAAGTCTGAGCGGCCATACGCTTGCAAGGGCCACACCAGGACGCAAAGGCATCCACAAAAATCAGGCGTTCTTCCGCTTTAGCTTTCTCCAAAGCCTCTGCCCAGGTGCCGTGAAAAAATTCAATTCCCTGCGCCTGCAACAGATTAGTGAAGAGGGAAATGGAGAGAAAAACAATCGTTTTAATGGCGTATTTCATGGTAAAACATTGGTATTTAAACACTGATTTCGTTGGAACGCGGGTTAGAACGCGGGTTAGAACGCGGATTTTTTGGAACGCGGATGACGCAGATGACGCGGATTTTGAAAATTGCCTTCGGCAATTTTGAGTTTAAAAAATTAAATAATCTCAAGTTTCTCTAACCTTGACTGCCGCAGGCAGTCCAAAAATCCGCGTCATCCGCGTTCCTAATCCAATCCGCGTCATCCGCGTCATCCGCGTTCCTAATCAAATCCACGTCCTCCGCGTCATCCGCGTTCCTAATCCAATCCGCGTCATCCGCGTCATCCGCGTTCCTAATCAAATCCGCGTCATCCGCGTCCCCCGCGTTCCAATCCGCGTTCCAAGCGCAAAAGTAGGGTTCAACGAGCATACGCCGCCAGCCATTTGCATTCCTTTACCACTGTTTCAAAATAACGCGTCTTGGAATGGCGTGTAATAAGCAGATCGTAATAATTCATATATTCAGCAGGCAACAGTGGCACGTTGGGGTTGCCAGGTCGATAAGTACAATCTGGATGTGAAAACCATTGTTTTTGTTGCACACGAGCTGCCATAAACGCAGTCCGGGCTTTCATTTCCTGGGTTCTGGCCGCTTTGTACGCCTTTTCATAATACTGTAAAGCCAAACTCAGGTCCAGATTTTCCCGGTTTCCATCTGGAGCGCCTTCCAAAGGAAAAACAGGCCCCTGGGCTAACCGCGACTGATTGGCTCCATCGCGATGAAAATCCCGCACTTCCCATTCATACCCGAAAAATGACGTATTGTACCAAAAATCGCCCAAACGAAGCCAGATTTTAGCTTCATTAGTATCCTGAAGTGCATGGGCAGCCCTGCCTTGTTGTTCAAAATCTATCAATTGTTCCACAATTTCCAGACGATTCAAGGCAGTTTCACGCGGAGGCTCCCGATTGATTTTTTCGCCAAACCGGTTGGCAAATGGTACAAATTGCGTCATACGTGCCTGCTCCACCGGACTAATTTGCCTGAACATAGCCGCTGCGGCCTCTGGTTCGCCTCTGCTCAGGAAATAAACACCTTTGGTTTCCAAAAAATACGCTTTGATTCGCTCCGGGTTTGTATCGATCATCATCGTGCGCTCCAGCAGTACAGGATCGAAATTATTACTCAGCCTGAGCAGGTCTTCCAATACATCCAATCTCGGATTGTAGCGAATGGTATGTGGCGGATAGGCCGCAATCATAGCTTTGCCAGGATGGTTGTTTTGGGCATATCCGGCCGATAACCATTCTTGCAAAAATGGTTCGAAATAAGGATTTTGATCAAATGCTTCCAGGCTTCGAACTTTATACGACAAGCGATCCACCGTATCCGAGGCGGTGGTGTCCAGATTCATGATGTCCAACAGGCAGCGCCAAATTTCAAGTTGCTGATAAATATTTTTATCCTGTTTGCTGTTGTCTAATTCATCCTCCAGACGATCCCAGGTTTTGGCGGCGGCATATCTGTCGTTTGCCAACAATTCTAAGTAGCCATCTACGGCCCGCCAGGTTTTGGGATTGGGTGTTTTGGCATCCCGAATAACGCGGCGTACAAACTTTTGTAAATCCAGCAGATGTTTGGCTACGGCATCTCTTTTAATTTTTGCCAATGCCCTGCCGTTTTTGTGATCCGTCACCGAGGTTCTGAGCAGCACTTTTTCCAATTCCTGCACATCGCTGACCAGCAGTAATTCCAGTTGCGGGTTAGCAGCATCCATCTCATAAATGGCCTCCATATCCGGCACAGCCCAGGTGTGAGAACCTCCTGCGCGCATGATGTATAAGGTGCTGCGTTCTTCGTTACTGTTGCACAGCTTCAGGGTGTTTTGCCAGTCTTTATCGTCGCGGATTTTAAAACTTCGGAATGCCTGAATACGTTTGGAGGCACAATGCCGGAAAATGATCGAATAACGGAAAGCAGCCTCCGGATACTTGCCTAATTTTTGCATAGCGCCTGCCAGGTGACCGAGCGCCCAGTAGAAGATCACACTTCGTTTTTTGCGATCTATTTTAGGCATGAGCTCATCGTACAGGTCGACGGTCATTTGATAGGCGCCCGCATAATGCGCCAACCGTACGATCTGGTACGCATAGCGCAGGCGCACGAATGCCGATTTAGTATCATAAAATCGTTCTTTCCCTTCCCGGATGAGTTCCAGCATATCTTGAACGTGGCGGGGCGCGGCACTCCAGCCATCACCTTTTGCAACCACGTGTTCTTCGCAACGTTTGGCAAAAGTGAGGTATCGGGTTACCTCGGAGCAACCATTGTAGGCAACTACATAGGCAAAATCGTTGTTCTCCAGGCGATACGGCAATGGTGTTTTACGGGTTGGATCGGAGGCGGCTTCATGCAATTGAGCCAGGTCGTAGGCATCAGATTCGTAAATCACTTCCGCTACATCTTCCCAGCGAGCTTTGGAGCAGAAACGTTCGGTCCATTCCTCGCAGTTTTCTTTTTGCTGGAGTACCTCAGGGTTGAAATTACGGTCATAATAATCGCCAAAACGAAGAAAATAGGGTGCATAAGCTGCACTTGCATCTACAAAATCCGCGTCGAAAAACGTGTAACCATGGAAGGGTTTGGAATGGGGTACACAAGGGGGTGTATGTGGTGCGGGCGTAAACAGTTCGAACAGCCAGGCGCCTGCCAGGAAAGTCCAGGCTACTTTGGAAAGACCCGACATGGGCTGTTTCAGTAGTGTGGACGAGAAGTTGCCTAATTTCTTACGGTTTTGCATACCTGATCAAGCTTTTGGGCAGAATAATATTCCTTCGGGGCAATACCCAAATGAAAAAAAGCCAGCCGGGCATCATCTGCCAGATCCAGTTGGCGGGCGAGTCGGGCGGATTCCAACAGGAGTGTTTCCGGTATGGCAGATACCCGAAGCCGGTCGCCGGGGCGAAGGTAATGGCCGCCGAGGAAAGTGCCGTCCTGCACTTCCCAAAGTTGGGCCGGGAAAGGTTCCAGCGTAGTATGTTCAAGGTATTTACCACCAGAACGCATTTCCGCCAGGGGCAGCGGACCCGGAATAATTTTCCAGAGTTCGCCCTCTCTAAACACCTGCGCCCAGGAAAATAATGGCAAGGCAAGATCAAGAGGGATAGCGTACTTTTTGGGCGCGCCATTCAGGTATTTTTGAGCTTCAGCAGGGTGAAAAATGCTGTTTCGCTCTGATTCTTCGTCTACATCTCCGGTATTGTAAAACATAAGCATCCCACGGTCCACCGGAGGAACTCCCGTATTTTGAGGGAATTTATACTGATGCAGCCGGATAGTAGCGCTCAAAGTGGTGGATTGAGGCAGTTGTTTTCGCAAATGGTTTAAAAATAAAAAATACGCCTGTCGGGTCCCGGCAGTCCAGTCGCAATCCACCTGAAATTCCTTGAAAGGCGCAAAATCCTTAGCTGCCGCGGCGATTTTCCCGGCGAGCCATTCCTTTTTTTCCGGACTGATTCCATCAAAAACTTCGTTGGTGATAAATACACAGGGAATGATCTGCCGGCTTTGCCAAAGGGCAGAATCCCGCAATTCCAATCGGGAATAGGGTTCGATGGCGCCGGAGGATGCGTTTTTCCCAATGTCTAAAATCTTGATATACAAGATATTGCAGGACGTAGAGTCTAATAAACTTATTGCTGCAGAATCAGGCTTAAAAACGGTTTCCCAACAATAAAAAGCTGGGGTCAACGGTTTTGGAACCGGATTGGAACAAGCTATCCAGCATAGTCCACAAAAAATCGACAACAACAGTTTCATCCGGCTAATATCGGAATTGCCTCGGGATTTATACTTTTGTGTGAAGAAGGCGCAAGGTGGAAGGAAAGCACGAAGGGCATGGTTTATACACGAAGGCGCAAAGGCGCTAAGACGCGAAGTTAGAAGGGCATGAAGATGGCTATACACAAAGGCGCAAAGGCACTAAGACGCGAAGTTAGAAGGGCATGAAGATGTCTCTTACACGAAGGCGCAAAGGCGCAAAGGCGCAAAGACGCTAGGACGCGAAGTTAGAAGGGCATGAAGATGGCTTTTACACGAAGGCGCTAAGCCACAAAGACGCGAAGAAATACCCAGCCGAGCGCCAACTAAAACACTCAAACACCAAAACACTCAAACACTCCCAATGACAGAACCTCAGCATTTGATTTCCCTGAAGGCTGCTTTACAACAAAAACGTATGCCGATGTACCGTAAAATGGTGCGTTGGGGCTGGCGTTTTCTTATTGGTGGTTTGGCCCTGGCTACCCTTATTTTTATGGTAATTAGTTTGACGGCCATTCCATCGTTCAGGGAATTGGAAGATCCCTCTTCTGCGGTGGCCAGTGAAGTGTTGGGAAATAATAATGAGGTATTAGGGCGTTATTTTGTGGAAAACCGGGTGCCGGTATCGTACAGTGAATTGAGTCCACACTTAGTGAGCGCTTTGATCAGTACAGAAGATGAACGTTTCCGGGAACATTGCGGTATAGATGGGCGAGCAGTGATGCGCGTGGTGGTACGCACGGTATTGCTGCAGGATCACAGCGCCGGTGGCGGCTCTACCATTACACAACAGCTGGCCAAAATGCTGTATTCCGACCGTGATTTCAAGGATATGGGGAAATTGGAAAAAATGGCCAAGCTGATCTACATTAAATTAAGGGAATGGATTACGGCAGTCAAACTGGAAAGAGCTTATACCAAGGAAGAGATCATTGCCATGTATCTCAACCAGTTCAATTTTATCAACAACGCTTACGGCGTGCACGCAGCTGCCGAAGTATATTTCAATAAAAGTCAGAAAGAACTCAATATCCAGGAATCAGCTACCCTGATCGGGATGTTGAAAAACCCCTCGTATTACAATCCTAACCGCCACCCCGATCGAAGTATCAAACGTAGATGGGTAGTGCTTTCACAAATGCGAAAAAACGAGGTGTTGACGGAAGCCCAGTACGATAGCTTGAAGGTTTTGCCGCTGGGGCTTCATTTTAAACAAGTAACTTTTACCGACGATAAAGCCCCCTACCTCTGTGATTATCTGGAAAAAGTAGTGCGCGATTCGCTGCTGGAATTGCCGGAATGCAGGCGGAAAGACGGTTCCAAGTACGATATATACCGCGATGGGCTGAAGATATATACCACCATAGATCCTGTTTATCAACGTCATGCGGAAGCGGCCATGCAGGAACAGATGAAAAAACTCCAGGGCCGATTTTTTCAGGTGTGGAAAGGCCGCGATCCCTGGACATTCCGTTCCGGAAATGCAACAGATGAAGAAATTCAAGGTCGCAAGGAATCACTCTGGAAATTGGTGCGTGAAGGCGAGCGGTACGAAAAGACATGGCCAAAATTTATGGATGCGGTTGCGGAAAAGATCAAAAACAAGCACAATTTTGATCTGAGAGCCGCAGATATAGAGCGTATGTTAGCGGAAGAGAAAAAAGAAGGCGCCATTGCGAAAATGATGCTTGACGGTATTGTTACCAGCGAACAAATGAGCGCTTATCGTCGCATCATGGCTGGTAAGGAATGGCCGGATGCCAAGGCACAGTACAAGGCGCTAAATGCCGCAGTGCGCAAACAATATAGTCAGCCGGTGAAAATGCGGGTGTTTACCTGGAATAACACCCGTATGGAAAAAGACACCGTGATGTCGCCCATGGACAGCCTTCGCTACCACCGGATGTTTCTGCAAACAGGCATGCTCGCGGTTGATCCCACCACCTCCGAAGTAAAAGCCTGGGTAGGTGGCGTTAACTTTAAATATTTCCAGTACGATCACATCATGACGCGGCGTCAGGTGGGATCCACGTTCAAGCCTTTTATTTACGCAACGGCCATTGCGCAACAAGGCATCAGTCCGTGTTTTGAAGTGTACGACAACCCGGTAACCATTCCAGGGCGGTTCATGAATTTCAAACATATTGCCGATTGGACGCCCAAAAACTCTACCGGATCCTATTCCGGCGCAAGATTAAACCTGAAAGAAGGGCTTAAAAATTCTGTCAATACAGTGAGCGCCTATCTGATGAAACAATTGGGCGACACCGAACCTGTGCGCGGATTATGCGAAAAATTGGGTATTGACTCTGCAAGGCAGGCCAACGGAAGGTATTTGATTCCGCCCGGTTCGCCATCCATTTGTTTGGGCGCCGCCGATTTGACGCCTTTTGAAATGACCGGAGCTTACTCCGCATTTGCCAATAAAGGCATGTACGGGGTACCGTTTGTGATTAAACGGATTGAGGACAAAAACGGTCGTGTATTGTACCGTTCCGTACCGGAAGAGCATGCAGCCCTGGCAGCCAATGCAACCTGGGTGATGCTGGAAATGCTGCAATACAACGTGAAAGGCGCACCGGGCATTAATACCCTAAAAAGTCAGACCGGCGGCAAAACCGGCACCACCAATAGCTACACCGATGGTTGGTTTATGGGTGTCACCCCCCGTTTGGTGGTAGGTACCTGGGTTGGTGGAGAGGACCGCTGGATCCGTTTTTTAAGCTTGGGCGATGGACAGGGATCGAGGATGGCCCGACCCATTTTTGCGTCATTTATTGGTAGATTGGAAAAAGATCCCGGCTCAGGATATGATTTCAATGCGCGTTTTGTGCGTCCTGCGGGCGAATTGGGCATAGAAACCAATTGTGCAGCCTATGAAAACGGCCTTGCACCCGGCGGTGATGAAGAAGAATTCTCGCCTGATATTTTCAATGACGAACTGGATGAAAGTACCGGCAAGCCGAAGAAACCTGACGATAGTTTCGGGGATGAGCTGGAAGGCGGGTAGGTAGACAGCCTCTGCCCCTTAACCGCTTTCGCAGGATGTCTGTTGAAAAAAAAATTTGCGCTCACCCAACCTCCTTTCCTGCTTTTGCGTGTAACAGTGACCAACACAAAATTCACAACATCACTATTACATTATGCAAAACTTAAAATGGTTTTTTCCGCTGATACTCCTACTTGGAGTGTTTTTTACCGCCTGTGAAGACAATGATCCACTGGTAAGCAGTGCGGCCGTTGAGGTTACGTTCGCTGGCCGGATTTTAGATGAAAATGATGAGCCGGTTTCAGGCGCCTTAATCAAAGCTGGCGATGAAACATCTATTACTGATGCGAATGGCGTTTTCCGTCTGGCAGCCACCCGGCTGCCGCAGGATCATGCCGTTCTTTCTGTTGAAAAAGCCGGATATTTCGCTTTTAGTCGGGCGTATCAGGTGCAGGATAAATCAATCCAGTCCCTTAGTATCCGGTTGCTAAGCCAAAAAGAAGTGGGTTTCATCGCTAACGGCTCCGGTGGTACGGTACAGGTGCCTGGCGGCGCTACCCTTGTTTTTCCAGCAAGCGCTGTTGCACTTTCCAACGGCAATCCTTACAACGGTACAGTGCGCGTTTTTGCACGTTTCCTGGATCCTACCGATCAAAGCGCCCTGGCCTTGTCTATGCCGGGTAATCTCAGCGCCATCAATGCAGCGGGAGAATTGCGCCAGTTGTCAACTTTTGGTATGATCGGGGTGGAATTGTACTCCGATAATGGGCAAAAATTAAATGTAGCTGCCGGCCAACAGGTAGAAGTACGTATTCCAATAGACCCTGCAATTGCCTCCAGTGCACCGGCTGAAATGCCCCTTTGGCACTACAATGTTGCCGATGGCTACTGGTTTGAAGAAGGTCTGGCTAAAAAAGAGGGCAATGAATATGTGGGTTCCGTAAGCCATTTTTCCTGGTGGAACTACGATGCGCCATATCCCAGTGTCAATGT
>JAEUUS010000153.1 GCA_016787545.1 Saprospiraceae bacterium
CAATTTGATCCTGCCTTGTATCCAACCGAATTTTCCTTGCGCCTGCGCAAAGGCGCGCAGGTAATGTTTGTACGGAATGATGTAGAAGAACGTCAGTTTGTAAACGGAACCATTGGCAAAATCACCCAGTTATTGAAGGATACGATTTTAGTTGAAACAGAGGATCTTCATACTGGTAAAAAACGAAAAATTGAAGTTTGTAAGTCGGAATGGGATGTTATCAGGTACAAGGGTAGTGCAACAGGTGGATTGGAAACGGAAACAGTAGGGTCATTTACCCAATATCCCCTTAAACTTGCCTGGGCTATCACCATACACAAAAGTCAGGGTAAAACCTTTGATAAAGTACTGATTGATCTGGGGGGAGGAGCTTTTGAACACGGACAACTTTACGTGGCATTGAGCAGGTGCAGAACCCTGGAAGGTGTAGTGCTCCGGCAGCCCATCCGGATGCAGGATGTGATCACGGATGAGCGCGTGGTAAGCTTTTACGAAACGAAGTTTGACCGCTGATGGCAAAAAAACAAGCATAAGTCGCCAACCTTTTAATCCAAAACGACTTTCTTTGAGGCAACCAAAAGTTAAATTACAGATTCAATAGGCTTCCATTTTAAAATAGTCCGAACATGAAAAACACTACCTGCTTTCTTTTTTTGCTGTTGCTATTATGTGGCGGCCTGCGTGCACAAACAAAGGTTACTGAACATCGCCCGGGAGAATTGATTGTTCAATTAGAACCTGGTCAATCTATTGGCGCAGTGTTGGGCGCTTTGAATCGCGTTGGTGAACCCGCATTTTCACTTAAACAAATCCTTGCGCCAGATTGGTACATTTATTTGTTGCAATTTAATGAAAATCAGGATCAAACAGCTGATTTGCTGCAAAAAGTGCGCAGCGTTCAAGGAGTGCAAACAGCTCAGTGGAACAGTAAGGTTGTAGAGCGGAATCTGGAACCCAATGACCCGGAATGGTGGCGCCAGGGCGATATGAGCTTCATTAATGCGCCTGAAATATGGGCGGCTACTACCGGCGGGCTCACACCTGCAGGCGATACCATAGTGGTAGCTGTCCTGGAGAAAGGGGCGCTCATGACGCATCCTGATTTAGCACCGAATCGTTTCTGGAACTGGCCAGATATTCCGGAAAATGATATTGATGATGATGGCAATGGTTATGTAGATGATTTTGGCGGTTGGAATCCGCAGGATTTCACCAACGTACTGGGAACCAAGGGGTATCACGGCACTGCTGTAAACGGTATTATAGGCGCCAGAGGCAATAACCAATTAGGCGTGGCCGGAGTAAACTGGAATGTTAAATTATTAAACGTTGCCGGTATGGACTACGAAAGTGAAATCATACAAGGGTACCAGTATGTAGGAAAAATGCGCAAGTTGTATAATCAGACAGCTGGTGCAAAAGGCGCTTTCATTGTTGCAACCAATGCATCATTTGGGTTTGACGACGAATACGCAGAGGACCATCCGGTTTGGTGCGCCTTGTACGATTCCCTTGGAAAATTAGGCGTCATCAGCGTGGCTGCTACGACTAACCGGAATGTAGACGTGGAAATTGTGGGGGATATGCCCACCACCTGCACCAGCGAATATTTGATTTCAGTGACCAATATTACTAAATCCGGGGTTAAAGTGTCGCAGGCCGGTTATGGAAGCATGAGTATTGATTTAGCCGCCCCAGGCAGTGATACCTATTCTACTTTTAATAGTGGCGGACAAAACAATGATATTCCTTCCTATGGTATCATTGGCGGATGTTCTGCGGCTGCTCCACATGTAACTGGTGGTATTGCACTGTTGTACAGTCTGGATTGCGAGCCTTTCACAAGCGATGCCTTTTCTAATCCTACTGCTTGTGCGCGCAGGGTTCGGGATGCGATACTATTGAATGTTGAACCGAATGAAACCCTGGATGGTGTCACCACTACCGGGGGGCATCTGGATTTGGGTAATTCGCTGGCCAGCGTACGTGAATTATGTAAAGGCGCCCAGGTAGGTCCGCTGGATATCCTGGAGGTGCGGACCATGCAAGGTGGCAGCAAAATGCGGATCTTTTTTCAAACCCCTATTTTCCAGCCCTATCAATTCCGGGTGTTCAATATGCTGGGTCAGTTGATGTTGGAACAAGAGGTAGTGCCGCAACAATTTTCAGAAAATTACATTGATTTTGAAACCAATTACTGGCCTGTTGGTGTTTATGTGATGTCGATTGGGCGCGGAGATGTGGTAAAATCCAGAAAATTTCCAAAAATTTAATTTCCTATTTGGATTTTAGATCGAAGAGGTTTTACCTTTGCGACCCGAAATCAAAAGGGTTTGGCTCCGTAGCTTAATGGATAGAGCATCTGACTACGGATCAGAAGGTTAGAGGTTCGAGTCCTCTCGGAGTCACCAATTACTGTTAAGTGTTTGAGTGTGTGAGCCTTAAACTTGCACACTCATTTTTTGAAGGCAGTATTCTCAACTAGAACACTTAAATTTTTTCTCATGTCCAGAATTTGTGACCTGACGGGCAAGAAGCCGGTTTCAGGAAACTATGTTTCCCACTCCAACCGCAAAACGCGTCGTCGATTTTACCCAAACCTTCAGACCAAGAAGTTTTTCATTCCTGAAACGAATGAATGGGTAACGCTCAAAGTGAGCACTTCCGCCATTCGCACCATTTCCAAACTCGGAATTTACCAGTACATCAAGAAATTGGAGAAAAAAGGTGAGATCACCTATTATCCAACCAACGAGTACGGCTGTTAAATCCCCATTTTTTCAACATTTTCCTTTTTCCGATTCCATCGGAATTGAAAAATAAATAGTTTTGCAATATGGCAAAGAAAAGTAAAGGCAACCGCATCCAGGTAATTTTGGAATGCACGGAGCACAAAAACAGTGGCCTTCCCGGTACTTCCCGCCACATTACGGAGAAAAACCGTAAAAACACGCCGGATCGTTTGGAGTTGAAAAAGTACAACTCAATCATGCGTAAGTACACTGTACACCGCGAAATCAAGTAATTCACTCACCGCTCAATATTGAGACACCATGGCTAAGAAAGTTTCTAAAAACGCCCGTGTAGCGCAACGTGCCGCCAACGCAGGCTCCGGTAAAGACCATGTTAAAGTGGTGAAAGCCGTGAAAGACCCAGTAACGGGTAAATACACGTACAAGCAAATGATCGTACATAAAGACAAGGTGAAGGATTTCTTCGCTGACGCGAAGTAAGCTTCCTCTTTCTGTATACATCATACATCAGGGTGTACCGCGTTTGTGGTACACCCTGATCGTTTTTAAACCAATGACGTATACGTTACATTTTTTATGGATTAGTACGAACTTCCTATTCTGCCGCCCTTACATACACCCCTATCTTTGTATCATAATCCATCACCTGATAAGCACGCCCTAATTTTACGGCATGACACCATTGCGTTTGGTCATTTTCGAAGACAACAACGATTTCCGGGAAAGTCTTTTGCATCTTTTTCGTTTCACACCTGATGTAGAAGTGGTGGCTGCATATCCGGATTGTTCCGGTGTACGCAATGCTGTGACCCAATGGAAGCCTGAAGTTGTGCTCATGGACATTGATATGCCGGGTTTGAATGGCATCGAAGCTACTGCGGTAGTTAAAGAAGCGTCACCAACCACTCAGGTAGTAATGCTTACCGTAAGTGAGGAGGAAGACAGGATATTTCAGGCGCTGAGAAATGGCGCTACAGGTTATTTGCTAAAAAAATCTGGTCCGGATGAACTGGTGGAAAGTGTTCGTCTGGTACATAAGGGTGGTTCGCCTATGAGCCCGGCGATTGCCCGCAAGGTGTTGCAATTTTTCCATTTAACCCAGGCAACACCACAAACTGCTGCTGCTGCACCCAAAACCGTGGAAACGGATGATGATGCCCTCGCCACCGGACTAACGCCTCGGGAACAAGAAATTCTTGAGGCGTTGGTGGACGGGTTGTCGTACAAAATGATTGCCGCCAAGCATTTCATCAGTACAGATACGGTAAAAAACCACATTCAAGGTATTTACCGCAAGTTGCATGTAAACTCTAAAGGTGAAGCGATCAGTTTTGCGTTAAAAAGAGGACTTGCCGGAAACCGATAAAGAACCACTGTGTGACCGGGACAAACGGATCACAGACACTATACCTTTTTATACCCTGCCCTAATCTGAATATGAGGATGTTTGGACAAACAGGGCAAACACTATGACTCACGGCGAGTATGCCGCACCGGAACGGGCGTTGAATGAAGCCTTCCACCATAACACCCAATGAACCCTTCATTCAGCCGAAATTTTCGCATCGGCCCGTTCCGATTTTTGCAGCCCCGATTGGCATTTGATGCTGGTCGGGGTTGCTGCTTCTCAATATATCAGATTGGCTCCATTACCTTCTTTCTGTAAAATTACTTTTGACAAGCAATTTGAATGGCCTTTTTTACTCCTCGCCACATCCAATAGGCTGTCCGGGTGGTAATCCGGAAGTGACTCCTGATTTAAATGTTTCCGGTTTTTCCCGAAATCGTTGCATTTGATTAAGCTGATAAGTTAGCGTTGCCTGTTCATCCAAACTTGTAGCTATCGCCAAACGTTGTTTGAAGTCCTTTTCCAGGGCGTTGATTGTATACAAAACATTCCCTTTCACATCAGCAGTTGCTACGTCTGACATGGCCAGCGTGAATAATTTGTCCAAAAACAGATGCTGAACCTGACGGCGAATCTTTGAATGCATGGGCAACTCGGAAGGTGGTTGTGTGAATAACCGAAATTGCAACTCCTTCATCATACTCGCCAGTGTAAACAATTTTAGCGTACCGCGAGCTTGCTGTTCTGAAATGCGATTGAGTCGTTCGGGCATAAGCAACACGTCAAGCGTCAAACCTGCACTTCCGGCAGCCGCTGCTAAAGGATCAAAATAGCCTCCTGTATTGCTTTTGAACAATTCTCTATCTCTTTCAAAACCAATAGGTTGTGGGGGGATGAGTTGGATAATAGTTTCTGGTAAAGCCAGGAATTCCGGCCGCAAGGTTTGCATCAAAGCATCGAAAGCCTGCTGTTGATCTGCCTCTGGCACCGGGTTATTAGATGGTTGTTTGTCGCCACGTACGGAATAAGTATACAACACTCCACCAATGGTTTTGGATACCGCTTCAGTTTGATATCTATGAGCTAAATATAGTGGAACCAAAACCCGTTCCAGATCAGCCATTTCCCGACCTGTAGGTATGCTGCGTTCTCCAAAATGTTTTAAAGCAACTTCACGGACGCCAATCAGCCGTATCAATTCTTCAGTAGCGTTTTTACCATTATCCCAAAGGTGAGCGCTCGGGTGTGCACTGCTTGGCGGGCGGGCGCCTTCGTCAGAAATGTGGTTCAAGCCTAAACGGGTATTTTCTGCCAAAATCTTCTCAAGTTCGGCGTTTTCATCCACATTTGGAGCAAAATCCTGGTAACCATATAGAATGGAGCGTTTATCCCAGTCACCTATTTTGTCGTCATAGGCTTTTGAAAAATCAAGATCACCGGTTTTAGTTAGTTCAATGAATGGATGTGGATAATCCATAACCGAGGCGCGATCATTCACACTGGCAGCAAAGTTGTGCGCCAGTCCAAGTGTATGTCCGATTTCATGAGCAGAGAGTTGACGCAAACGGGCGAGGGCCATTTGTTCAGATGCCGGGTCGGTGGTTTGTGTGCCATCGAAGGGTGAGCGCAGGCCTTGGGCAATGAGATAATCCTGCCGCACACGCAAGGAACCAAGCGATACATGACCTTTGATGATTTCGCCGGTTCTGGGGTCACTGACAGTATTGCCATAACTCCAGCCACGGGTAGATCGATGTACCCATTGCACGAGATTAAACCGCACGTCCATGGGATCGGCATCGGCGGGCAACTCTTTTACCATGAAGGCGTTGCGATATCCTGCAGCTTCAAATGCCTGATTCCACCAGCGTGCGCCATCAAACAGGGCTGACTTGATGGGCTCCGGTGCGCCTGGATCGATGTAATAAACGATGGGTTCAACCGGATCGCTCATAACCGCACCAGGATCTTTCTTCTGTAGCCTGTGACGTTGTATATAGCGCTGCATAACTGGCTCCGCAATGGGTACAGAATAATCCTTCCAGGTGGTTTCGAAGTAGCCACTTCGAGGGTCGAATAGCCGTGGTTTGTAGCCATTGCCAGGCAATTCGATGAAAGAATGATGCTGACGTACCGTCACTGCAGATGGGGTAGGGGTTACAGATTTGATGTATTCCCCAGTTGGTTTTCCAGTAAAGGTTAATGTTGCCTCAAATTCCGAGTTTTTAGGGAAGTTTTTCGTCCGTTCTAGGTAAACAGCCGATCGACTTTGTTCCAGGACATAGGCGCCCTGGTTGCTGCTGGCAAGCGTATTGATGACATTGTGAGCGTCTTGCATTAAAAACGGGGTGAAATCCACTAAATAACGATCGTTTTCGTTGGCTGCAACCGTGAATCCCCAGAGTACAGATTGGGCAAAAGCCTCTTCCACGGAGCGACGTTCCTGTCGGTTGGAACTGCTTGCGCGATAGGACAAATTGGGTTGCACCAACAGGATTTTATTGCCACTGCGGACAAATTTTACTACCCGGGAATCACCGATTTGGCCCCGATCCAGACCAATGTCATTGGAACCAACTCCTGCAGGCAATGAGTTAACATATAGAAACTCTGTATCAAAAAGACTTATTTCCAGCCATACTTTCCCGGTTTTTTCCTCCCACCAAAATGGGAAATAACCGGGGTAAGTGATAGCGGAGTTGATTATACTGGTAAAAGAAGTAGGTTCCGGGTTGGCTTGTTTTGGAGGTTCCGGCTGCAATGGAATTTGCGGAGGGAGAATTGTCTTGGGTGAACAAGCTGTCAGGAGTAAAAACAGGTATAGAAATGATCTCATCGGTAAATTTAAGATGAATGTATTGGTAAAGGAACGGAGTTTGGTTGAATAAAAGGAGGTGTTTTATCCATACTGTTTGGGTGACAAATTCTGACTGCTCTGGATTTACACATCCTTGATTTTGGCATCAATTGCAGCAACAGTCGTTCATAGGATATTGCTGAAACAGTGTACCTTCGCAGCTGTTTTCATTCTCTCAACATCATTATGTTTACGATCAATATCTACTTGCGTTTTGCCCTAATTGCGGGCGGTATTCTGGGGGGCATCGCACTCTGGGCGGCTTACGGTTTTTGGTACGGATTTCCATTTTTGCTGACTGGTGTGGTTTTGTTAGCCGGCTACCTGATGCTGGGAACCATTTTATCTACCAACCAATTGCTTTCACAGCAAAAACTTGTCGAGGCAGAAGCCCGGTTGAAACTGACCTTTTTTCCGCAAATCCTGCTCATGGGTTATAAAGGCGTGTACTACATGACCCACGGCGCTCTGGCTATGCAAAAACGCGATTTCAATACAGCCGAAACCTGGATCAAAAAATCCCTGGC
>JAEUUS010000185.1 GCA_016787545.1 Saprospiraceae bacterium
CCTAAAGGCGAGTTCACGCCCGGACTGGAGTATGCCGGAGTAGTGGAAAAAACAGGCGCCGGGGTCACGCACCTGCGCGCAGGCGATCGGGTGATGGGTGTTACCCGTTTTGGCGCTTACACCTCGCATTTGAATATTGATGCCCGCTACGCCATTCCCTTGCCGGAATCATGGGATTTCCCCACCGGTGCGGCTTATCTGGTGCAAACGCTTACAGCCTATTACGGAATGCTCACCCTGGGCGCCATGGAACGCGGGCACAACGTGTTGATTCACAGTGCAGTGGGTGGCGTGGGTTTGCAGGCGTTGAAAATTGCGCGGGCATATGATTGTTTTACCATCGGAACGGTAGGCAGTGCCGCCAAAGTAGACTTTGCCCTGGCACAGGGGTACGACCGGGTGATTGTGCGGGGAAAAGATTTTGAGGACCAGCTTAAAGCGGCTCTTGGCGACCGCCCCTTACACCTGCTGATGGACAGCGTGGGAGGCCCGTTTTTCAGCATTCCTTTCAATATGCTCACCCCCATGGGTAGGGCGGTGGTATTTGGCTCTGCACGGTACGCTACTTCTACCGATAAGCCCAACAAACTCCACCTGCTCCGGCATTTTTTCACCCGGCCCAAGGTGGACCCGCAGCGACTCATCGAAACCAACCGGGGGGTAATGGGCTTCAACCTGATCTGGTTGTACGAAAATGCTCCGCTTATGTTGCGTTTGTTGCAGGAACTGGATCAATTGAAACTTGAATCGCCGCACGTAGGGCACACCTTCCCATTTGAACAATTACCCGAAGCCGTGAGGTTATTCCGTACGGGAAAGACACAAGGGAAAGTGGTGGTTATAACAGATTAGATATGGAACGTGTGAGAAACTTGTAGTTATAGAAAAATTAGATCCCCCACAGCATAAACCAAACCCTAACCATCCCCTGGGGCGCTAGCCCCAAAACGTAGGTAGCCCAAGAATTAGGTATGAATCACCTGCCGCATCGCGGCAAAATGATTTTTGAGCCGCCAGTCACCCCTTCAGTAACAATCATAACCACCCGAAATCCGCAAAAAATCATACTTTAGTGCCCTCCGTGGTTTAGTGGTAAACCAAAACACTTACAAGGCCTCCAATGCGAGGTGACTATGCCCAACCAAACGCCAACTCAAACACTAAAACACCAAAACACTCAAACACCCTACTTATGAATACTCCTCTCGACTCCTTCCCACCCAATTTCACCCCAACCGACGACGATCGGCCGGCCGGGGAATGGCTGGAAGGATACTGGCGACAAATGGCGCCCTGGGCCATCAGACTGGCCATTATAGCAAGTGTGTATTGTCTGTGTGGACTCTATTGGCCCCTACGAAATCTGATCAACAACCTAGGCGAATTGCAGCACTGGTTGGTACACCCTTTCACCATGATGTTGTATCTACCGGCGCTGATAATTTGCTATTATGCCTATCAGTTTGGCAAAATGTTGGAGCATGCCCTTTCTGCGCAGAATCAACTCAAACTGGAAGAAGCATTTGTGCAATTGCGCAGGTTTTTGATTGCCGGCATCGTGGCAGCCCTGTTTTGGGGGCTTTCCTCGTTTGCGGAACTGTACAGTACCCATCAAATAATCAACCAGCAGGAATCATTTCAAGAGGTACCCCTGGAATCTGAATAATCATGGAAAACAACCAAACAACACCGGAAGAAAAAGCCGCAACACCAGGTCTTTGGCTCAGCAACCGATGGCTGAGCGCCGTGACCGGCATGGCCGGACTGGGCAAAACCGTCATGGTAATGGCCTTGATCGTTGGCGGTATTCGAATTTTCAGCAGTTTGTATGTGCAGTACTACATATGGTCTATGTGCCTGGCGCCGGGCCGGGATTTTTTCCTGTTTGAAGATTACAATTGGCTGTATGTGTTTAATACCCTGAGTCTGTTTGCCCTCATATACCTGTACTTCAGAAGCATTATGGAAGGCTACAAAGCATTCAGCCTGTTTCAGTTAAGCAGTGTTGATGATGAGGCTCTGCTGGAAGGACAAGAGCGACTGGGCAGGATGTTTACCTGGTTGTGCTGGTGGGCAGGGGTTTATGTACTCCTGGTGGCTTTTGACTATGTTTTTCATTATGCCTGATAGGGTTTACCGCGGATTCAGAGAGACGCTGAGGGTCATAAACTGAGAGTTTCACTTTGAGTGAGACTCTCAGTTTAAGCCACCTCCGCGCCTCTCCGACTCCGCGGTAAAACCCCTCACTCCTCACCCAAAAACGGATAACGATAATCCGTCGGTGGCACCATGTTTTCTTTCATGGTACGCGGCGACAACCAGCGGTACAGATTGATCATGGAACCCGCTTTATCGTTGGTTCCGGAAGCTCTTCCGCCGCCAAATGGCTGCTGACCAACCACCGCTCCGGTAGGCTTGTCGTTGATATAATAGTTGCCCGCTGCATGGCGCAGTTTATCGTTTGCCAGGGCAAGTGCCGCGCGATCATTGGCAAAAATGGCTCCGGTAAGCGCATACGGAGAGGTGCCATTGGCCACGTCGAGGATGTAACTAAACTCCTGATCTTCATACACATACACTGTAAGTACCGGTCCGAAAATCTCCTCGCACATCGTCACGTACATCGGATCTGAAACCTCCAGCACGGTTGGTTCAATGAAATAGCCCTGCGATTTATCGTAATTGCCACCGGCAATCACCTGCACTTTATCGGATTTCTTAGCCTCAGCAATGTAGGCCGAAATCTTATCGAACGCCTTTTCATCAATCACCGCATTGATGAAATTCCGGAAATCTTCCGTAGTACCCATTTTCATGGATTGCAGGTCTTCCTGCAAATATTGTTTCACCTTGCCCCAAATGCTTTTGGGAATATACGCCCGCGATGCCGCAGAACATTTTTGCCCCTGGAATTCAAAGGCGCCACGCCCCAAGGCTACTGCCACAGCTTTAGGATCGGAAGAGTTGTGCGCAATCACGAAGTCTTTACCACCCGTTTCACCCACTATGCGCGGGTAAGATTTATAACTGGCAATGTTCTCCCCTATGGTTTTCCAGATATTTTGGAAAACACCTGTGCTGCCCGTAAAGTGAATACCGGCAAAATCAGGGTGCTTAAACACCACATCACCTACTGTTTTGCCATCCACGTACACCAGATTGATCACACCGGCAGGCAAACCAGCCTCCTCCAGAATCTCCATAATCACAGAGGCCGAATAAATCTGGGATTCGGCAGGCTTCCAAACGGCCACGTTGCCCAGCATGGCCGGAGCCGTAGGCAGATTGCCGGCAATGGCCGTAAAGTTGAAAGGCGTCAGGGCAAACACAAATCCCTCCAGCGGGCGCCAGTCGGTGCGGTTCCACACCGTACGTGTGCTGAGAGGCTGCTGTTTGTAGATTTCCTGCATGAAATACACGTTGTAGCGCCAAAAATCCGCCAGCTCGCAGATGCAGTCGATCTCCGCCTGGAAGGCATTTTTGCTTTGGCACAACATGGTGGCAGCGCTCATTTTAGCACGGTACGGACCTGTTAGCAAATCGGCAGCGCGCAGGAAAATGGCGGCTCGTTCCTGCCAGGGCATAGCCTCCCAGGCTGGCTTTGCTGCCAGCGCGGCATCGATTGCAGCTTTTACATGTTCTGCATTGCCTTTGGAATAGTGCCCGAGCACGTGCGCGCGCTCGTGCGGCGGACGCATAGCCACCTTGTTGTCGGTGGTTACGTGTTTGCCGCCAATATACATGGGAGCGTCCCGTTGTTCGGATTTGGCCTCAGCCAGGGCTTGTTTCAAAGCGGCTTTTTCCGGGGAACCGGGGCCATAATTCCAGATGGGTTCATTAACGGGATGGGGTACGGTGAAAATAGCGTCGGTCATATTTGAATGTGTAAAAAGGGCATTTTTTAATCCCGGGTTGTCCGGTAACATATCCGCCGCAAAGGTACAACCACACACCGGGAAACGACGAGCATTTGAGCGCCTTAGGAAAAGAAATGCAGGTCAATTGTTGAAAAGCGGACAAATGACTAAATTAGTCAAAGAATCATTTTGTTTAATCTTTTTAAGATATAAAATCAAAATAGTTAAACAAAACCACCCTCCCTACGTTTAACCTCACATTCACTAACTAAAATTCACCATTAGCACACAAACTATGAAGAAGGTACTTTTCAGTATGTTTCTTGCCCTCAGCGCCGCGCTGACTTTCTCATCCTGCGCCGAAAACGAGGATGACAGCCCAAAAAACATCGTAGAAACTGCTCAGGCTAACAGCAGCCTGACCTCTCTGGTAGCAGCCCTCAACCGTGCAGGTTTGGTAGATGCCCTTAATGCGAGCGGTCCGTTCACGGTTTTCGCCCCAACCAATGAAGCGTTCAGCGCATTCCTTTCTGCCAACGGTTTCGCTGCGTTGGAAGATGTTCCGGTAGACGTGCTCAAGCAAGTATTGCTCAACCACGTTGTAAGCGGAGAAGTCCGCGCTGCAAACGTTCCGGCTGAAGGATACGTAAAAACCCTCGCCACTTTTGGTACCACCAGCAGCAACCTGAGCATCCTGGCTCAGAAAAATGCCTCCGGTGTAAGCATCAACAAAGACGTGAAGGTTACCACTGCCGACGTACTGGCTACCAACGGCGTTATCCACATTGTGGATCGCGTAATTGGCCTGCCAACTGTTGTGAACCACGCGCTGAACAATGCTAACTTCAGCACACTGGTAGCAGCGCTCACTCGTCCGGGTCTGGGAGTAGACTACGTAAGCATTCTTTCCGGTGCTGGTCCATTCACCGTATTTGCCCCTACTAATGATGCCTTCGCAGCATTGTTGACCGAGCTCAACCTGACAAGTTTGGATCAGGTAGACAATACCACCCTGAATGCAGTGTTTCAGTACCATGTGGTTGGCAACGCCAACGTATTGGCGGGTCAACTGACCAACGGTCAGGAAGTAGTCACCCTGCAAGGCGGCAAATTCAGTATTGACCTGACAGGTGGCGCTAAGATTGTGGATGCCCGCGATCGTTCCACCAACATCATTATCACAGATGTACAGGGATCAAACGGCGTAGTTCACGCTATTGATCGCGTGATCCTTCCGTAAGGTTGTTGTTCACGAACCAAACAAAAATGGCCCGCAGATCTCAGCATCTGCGGGCCATTTGTTATTTCGCCGGTACCTGCCCGGGAATACTAATTTCCCTGGGAATGAAAGGACTCGCATCAGCCCCGCCAATGATGATCTCCCTGACAATGGTACTGCTGATATGGGAGTATTCAGGTTGGGCAATCAGAAAAACCGTTTCGATACCTCCACCAACGATGTGATTAAGCTGGGAAATGGTTTTTTCATAATCAAAATCAGAGGCATTGCGCAATCCTCGCAATAGATATCGGGCGCCAATGCGCTGACAATAATGGGCCGTCAGGTTTTGGAAAGAATCCACCTTTACCCGGGGTTCCGCCTCAAAAACCTGATGCAACCACTCCAGACGCTGCTCTAGAGAAAAGAGGTATTTTTTAGTGCTGTTGATACCAACCGCCACAATTATTTCGTCGAATAACGGGAGAGCTCTTTTAACCAGGTCAACGTGCCCCACCGTAATGGGATCGAAGGAACCGGGAAAAACGGCGATCTTTTTTTCCATAAAATGGTTGTTTTTTGGCCTAAACGGTAAAGTTGGTAATATTTCAGGGGCTAAGGTGAGAAAAAGCTGGCAACCACTCGGCTAAAAACCACGAAAAGCTCACAGTAAAAAACTTGACAAAAACATTTTGAGTGGTAGATTTGCCCCGAATTTATTCACCACACTTAAAACAACCATTATTAAAATGAAAAAACTGATTTTCGCCCTTGCCGTAGTTTTATGCTGCGTGTTCACGGCTCAAGGTCAAA
>JAEUUS010000207.1 GCA_016787545.1 Saprospiraceae bacterium
AAATCAACATGAGGCTCCAAATCATCTTTTAGTGGTTCATTTTTGATGTATTTCCTGTAATAATCGATGGCAGTAAAAACAGTAATCCGGCTTAGCCAGGGCTTAAATGCCTGACTTTCATCATATTCATCCATCTTGTTAAACACCTTTAGGAATACATCGTTCACGATCTCCCTGGCATCATCCATCGAAGAGGCATAATTCAGGGAAATCCTGATGACATACTGGTAAAAATGTTCGTACAATTCCTTTTGACTTGAAAGATTGCGTCTTTTGCAACCATTCAAAACCATGGCGAGCTGTTTTTTATTCATTCCCAAGGTATTAAGTATACGCAAGTTCCCATAAAAAGGTTGCTATACAGGGTGTACAATACCTGCCCTGCTACATGACACGGGTAAGTATGTAAGGGCCGTTTGTAAATTGGTTTGGGTTTGCATATGGCTTGGGAGAGACCAATGATCTGGGAAATATTAAAATGAAAGCCAACAAAGCAAAGATAACCCAGGTCTCCAAGGTGTCAAAATAAACCTCTGGGAAATAAAAACTTTGACTTGCAGGCGGCAACCAATTTGCCACATTTTGCGAATTCAAAGCAAAACTTGAGTATGTCGCCATTAGCCCATCGAATATACATCGCTACGCTTACGCTAATTGTTGTTGTCGTAACCATTTTTTTGTTTGTAAAAGGGTATTCCTATTACAGTACATCACTTGAAGAACGTTTTTATCACCCTGACCATGATGCATTTAAACCCAGCGGGATTTATGGACACGGGTTGGGCATTTTCGGAACCTTGCTGATTGTAATCGGCGTATTTGGATACATTGCTAAAAAGAAATACAAATTTTTACATCGCTACGGGCGTTTGAAATACTGGCTTGAGTTTCATATTTTTCTTTGTACGCTTGGGCCGGTCATGATCCTATTCCATACTGCTTTCAAGTTTGGCGGAATTGTTTCCATTAGTTTTTGGAGTATGGTGGCGGTAGTAGCCAGTGGTGTGATAGGCAGGTTCATTTACGTTCAGATTCCCCGAACCATTGAAGGGAGGGAACTCAGTTTGTATGAAGTAAAGGCCATGAAAGAAAACCTTGATGATATATTGAAAAATGCATATCATCTGGAAGACTCAAAATATCAGGCTATTCTTGTTGCAGCTACGGTTCAGCATCAGCATCATGAAGGCAACTTTTTTTCGGGGATATTCCGGAAATATATGGAGGATAAAAAAACCTTGGCCAGGGTGAAACAAACGCTTTGGCAAAATCAATTTTCCAGTCAGGATGCTTCTTATATCCTGAAACTGGTACGCAATGAAATGCAACTGAATAACCGGATTGACCGGCTTCAGACCATGCAAAATCTGTTCAGATACTGGCATATAGTTCACCTGCCCTTTGCTTTGATCATGTTGATTATCATGATTATTCACGTGGTGGTTACCATCACTTTTGGATTCAGATGGATATTTTAGAGGATTGGTTAAAAAAGGTTTGCCATGCTGCTTGAAGAAATCATTATTTACGGCGTTATTTTACTGTTTTGCCTGCTCATTGTTTGGTTTTACATGAGAAAGCTAAAAGTGGAGTCGCAACATGTAGAAGCTAAAATTGAAAAAGCAAAGCAGGATGGCACCTGGGAGCCGGTTTCGCTGCACCCATTTATTGATCTGGGCACCTGTATCAAAAGCGGCGCCTGTATCGAAGCATGCCCCGAGAAGGATATCCTGGGTATTGTAAACGGGCGGGCCACCCTGGTAAATGCCTCCCAATGTATCGGACATGGCGCTTGTTTTCATGCTTGTCCGGTAGAAGCTATTTCATTGGTGATCGGTACAGAGAAACGAGGGGTAGAGCTTCCACACGTCAACGAAAATTTTGAAACCAATGTGCCGGGCATTTTCATCGCAGGAGAGCTTGGCGGTATGGGATTGATTAAAAACAGCATTGAACAGGGGGAAGCAGCTGTGGAAAGTATAGTAAAAAGCGGGTTTAAAAAAGACCCCTCCCTGTATGATCTGATCATTATTGGCGCCGGACCTGCAGGTATTTCAGCCACACTTACCGCACAAAAACATGGCTTGAATTTTCTGACCCTGGATCAGGATTCGCTGGGCGGTACGGTATTTAATTTCCCACGGTACAAACTGGTTATGACAGCGCCGGTGAATCTGCCGATGTATGGAAAAATTCATCTTTACGATACCTCCAAATCAGAATTACTTGACCTTTGGCATGCTGCCCTCCGAAAAAATAACATTACCCAGATACGGGAAAATACCAAGGTGGAAGGAATAACCAATGAAGGAAACCATTTCTGCGTGGCAACCCTGAAAGGTGAATTTTTTAACACTAAAAATGTGCTGCTGGCTATTGGCCGAAGAGGCAGTCCACGCAAATTAGGTATTCCGGGGGAAGGATTGGAAAATGTGGCTTACCGACTTTTGGAGCCGGAAAATATCACCGGCAAAAAAGTAGTAGTAGTGGGTGGTGGCGACTCGGCTATTGAAGCTGCTTTGTCATTAATGGATCAAAATCAAGTTGTTTTAAGTTATCGAAGTGAAGCTTTTAGCAGGCTCAAGCCCAAAAACAGAGAAAAAATTGACCAGGCAGCGCAAACCGGAGCTATTCAGGTGATGTTGCAAAGCAATCTTACCCGAATTGAACCGGATCACGTCAAAATGACCGTTGGGCCTGAAGCTGCCGATCAAGTGATGGCTAATGATTTAGTGTATATTTTCGCTGGAGGCGAGCTCCCAACGGAGTTTTTGAAAAAGGCCGGGGTGCAAATTTCAAAACGTCATGGGTACACCGTGAAAAAACACAAATAGCATTGAAAGCGCGTATTCTTTACAGCCTTCTGGCTGTTGTCTTCTTTTCCGGAATCGTTCGGGCTCAGTTGTCGCCCGGAGATCTTTCCAATGCCCACAAGGATTTGGAAGGCATCTCTAAATGTACCCAATGTCATGATTTGGGTAACAAGGTGTCAAATGCCAAATGCCTGGATTGCCACAAAGAAATTAAGTCCAGGGTTGACAGAAATGAAGGTTACCATGCTTCCTGGGAGGTGAAAGGGAAAGACTGCGCCAAATGCCACAGCGATCACCATGGCCGGAAATTTGACATGGTGCGTTTTGATGAAGCTAAATTTGATCACCAGTTAACGGGATACGAGCTCACCGGGAGGCATAAATCAGGTTGGTCCAGCAAGGGGCAAAAAATTGATTGCCGGAGCTGTCATAAGCCTGACCTGATTGTGGAGCCCGAGCTTAAAAGTCATAAAGAAACCTTTTTGGGGTTGAGCCAGGCTTGTGCAGATTGCCATAAAGATGTGCACCAGAAAACCCTGGGAAAGGATTGTGCAAAATGCCACAATACCGAGGAATTTAATCCGGCGAAAAAATTCAATCACGATAAATCAGATTTCCCGCTCACCGGCAAACATAAGGATGTTGCCTGTTTGGAATGTCACAAAAAGGAGATCCGAAATGGCGCCGAATTCCAAAAATTTGACGGAGTTCCTTTTAAAAGCTGTGTGGATTGCCACCAGGACCCGCACCAAAACCAGTTGGGTCTGAATTGTAAGGAATGTCACAATACAACAGCTTTTACTGACCCTGGAACTTTAAAAAAGTTTGATCACAGTAAAACACATTTCCCACTCAAAGGGAAACACCAAAAAGTGGACTGCAGGGAATGTCATAGCATGGCTACGGCAACGCCGTTAAATGTTTTTCAGGATAGATTAGGTGTCCCGGTGCAGGATTGTAAGGTGTGCCACAAGGATGTTCACGATGGTCGGTTTGGCGATAAATGTGTGGAATGTCACAATGAAAATGGCTGGCGAAAAACAGGGGATCTGGATAAATTTAACCACGATAGAACAGCTTTTTCCCTAACGGGTAAACATGCAACAGTTGATTGCAAAAAATGCCACATTTCGGAAAAAATGACTGATCCCCTGCCATTTAAAAACTGCACCGATTGCCATAAAGATTATCACGATCAGCAGTTTGCCGTGTACACCGTTAGTCCGGATTGTGCAAAATGCCACACAACAGATGGGTTCCTGGGTAGCACATTTACCCTGGATGACCATGCAAAAACCAAGTATAAACTGGA
>JAEUUS010000213.1 GCA_016787545.1 Saprospiraceae bacterium
GCGGCATCCCGAACGCTGCTGATGAGTGCCCGGAATTCCAGTTTATTCTTCGGTTGGTCATATTCCAGCGTGCTGATCTGACCTTCCATGTAAGGATCTTCCTGCGTAAGGCTGTCAAGGTGGAATCGTTTGCGGCCCTGCAAAATAGCTGTGGTAGATCCGTCAGGCATTTTCAGCAATTTCAGGATACGGGCCACTGTTCCCACCCGGTACAAATCGCGGGCAGAAGGTGATTCAATTTTTAAGTCCTTTTGAGAAAGCACGCCAATATAGCGGTCGCCTTCATAAGCCTTTTGAACGGCACGTATACTTTTGTCGCGACCCACGGTAATGGGAGTGACAATACCGGGAAACAAAACCGTATTTTTTAAAGGAAGCAGAGGTATTGTATCAGGAAACACCTCTCCCGCCTTTTCATCGTCTTCTTCCAGAGAGAAAAGTGGTACGAAATCAGGCTCGTCATCAGACTGCTGCGTCATCAAATAATTATCAAACATATCAATAGAACAGGTGGGGAGTAAAAAGATGAAACGCCGCGTAATCGGAGATCCGTTGAGGTTGTCTCAAAATTTATTTTTACCGCAGAGGCGGAGAGACGCAGAGAGCATGATAACCAATTATTTACAACTCTGCGATTCTCCGCCTCTGCGGTAAAAATAAAAATGCAACTTTTAAAACATCCTCCTGACTTGCAAACATGGGAAATATCCCGATAAGTCGAGGCAATTATTCTGGCATTGTGTCAAACTGACAACAAAAAAATCCATCCCGTCCAAACCCCTATATGACAAACAGCCTGCCATCTCAGAAAAAAGCGGATTTTGTCAGGCATCCCATGAGCAGACACGACAAAAAGGCAGGCCCCCGCCCCACCCCCACTTCCCCCACCCCCAACAACGCATTCTTCGCGCCTTAGCGCCTTTGTGCCCCACTTCCCGCCTTGTCCTCAGAAGCGGAGCAACACCAATTTAAGTCGCCCGCGATATTCCGACGGTACCAGACATTCGTTGGCATTCATTTGCAGAGCATCCCGGAATCGAAGGCGAAGGCTTTGGTTCAGGGTGTTGAGCAGGCTGTTTCGGTCAAATTCTCCGGCGGCGCTCAGCACATATTCACTGCAGGTATTCTCATATTTGATTTCGTCGTTGAAAAAAAAGCGCATTCGTTCAGGCGTTCGCATGAGGAAATAAGAGGAAAAAGTGCCATCGTCGTCCTGCGAATATTGTTTTTTATGCAGGGCACTTTTCCACTGCACCTGTCCGTTTGGCTGGATTGCCAGCACAAACACATCATCATAGTAATAGTCTACAATCATCCGCATCCCATCGCGGAAGAAACCCCGCCCCGCTGAGGCACCTCTTTGTACTTCTCTGTACCGTTCAGCAACCAGAATTATCCCACCGTCCTGCCGAAGCAAAACTTCCTGCAACTGAGCATCAACGATACCTTTTGATCCTTCTGCCACATCTTTTTGCCTTAAAATCGACAAAAACTTCTCATCAAATGCTTCATACTTCAGGATCATGGAAGAATCGCGACCGGGTTTCAATCGGAGATAAAAAACGCCGCTGGATCGTTCGCGCCCCTTGTCTGTCCACAGGCCTGCTCCGGTAAGTTGCTGGCTTTGATGATCAAAGGCGAATTTCAGTTCAACCGTTAAGTAGCTGCCAAGAGGCGTATGATTGATGTTCACGCCGCTTCCGTCAAACCGGATCACCTCAAGTTCGTGGCGTTCCAGCTTGGATTTTCGGTTATTTCGTTCTGTAATCCAAAAAAACTGGCCGTTATTACTCAACGTCACTTCCGGCTCTCTGCTCTCAAATATATCGGAAACATCCTCCACAATCGCCATATGATCCCAGGGCGTCTGCATTTTATCCAGATAAATACAGGTAGCTTCAATCCGGTCGCGCTCGGCAGTATTATACACCACTACGCAGTTTCGGTCGTCGCTTTGTTCTAATTCCAATTTGGGGGTATTGAAAATACGTTCACCATAATCCTTCACTTCCATACTGTCGATCAGATTGGCGCCCGGATCGTATTTATGGATCCGCAAAACAGTATGTCCGCGCCGACGGGTTTGGTACACTACTGAAAAATCATTGCGGCCAGGAACTACACCGAGAATCCGCGTGCCTCGATGGTCCAGATCATCCAGTTCTTTGGTCCAGCTCAATTTCATCTGCGCATCAAATCCCTGCACCACAAAATCATCGTATCGGTCGCGAAATATCAAAATCCGATCACGCAAGCGACCAATTAATTCATAGCCGTAATCCGTCCGGATGAAAACCGGGTCGGAAACCAGGGCACTTTGGCCGTATAACACACTGAAAAACAAAAAAAAGGGCGCGAACAAGAGGAATTGTTTGGGCATAGTATGGATCATTTGCAGACTTCCAAAAATAAGGAGAATTTTGCAACCATGAAAATCCTCATACTCAACGGCCCAAACCTTAACCTTTTGGGCGTCAGGGAGCCTGACATTTATGGCCGTCAGACCTTTGAATCTTTTTTTGGCCAATTATGTTCGGAGTTTCCGGAAGTTTCGCTGGAATATTTTCAAAGCAACCATGAAGGCGCCCTGATCGACAAATTGCACGAGGTAGGATTCACCTACGATGGCATTGTGTGTAATGCCGGCGCCTATACCCATACCTCCATCGCAATAGCAGACGCCATTGCCGGCATTCAAACGCCAGTTGTGGAAGTCCATATCAGCAATGTACACAAAAGGGAAACGTTCAGGCATCATTCATACCTGGCAGCGGTTTGTGCAGGGTCTATTGTAGGGCTGGGACTCCAAGGGTACAAGCTGGCTATAGCATGGTTTTTACAGCGTTAAGAGCATGTTGTTTATCCAGGAACTTCTCCCAAATTCAGGTAGATTTTCTTCCCTTTTTCTCTTCCTATCCGTACCATCTCATCGGCGCCCTGCGATGCCCCGCCAATCCGCAAAACCGCATCAACTTTGTCTAAAAGCCGAATGGCCACCGGGTGGAAAATGTCGTTAAAAATGTCATCGCCCACCATTTGGGATCCTGCGGTTTCAATAAGGGGCAAAGCAAACCATTCACCCAAAACAGGCAAATGCCCCATTCGATACAATTCAAGGGCAACCTGACTCATGTGTTCCACATTGGCAGCAATCAACTCCGGTTGATCATTCGTTCCGGAACGATAAGGCCCGGCTACCAAAATAAGCTCAGCTTGAAGCATCGTTTTTGTCATAAATCGCAAATCGCAAATCGCAAATCGTAAATCGCAAATCGTAAGCCGCCTACCTCGGCACCTCAATCTTTTTCACGATATCTTCCAACACTTCACGCGTAGTATAACCTTCCATTTCCCGTTCTGGCGTGAGGATAACCCGATGATTCAGGGCTGGATAGGCAACATACCGAATGTCGTCAGGGGTTACAAAATTTCGGCCGGCCATGGCTGCCACAGCCTTTGACGCTTTCATGAGCGATAAGGATGCACGCGGACTGGCGCCCAGGAACAAATCGGCATTGCTGCGGGTATTGTGCACGATGGCCGCTATGTAATCCAGCAGCTCTTCCCGAATGTACACTTCTTCTATTATACGCTGACAATCAGCAATGTCTGATGGAGTCAGCACCGCATTAACGGTTTCTCTAAGCACTCCGGAGAAATCGTTTCTAAACCTGCGCAGAATGGCTTGTTCTTCTTCCAAACTGGGGTAAGCCAATATTATTTTGAACAAAAAACGGTCGAGTTGCGCTTCCGGCAACTTGTAAGTTCCTTCCTGTTCGATCGGGTTTTGCGTGGCCAAGACCATAAACGGCGCCGCCATAGGATACGTCACACCGTCTACCGTAATCTGACGTTCTTCCATTACCTCAAACAACGAAGCCTGGGTTTTAGCCGGAGCCCGGTTGATCTCGTCGATGAGTACGATATTGGAAAAGATCGGGCCGGCTTTGAAGGTAAAATCCGATGTTTTCATGTTGAAAACGGAAGTACCCAATACGTCGGCCGGCATCAGATCCGGGGTAAATTGTATACGACTGAATTCTGTATGCAGGGTGCGGGCCAACAGTTTGGCGGTCAGGGTTTTGGCTATACCAGGCACCCCTTCCAGCAACACATGCCCACCGGTAAACAGGGCTACCAGCAATAAATCCAACATGTCTTCCTGCCCTACAATGACGCGGCTGATTTCTGTTTTGACACGTTCGGCACGTATCATCACAGGATCCACATCCAGTGCCGGTGGAGCGGGGATAGCGGGGTCAGGAGGCACTGAGGGGCTGTTTTCGATAAATTCAGGGTTGATCTGTTCGTTTTCAGTCATATCACGTGTTAAATGGTGTTAATCGACTCCCCACAAAGGTCACTTTTTTGTGCCATTTTTTCAACGGATCTGGAGCCTGTTTAAAAATCTGTTGCGACACCAATCGTCAGCGCGCGCACGTGGGTGCTATTGATGCCATGACAATAACGCATAAATAACTCCGGTTTGAGAGCCCCGGTCTGCACCACCCGGTACTGTAGCCCCAGAAGAAATCCTCGTTCCATATCAATATCATTGGACGGGTTCATTGATTTGCTTTGGTTTTGTTCCAGTACACGGGTATTGTAATGGCCCATAAATTGCACATTATGCGTCAAAACGGCATAAAAGCCGCTTTGGATGGCAATTCGGTGCATCCTGTCGAGGTAAAATTCTGGTATAAACGCCGCATAAAGGCTATTGGTTCGGTAATATCCGTCTCGATCCAGGGTACCCAAATCTTTGGAATAGAAAGAACCATGAATGCCTACGTTTCGTTGTGTAATACCCATTTCTGCACTTAAGCCAAGCGTTTTCAAAGGGGATTGGAGGCCCATCCTGAAGGCAAAATCGAAACCACCCAACATTTCCGTTGTCCCTTTACCACTCGATATATTGTTCCTCCACAAAAAATGGTTGAAGGTGATCGCATTCCCATAATTGCTCATATTTCCACCCAGAGATACTCCTAACGTCCATTTCAAAATTTGATCTTTCTCTTTAACCCGGGTAAAGTCAGTTTCCAGATCGTCGGTTCTCATCTGTAAATTCTTTCCAAGGGAAATGGTCCAGCTAAGCTGTTGAGGTAACCCATCAGGTTCGTTATTTTTCCATTTTAATGTATTGTTGTTGAAGGAATACAGCTGAAAATATTGGGTCTCATCCTCCGTATGTATTTCCAGGGTAGCATTTTTTTCTGTGAAATGGATCAACATCGTATGGAGCAACAACGTATCTCCACAGAGCAGGCTGTAAGTGCTGTTTCGAATCGTCTGGTGTTCAGCAGGCTCCCAAAGGATAAAAGAAGCGGACTTTCGGCCATCTTCCACCCAGCATCCCTCCAGATCGTGGAACCATGCCCCTAACTGCGCAAAAGTTGAAGTTGGCATTAAGTTGAAAATCAGGGCAATGACAAAGTAGTGTTTCATGTTAATTATCGTTTAAGGTGAATAATCGGGTTACGGGAACCACGGTTAGAACGTTTGGTCTCTTTCCGCTTTTTAACATAATTTTCACCTGGGACGGGCGGGGTTTTTCCGACCTTCGCCCTGCCAACTTCACTATTTCCATAGTGCCCCACCCTTGTAATCTGAATAAATATGAGAGTTCTGTTTTCCATTCTGCTCACCATTTTCCTCTTCCCATTGGCGGCATCCTCCCAAAAAGCGATGCAACCCAAACCCAAAATCGTGGTGGGCATTGTGGTGGATCAAATGCGCTATGATTTTCTTTATCGTTATCAGCGTCATTATGGTCCAGGGGGCTTCAACCGACTGTTGGAAGGTGGTTTCTCCTGCGAAAACACCCATTTTAATTATGTGCCTACCTATACCGGTCCAGGGCACGCAGCCATTTATTCCGGAAGCACCCCTTCGATGAATGGCATTATCGGTAACGACTGGTTTGACCCGGAATGGAACACCAAACGGTATTGTACCGAAGATAAGCGGCAAAAATTAGTAGGCGGAACGGCAAAATCAAAGCCCTCAACCGGCCAACACTCCCCGGCATCCATGCTCAGCAGTACCATTACAGACGAACTTCGGCTGAGTAATAATTTCCGATCCAAGGTGGCGTCTGTTTGCCTGAAAGACCGGGGCGCCATTTTACCAGCCGGACATATTCCGAATGCCTGTTACTGGTTTGATGATGCCTCCGGAAACTGGATCACCTCCTCTTATTACCCCGATTCCATGGGTTTGCCTCAATGGGTAAAGGAGTATAATGCGCGGCGCTGGCCGGATACTTTTCTGAACAAAACCTGGGCCCTCGGTCATGCCCCAACGGAAAGTTTTCCAGACTGGAATTATTTGGGAACGTATGGATCCATGACTTCGGGATTTCCGCACGATTTCGCCTCTGCCCGAGCAAGTGGGAATTATGGCATACTTCGCTACACACCATATGGCAATACGCTGGTAACCAACTTCGCCATGCGCACCATTGAAGGCATGCAATTAGGTGATGATGAAAACCCCGATTTCCTTTGTATCAGCTACTCGGCAACCGATTACTGCGCCCACCAGTTTGGTATTCACGCTGAAGAAACCGAGGATATGTACGTGCGTATGGACCGCGAACTAACACGTTTATTGGATTATCTGGATAAAAAATTCGGCAAAAACAATGTGCTGGTGTTCCTCACGGCCGACCATGGCGGAGCGGAAACGCCGGCCCATTTGAACAAGTTGCGCATTCCTGCAGGTGTGTTTCCGGAAAGCATCCTGGAGGATCAGTTAGAGAAGAACCTGGCCAATCAGTTTGGTGCAGCGGATTTTATCAAAGCGGTAGAAAATCAGCAAATCTGGCTCAACTGGGAAGCAATCGTTGATCTGAACCAGTCGCCGGAAGAAGTGGCGCACGCAATTACAGACCAATTAAGGGCTATGCCTGGCGTATATGATGCACTTTTGCGACAAGAGGTGGATTTGTTGCCGGCTGAATATCCGTTTATCAGCGAAGTACGGAGAGGCATTCACCCGCGTCGTTCGGGGCACATCCTGTATCTGCTCGATCCTGCCTGGCATGCCGACGATAAATATTTTGGCAAGGGCGGCACTACACATGGCTCACCTTATCCGTATGACACCCATGTGCCTCTGCTTTGGTATGGTTGGCGCATTCAGCCGGGCGAATCACATAAGCCGGTGAGTATCACGGATATAGCACCAACGCTGGCGGCTATTTTGCGGATTATGGAACCGAATGGAACCACAGGTAAAGTGATTGAAGAAGTAATGCGGTGAGGGTTGTTTCCCACAGAAAGGGTTTCCCGCAGAGAGGGGTTCCCGCAGAGAGGGTTTCCCGCAGATTTTCGCAGATCACCCGCAGATCTCGCAGAAGGCGTTCGGCTGGGTTACTCACGTGACATTGCCGCCGCAGGTAGCAAAAACAATCTGTCTCATCCGCGTTCCAAAAAAAAATCCGCGTCATCCGCGTCATCCGCGTTCCAATAAAAAATCCGCGTCCCCCGCGTCATCCGCGTTCCAATATAAAATCCGCGTTCCAATAAAAAATCCGCGTTCCCGCCGCGTTCACCACAAAAAAAAAACGCGGCGCTCGTTTGCGCCGCGTTCGGATTTCCCGTATATAATCTCATGAAAAGTTTCAAAATCTGTGGTCAATAATTCCCGCCGCATTTTTCATTTCCGCCGCCGCTCTTTCTTATTGACAGTACAAAAGTGCAGCATCCCCTACCACCCTCAAAAGACAAAAAAAGGTATTTGTTGATCAAATATTTTTTATTTAAAATAAAGCAATTCATTTAATCGACTGACAATCAACAACATAAATTTAAATAAATCCTGACGTTTGTTGAAAAAATACCAGTTAAAACCTGATGAAAAAACTTAATTTTTTTTAAAAATATTTTTTTGAAGAGGCAATTCACCCATCAGACAGATTAAAAACAGCGTATTAGCATACTTCGTCATGGGCTATCGCGGAATATTATTGAACCACAAAGTCACAAAGAGTCCACAAGGTATATTTTGTGTCCTTTGTGACTTTGTGGTTCCAAAAACCTTATTGTTGAACCCGCGTTTTGCTACTCAATTCACCTGCAACTGCTCCGAGTAAGCTTTTTCTCCCTGTTGAACCTGAATGATAATGGTGTCTTTGGAATAATCAGACAAGTCGAACTGCTGATTGTACCGTCCT
>JAEUUS010000216.1 GCA_016787545.1 Saprospiraceae bacterium
CTGCCGGGCGAGGGTTTGGGCAAAATCGCCGTTCGGGCGTTCTACCAGGAGGCAATTCCGGAACTGATGTGCATCCCGGAAATACGCAATATCATCTTCAGAACGTCCGGCTCCTTCCACTTCCCCTGCATAAGTGAGGTACATGCGGGTTTGGCCGAGCAAGTCGAGGGCTATATTGGTCAGGGCGATATCCTGTTCCAAAACAGGTCCATGTCCACACCATTCACTTAGTCGCTGAGAGAGTATGAGGGAATTATCCCCGAGTCGGAGCAAGTATTCAAACATAATTACGGTGAATTGCCGCAAAGGTAAGTTGCTTAAACGATCACCATGGGTAATTCCAGGGTTCGTTTCAGATAATATTCGACATTTTCCTTCACAATGATATCCAGCGGCAGGTATTGGGTACGGGGAATTTCTTTGCTCATGAGCATTTTATTTACCAGAGTAAGAATGCCGAGATATCCCTGATGCCAGGCATTTTGGTTGATCAAAAAGCGAATTTTACCCTGGGCAAGCAGCTTCAAATTGGGTTCAATCAAGTCGAACCCAACAATTTTAACCCGGTCCTGCACGGCAGTATCCATCGCTTCTACCAGCTTGTACGCCCTTGAGTTGGTGACAAAAAAGCCGGTTAACCTGGGAATATGCTCAAACTGCCTTTTAGCCCATTCCTGCATGAAAGCAGGCTCATCAAAGTTTTCCAGTACAGCCGTGTGGATTTGAATGGATTTCTTTTCTAATCCATTAAAATAATCTTTGAACCCTCTTTCCTTGTCTTGAAGGTGGCGCGCGTTGGACACCTCTTTATCAAGATTGACCAGCATGGCATGGTCGCCGTCAGACAAGCCAAAATTCAACAACCGGCCTGCCAGCACACCACTCTGATAGGAGTCCTGACCAATATAGCTCAGAATATCTGCGCCTTCAATATCGGTATTGATGAAAACGAGCGGTATGTTTTGTTGCTGACAACCGTTCAACAGAATTTTGGCTTCTTCCAAAAACAATGGGGCCGCCAAAATAGCCCCGGGACCCGACTCCAGCGCTTTGTCCACGGATTCCAGAAAGTCTCTGGGCTGAAACATGGAAAAGGAAAAAAACTCCGTCTGCACGTTGTAGTGACGAACAGATTCAGCAGCTCTTTCCACCCCTTCCTTAGGCTGGGCCCAGTACGGGTCCTGTCGGTAATCCGGTAAAATGACGGCAATCCGGAAGGGTTTATTGTTGTTGGCCAGCGAACGGGCGGCCAGATTGGGCGCATAGCCCATTTCTTTCATGGCATGTTCAATACGGTCTCGAATTTCGGCCGACACATGTCCACGTTTATGCACCACCCGGTCGACGGTTCCGGTAGAAACGCCAACACGTTGGGCAATGTCTTTTAAGGTAATGCGCTGGTCAGGCATGGTTAGGTTTTCAAGTGGTGAATGTAGCAGGGTTTTATCAGTGTTACAATTATTTTTTCGATCCAAATTTCCAACTATTATTTATTATGTGTGCGCACACGGCACAAAAAAAATTTTTCCGTGTGCGCACACGGCATATTGATATCCTGTTTTACATTTGGCTCGAGAAAGTAAATAATTCACGGAATCCCTCCGCAAATTTTTGACACAAGGCAATGAAAGTCAAGGAAAAAGAGTCGACAAGCTACTTGAAATACGAGCTAAAAACTTTTGAAAAGCTCCCTGTTAAAATATGGAATGAGCCACTCGAAGCATCCCGACACGTGGCACAAAGTATTGCATTGGCCATCCGGCAAAAACAACAGGATGGAGAAAAAATTGTACTCGGATTAGCCACCGGCAGTACCCCAATTAAAGTTTACGAAGAATTGGTGCGCATGCATAAAGAAGAAGGTTTGAGTTTCCAAAACGTTATAACCTTTAACCTGGATGAATACTACCCAATGTCCAGAGACGCCAGCCAGAGTTATTGGCGCTTCATGCATGAGTACCTTTTTGACCACATTGATATCAAGCCGGAAAATATCCACATTCCGGATGGTACGGTTCCAATGGAAGAAGTAGCTGCCTACTGTGAGCGCTATGAGAAAATGATGAATATGGCGGGCGGCATAGACATACAATTGTTGGGTATTGGTCGCACCGGCCACATCGGATTTAATGAACCGGGCGCCTGGGAAAGTTCCATTACGCACATGGTTCGTTTGGATCACCTGACCCGCCATGATGCGGCCAAAGATTTTTTTGGCGAAGACAATGTGCCATACCGTGCTATCACCATGGGCGTTGGCAGTATCATGAAAGCCCGCACTATCTACCTGCTGGCATTTGGCCAACACAAAGCCAGCATCATACAACAAGCCATAGAAGGCGATATTACGCACTCCGTACCGGCTTCCTTCCTGCAAAAACACCCTAATACCAAGGTTATTCTGGACAAAGGAGCCGCAGAGGAGTTGACTAAAATGAAATCACCCTGGTTGGCTGGTATATGCAACTGGAGTGAGGATTTGATCTGTAAAGCCGTGGTTTGGCTCGCGCAAAAAACCGGAAAACCAATTTTGAAGCTCACCGATGAAGATTACAACGAACATGGTCTGAGCGAGCTGATCATTGAAGAGGCGAATTCATACGAACTCAACATCCGCATTTTTAATCGCCTGCAACGCACCATTACCGGCTGGCCGGGCGGCAAACCCAATGCCGATGATTCCCACCGTCCCGAACGCGCCAAACCGGCCAAGAAACGGGTTATTCTGTTCAGCCCACACCCTGACGACGACGTAATTTCCATGGGTGGCACTTTCCAGCGACTGGTGGATCAGGGGCACGAAGTGCATGTAGCGTATCAAACTTCTGGCAATATTGCTGTGCACGACTATGATGCACTGCGTTACGCCGAATTCATGCTGGAATACAGCGAAACACAAAATACACTCACTGAAGAAAGTCGGAAGTTTTACCACAAAATCATTCAGTTTATCCAGAAAAAAGACGCTGGCGACCAGGACATCCCTGAAGTAAGATCCATCAAGGGTTTGATACGCCGGGGAGAAGCTCGTGGCGGAGCACGTTTTACCGGACTTACCGACGACAGGATCCATTTTCTGGACATGCCTTTTTATGAGACAGGAGGTCGGCGTAAAATGCCACTTGGAGAAAAAGACATCCAAATTGTGGCTGATCTGATTGAAAAAGTAAAGCCACACCAGGTATATGCTGCCGGCGATTTAGCCGATCCACATGGCACACACCGGGTTTGTTTGGATGCCATTTTTGAGGCATTCAGAGAACTCCGCGGCAAACATGAATGGATGAAAGATTGCTGGCTCTGGATGTACCGGGGCGCCTGGCATGAATGGGCTGTTCACGAAATTGAAATGGCCGTACCCATGAGTCCACAGCAATTGCGCAAAAAACGACAGGCCATATTTATGCACCAAAGCCAAAAAGACCGCCCACCATTCCCCGGAGACGACAACCGGGAATTTTGGCAAAGGGCTGAAGACCGAAACCGGGAGACGGCCATAACGTATCGTTCCCTTGGTTTGGCAGAATATGAAGCCATGGAAGCCTTTGTAAGGTGGAAAGAATAGCCCTTAAGTCAATTGGACCACTAATACATCTTTCTTATTCACTCAACCAGTCATTATTGTATGAAGCACAAACAACAAATCATGGGCACGCTCCGCTTTTGGGTGCCTTTGTTGCTGTTCTGCCTGACATTCTCAGGCTTTGCAACAGCACAAACCGTTTCCGGCATGGTGACCGATGCTGCTACCGGAGAGGCGCTTATTGGCGCTTCGGTGATTGAAGTCGGCACCCGAAATGGTACCCGTTCGGACTCAGACGGTAAATTCAAACTCACGGTAAGCAACACTTCCGGCACCATCGAAGTAAGCTACGTGGGCTATGAAACTGCCCGAATGTCCATTGGTGGCGCTTCCAACCTGGACGTCAAGCTGAGCTCCGGTGCACAACTCGATGAGGTAGTTGTTACCGCATTGGGTATTTCCCGGGAGAAAAAATCGCTCACTTATGGCGCACAGGAAATCAGCAATTCCGACCTCACCCGGGTTAAAGACGCCAACGTGATCAACTCGCTTTCCGGCCGCACTGCTGGTTTGCAGATCAACAGAAGCGGCTCTGGCGTAGGCGGCTCGACCCGTGTTGTTATGCGCGGGCAAAAATCTACCCGCGACAACAACGTTCTGTATGTGATCGACGGTGTTCCTATGTATAACTTCTCCCCTGGTCAGCCAGGCGATATTTGGGGACAATCCGGCAACTCAGGCAACGTTGGTCGTGACGGTGGCGATGCCATTTCCAACCTCAATCCTGAAGACATTGAAACCATGACGGTGCTGAAAGGCGCTTCTGCAGCAGCTCTTTACGGCAGCCAGGCCGCCAATGGCGTTATACTGGTAACCACCAAAAAAGGCAGAGCAGGTGATCCAAAAATTGAGTTTTCAAGCAACGCTACCTGGGAACAAGCCGCTTTGACGCCAGAACTTCAGTTTTCCTATGGCTCTCGCCAGAATGAAAACTTCAGCTGGGGTGAAAAAGGATCTTCTCCTGACCATGTCAAAGACTTTTTCCAAACCGGCGCTACCTACATCAACTCAATCGGGTTGACAGGCGGAAACAAATCGGCTCAAACCTATTTTTCCTACGCCAATACCTCTTCAAAGGGCATTATTCCTACCAGCGAACTTAGCCGCCACAACCTGACACTTCGCGAAACAGCTGAATTCCTGAATGGTCGGGTATCGCTTAACGCAACCTTTAACTACACCAACCAGCGTGGCGATAACCGCGGTGTTCAGGGTATGTATTTCAACCCGCTCACGGGTCTTTACCTATTCCCACGCGGACAGCGTTATGCAGATTATAGCGGTGACAACTTCGAGAAATACGATGATGTTCGCAAATTGTACCTGCAAAACTGGGTTGGCAGCCGCGACGACTGGCAGAATCCTGAATGGATACTGAACCGTAACCCGAATTTTGACATCCGCAACCGTTTCTATGGAACCGTGGGAGTGGGCATCAAATTAACCGATTGGGCTAACCTGCAATTCCGTGGCAATATGGACAAAACCTACGACGGTTTTGAACAACATGCCTATGCAGGTACAGAGGCCACCCTTGCCGATGAGAATGGCCGCTTTGTAATGAGCAATCTGCAAAGCACCGTTCGTTATGGTGATGTATTGTTGAACCTCCGTAAAGACTTCAATGATATAAGTGCTGCCCTTACACTTGGTTCCAGCATCAATGACGTTAAAGTATTGTCTATGTACGCCGACTCTAAAGGTCCTGGCATGTATTACGCCAATACTTTCGTGATCCAAAACATCAAACAACCGGGCGCCAATATCACGCAAAGCCAGCCAAACCGCTCACAACTGCAATCCGTGTTTGGAAGCCTTTCTCTGGGCTATAAAGGCATGGTTTACCTGGATGTTACCGGACGCAATGACTGGTCGTCTACTCTGGCCTTTACCTCTTCCAACTCCTTCTTCTATCCATCTGTTGGGGCCTCCGCCATCCTTTCTGAAATGTTCAACATGAAAGGAATTGATTACGCAAAGGTCCGCGCTTCTTATGCGCAGGTGGGTAATGGTGTAAACCCATACGATACCAACATCCAATACGGCTTTCCTGCCGGTGGTGCACAAGCGCCAAGCACCGGTTTGCTGCCCGGCACTGATGTACAAAACGAATTGTCCAAGTCTCTGGAAATCGGCGCTGATGTGCGTTTCTGGAACAATCGAGCAGGCATCGACCTGACCTGGTACAAAACCAACACAACCAACCAACGTATCGTAGTTTCCGTACCTCAGGGTAGCGGTTTGTCAACTGCAATTATCAATGCCGGCGACATTCAGAATTCCGGTATCGAAGCCACTCTGTCGCTCACACCAGTGCGCACCAGCAAACTGGAGTGGAACACTCAACTCAACTTCACCCGCAACGTGAATAAAGTAGTTGAACTGACTCCACTGCTGGCCGACGGTGTATATACCCTCACTGATGGTGGTGTAAACAACTACGACATGGTGATCCGCGAAGGCTACTCTTTTGGTGAAATTGGTGGTAAAGGTTTCAAATACCTCAATGGCAAAATGGTGGTAAACGCCGATGGTGTTCCACTTGCCGGCGCTGATACGGTGCTGGGCAATCCAGCTCCTGACTTCACCCTTGGATGGAACAACACCCTTCGTTTTGGCAACTTCTCCGTTGGCGTACTGATCGACGGTCGCTTTGGTGGTGAAGTAATGTCCATCACTCAGGCTGTAACTGATCGTTTTGGCGTATCCAAAGTAACTTCAGATGCCCGCGAAGCTGGTGGCGTTACAGTGGATGCTGTTAAAGAAGACGGTTCTGCATTCACAGGTAAAGTGGATCCGGAGAAATACTATGTGGCAGTAGGTGGTCGCGACGGTATTACCGAAGCCTATATCTATGATGGCACAAGCATTCGTCTGCGCGAATTGTCAATTGGCTATATGTTCCCGAAAGGCTCCACCAGCCGGATTAGCAAAGGTTCTTCCCTGCGCCTTTCGTTGGTTGGTCGCAACCTTGTTTACTTTGTAAACAAAGCTCCGTTTGATCCGGATATCGCCATGTCTACCGGCACTGGTCTGCAAGGCGTGGATGTATTCAGCGCACCTGCGGTTCGGAGCATCGGTGTGAACCTCGGGTTCACGTTTTAATTGATTTTCATGCTTAAATTGTCATAAACAATGAAAAAAAGAATCATTTTCCTCCTTAGCGCTTTGATGCTGGTGGCAGCTGGAATGCTCACCATCCAAAGTTGCACCAAGGACTTTGAGGAAATCAACACCGACCCGTTCCGCCCGCAGAACATTCCGGTAGGTGAGGAATTCAAGCAAGTCCTGCAAAATATTTATGCCTACACGCCGGCCTGGATTACCCAGCTTCAGCAAAACCTGATTGCCGACGTTTACTCTGGTTATATGATGCCTCCTACGCCATTCCGTGGCAACTCCAACAATATGACCTACGATCTGGTAGACGGTTGGAACGAATGGCCATGGAACGTGGCATACGGCAGCGTTATGTCGCCACTGCGCCGTATGGAACAAAATGCCGGCACCAACTTCCCGGAATTTAATGCCTGGGCCAAGATCTGCCGTGTAACCGCCATGCACCGTGTGAGCGATATTTACGGCCCGATCATTTACAGCAATTATGGCATTCTCACCGAAGGTGGTGGTGTGGCATATGATTCTCAGCAAGACGCTTACCACCATTTTTTCGACGATCTGGATGCTGCCGTAACTGCCCTTACCCCGCTGAAAGACGATGCCAACGCTAAGGCTAACTTCGCCAAATTCGACCTGGTTTATGGCGGCGACATCACCAAGTGGATTCAGTTTGCCAACTCGCTGCGCTTGCGTCTGGCGGTTCGCATATCCAAAGTAGATGCAGCGGAAGCGAAAATCCAGGCTGAAAAAGCACTTTCACACCCGGTAGGTGTTATCACCGACAACAGCGGAAACTGCCTGGTAACTGCTGCTGATGGTTCCACTCACCCGCTCAATGTAATGGATAATGCCTGGAACGACATCCGTATGGGTGCGCCAATGGAATCTATCCTGACTGGCTTTAACGACCCACGTGGACTGAAATATTTCGAGCCATCAACCATCGTTCCCGGCACCTTGAAAGGCATTCGTCAGGGTATTGCTATTGCAGCTAAAGACGACTACATTGGTTTCTCTGCCCTGGTTGACCCAGACAAAGTACAACTCATGGTGGCTGCAGAAGTGTATTTCCTGCGCGCAGAAGCAGCACTCCGCGGCTGGGCTGGCGCTGGCGGCACCGCCCAAAGCCTGTACGAACAAGGTGTTCAAACCTCGTTTGATCAGTATGGTCTGGGAAGTGCAGCGTCTTATCTGGCAAGTAATTCAAGTGCCGCTGCTTACGTGGATCCTGTAAACGGAACCAATAATGCCGGTCCTGCAAGCAACGTTTCCCCAAAATGGGATGATGCCGGTTCTGCCGACAACAAACTGGAACAGATCATCACCCAAAAATGGCTGGCTATGTACCCTGACGGTCAGGAAGCATGGTCTGAATACCGTCGCACTGGCTATCCACGTCTGTATCCGGTATTGGTGAACAACAGCGCCGGTAAAATTGACTCACAAGCTGGCATCAAACGTATCAACATGCCTGCACCGGAATACCGTACCAACCGGGAAGAAGTACTCAAAGCAGTACAAACCCTGGGCGGCGCAGACACCGGAGGCACCCCGCTTTGGTGGGACGTTGATTAACAGACTTGGTATTACAGAGTAGTTTAGTGATACTTCCACCTGCCTGCGTCTGCGGACGCAGGCATTTTTTTTGCCAAAAAGCAGACTGCGTTATATTTGCCAGGTCGATACCATGAAATACATACCTGTTTTCCTGCTCCTTATCTGGTCATGCCGTCAAACTTCTGCACCTGACGGCGCCGCATTTCAGGAGGTTCCCCGCAGCCAAACCAACATCGAGTTCCGAAATCTTCTGGTTGAAAAGGAAACCTTCAACATCTTTAAATACCAGTATTTCTACAACGGAGGAGGTACTGCTATTGGCGATTTCAACAATGACGGGCTCCAGGACCTGGTATTTACCGGGAACATGGTGAAAAACCGGCTTTACCTCAATAAAGGCGATCTGACTTTTGAAGACATCACCCAAAGCTCCGGCATTGCCGCTATGGAAGGCTGGTGTACAGGCGCTACCCCGGTGGATATCAATCAGGATGGCTGGCTGGATCTGTATGTGTGTCGGGCCGGATACCCTTTTGATAACCTGCGGAGCAACCTGCTTTTTATCAATAAAGGCGGGAAAACACCTGTTTTTGAAGAAAAATCTGCAGAGTACGGCCTGGACGATCTGGCGCATTCCACCCATGCCTCCTTTTTTGATTACGATAAAGATGGCGATCTGGACCTGTTCCTGTTAAACCATTCTACTGTGGAGTATTCTCGTGGCTCCTTGGATATTTACCAGATAAGAGGCAAAAAGCACCCCGAATTCACCAACAAACTCTTTAGAAACGACGGCGGTAAAACCTTTACTAATGTTACAGAAGCAGCCGGTATCACCTCAAACGTATTGAGCTTTAGCCTGGGCATCAGCACCTGCGATATTAATCGGGATGGCTGGCCGGATATATTTATCGGAAATGACTTTAATGAACCGGACTATCTGTTTATCAACCAGCACAACGGCACGTTTACCGAAGAGCTCAGTCAAAGAATAGACCACAGTTCTATGTTTTCCATGGGTTGTGATATTGCCGATTTTAACGGCGATACCTGGCCGGATCTGGTTACGCTCGATATGCTTCCCGAAGGCAATCATCTGCAAAAAATGCACAGCGGCGCCGATAATTTTGAAAAAGTGTATACCATGATGCGCAGCGGTTTTGGCAAACAATACAGCCGAAACATGTTGCAACGCAATAACGGCGACGGCACTTTCTCGGAAGTGGGGCAAATGGCTGGCATCTCCAACACCGACTGGAGCTGGTCGTCTCTGTTTTTTGATTTTGACAATGATGGTTTGCGCGATCTCTTTGTGAGCAATGGTTACCCGCGCGACCACACCAACATGGATTTCCTGAAATTTACCGCCGATGAGGTACTGAGGATGCAAAAAGGAGAGAAAAACATCGGTTTCCAGGAGTATTTGCAAAAAATGCCGCCCATCATTGAGGCCAATTACTTCTTCAAAAACCTGGATGGCGAGCAATTTTCCAATCAGGCAGCAGCCTGGGGCCTGGGTAATCCGGTGGTAACCCAAAGTGCAGCATGGGCAGATTTTGACAACGATGGCGACCTGGATTTGGCGCTTAACAACACCAATGATTACGCCAGCATCCTGGAAAACAAATCAGAACAACAGCCAAACAACCACTGGCTGAGGATGCAGCTAAAGGGCAAATCAGGCAACCCCTGGGGTATTGGCGCCCAAATACTGGCTTATGGAGGTGGTAAAACGTTTTTCCTGGAACAAAATCCGGTGCGGGGCTTCCAGGCCTCCGTTGATCCGGTTTTATCCCTGGGCCTGGGCTCGGTAACCATGCTCGATTCCCTTGTCATCACCTGGCCAACCATGGAACGGCAGGTACTTACCGGGATTAAATCCAATCAAACCCTGCAGCTGGATATTGCTCAGGCACTAGCCCACTCAAATACCCTATCTGCTTCCCCTACCCTTTTTGTTGCTGCCAGCGGCACTTTGCCTTTCGCACACAAGGAAAACGAGTCTAACGACCTCAAAAAACAAGCCTTACTGCCCTGGTTTTATTCCCGAATGGGTCCAGCCATGGCCGTGGCGGATGTTAATGCCGATGGGATTGAAGATTTGTATCTGGGTGGCGCCCAGGGGCAATCAGGCGTTTTATGGCTCGGCAACTCAGCCGGCACATTCAGTGCATCATCACAGCCGGCTTTCCATACAGATGCCGCCTGCGAAGACCAGGCCGCTGTTTTTTTCGATGCTAATGGAGATGGCGCCAAAGACCTGTTTGTCTGCTCAGGTGGTTACGATATAACGCCCGATGCACCAGCCATGCAGCACCGGCTTTACCTGAATAACGGGAAAGGAACAATGAATAAAGCTGTCGGCGCCTTGCCTGAATTGCGTCAGCCAGGATCTTGTGTGCAGGTTGCTGATGTAGAAAACGATGGAGATTTAGACCTGTTTGTTGGTGCTGGCGTGTTGCCGGGCCAATATCCGGAAACCGGCAACGGGTACATTTTGCTCAATGATGGTAAAGGAAAATTCAGTCAGGGCCCGTTGTTTGCCGGAGCAACCCTCGGCGTTTGGGTACAAACCGACGCTGATCCGGAACCGGAGCTGATTACAGCCGGAGAATGGCTGCCCATCCAGCGGCACGACAACCAGAAAGGGTCCTTCAGCGCCGCGGAAACCCTGCATTTGAGTGGTTTGTGGAGCAGTCTGTATGCCGCAGATCTGGATGGCGACGGAGACCAGGATGTGGTGGCCGGTAATCTGGGGCTAAACAGTCAGTTGAGGGCTTCGGAGCAAGAGCCGCTGGAGCTTTACAGCGATGATTTCGACAAAAACGGAAGTCCTGATCCACTGATGTTTTATTACGTGCAGGGAAAATCCTACCCATTGGCTTCACTGGAAGACCTGACCGGGCAGCTTCCGTACCTGCGCAAAAAATTCAATTATTTCAAGGATTATGCAGATGCGCAGGTGGGAGATATTCTGACTGCCGCACAAATAGAGGCTGCTACCCATTTATCTGCCCGAAGCCTGGAAACCGGTTGGCTGGAAAATCTGGGCAATGGCAAGTTTGCCTTTCACCCGTTCCAGAAGGAGGCACAAATAGCGCCGGTTCAGGCCATTGTCAGTCTGGACGCCAATGCGGATGGCCTGATGGATTTGGTATTGGCTGGCAACCGCACCCATGCACGGGTAAAACTGGGCAATTTGGGTGGAAACCACGGTCAGTTATGGCTCAATCAGGGCAATAAAAGTTTCCGGGCAAGCAACCATGCACAAAGTGGCTTGCAGGTGCGGGGCGATGTACGCAGTTTGACGGCACTGACCTTGGGCAATAAAAAAATGCTCGTTTTTGGCCTAAACAACGCCGCTCCGGCAGTTTACACAAACAAATCACTCAGATAACGTGGCGAACAAACCGCATTTCATAACCCGTTGGACCCAATGGGAATACTATCCCTGGTGGTTAGCCAACATTCCGGTATACGGCTTTTGGCTGTGGTTTGCTGCCCGAGCCAGGCACCTGCTTTTCTTTTCCAATATCAACCCCACCATCCCGCTTGGCGGCGCGATGGGAGAATCCAAATGGGAAATCCTGCTGCAACTACCAGAGGCTATTTTACCTCAAACCATCGTGGTTGAAAAAGGGGAACCAATCGAGGCCGTGTTATTCATGCTCGACCAAAAGAGCATAAGTTTTCCCCTCATTGCCAAACCTGATGTGGGAGAACGCGGTTTTTTGGTAAAAAAGGTACACAATGAGCAGGAACTGCAGGAACATTTGCGTCAATGGCCCGCCAGGTTTATCCTCCAGGAATTTCTGACGCTTCCTTTTGAGGCCTCGGTTTTGTACCACCGTTTTCCGGCCACAGACGGGGGCTTCGGCATTACCTCGGTTTGTTTGAAAGAGTTTTTGCAGGTAGAAGGCGATGGCCGTAACACCATTCGGGCGCTAATGTTGCAACAGGCGCGGGCAGCTTTTCAGGTGCCGAGGTTTGAGCAGGAATTTCCGGAATTGCTGGAGCGGATTCCGGCTGCGGGGGAGCGGGTGCTGCTGGAGCCTATCGGAAATCATTCTCGCGGTACCAAGTTTATGAATGGCAATCATCTGATTACGCCAGCCATGGTAAAGGCATTTGAAGAAATTTGCAGGCTTATACCTGATATACAGTACGCGCGTTTTGATTTAAAAACAGA
>JAEUUS010000257.1 GCA_016787545.1 Saprospiraceae bacterium
TTTTCAGCATCTAAACCGAGAGCGCAATCAGCTATACAAAAGGGCAAAAGTGCGGATTTTTACACCACATTTTACACCATCTAAAAAATATAGCGTTCTAAATAATTGAATATCAATTATTTAAACTTTTAGGTGTTAGTCCCGCCAGCTCCACAAAAAAGTCCCAGATGGTTGATAGTCAACTGTTTGGGGCTTTTTTATTTTAATAAACTTTGTACCACCTCACTCATTTTCGTTTATTTCGTTTATTCCACTTATCTTTGCAGGGATATAAAAAGTAAAGCGATATGACTTACGCTGAAGATATTAAACGGCCTTCTAAACGAGAGCAAGAAACAGCCATGAAATCCTACAACGCATTGAGCGCCGTGCTTGAAGGGTTGGTCACCGAAAATCCTGAAATTGAAATAACCGAAACGGAGCAGAGAATCAAAGTTCCGCTGCGTGATTTAAAACTTTTGGCCAGGATTTTAAGGGCTACAGGAGAAGGGAAACCTATCTCCATTGTTCCTATTGCCACTGAAATGACAACCCAGGCAGCTGCCGAATTACTAGGTTGCTCAAGGCCACATCTTGTACAACTCCTTGAAACCGGGAAAATACCCTTTACCAAAGTGGGCAAACATCGCAGGGTAAAATTTGAAGATGTTATGGATTATAAAAAGAAAATAAAAGAAGAAAGGGAGGCTCTTCTGATCGAAATCATGAAAGAAGACGAAGCATCCGGGCTTTATGATTCATAGTGTTTAAAAGCTGGTGATGAATCGGAGAAATCCTGATTTAGATGAATTTCAGGTCTTGGATGGCTTAAGGAAAAACCAGTTAAAAGCAACGGCTGATTATTTGCATGCGTTGCTTTAGTTATTTGCAAATGTGTGGGTCACTGAACCAGTCTTGCACTCGAAAATCCAAGCAGTGAATAAGCATGTAGAAGGCGTTGTGACGCTTTGTCCGGACGCGGGTTCGAGTCCCGCCAGCTCCACAAAAAAGTCCCAGATGGTTGATAGTCAACTGTTTGGGGCTTTTTTTATTGGCATATCCTAGATTTTGATTACTTTCGCCTTTCTACCTAGATGGATCCCTGAGTAATTATATGGCTACCACTAAATTCTTTACCAACGAAGGCGAAAACACCCTGCTCAATAAGTTTCAGAACATCATCAAGCGTCTGAATATCTACTACTTTGACGCATTGGTGGGTTATTTTAGAGCATCAGGGTACTTCCAGGTCCGCGATATATTGAGGGATGTGGCTCAGGTACGAATACTTGTTGGAATTGATGTGGATAACCTAACTGCCAAGTACTACAATAAAGGCAGCGAAATCCGTTTCTTGGCTGATGATGTGCGGAAAGATTTTGAAGAATTCATCCGTGAGGATATTCAAAAATCAGAATACAAACGCGAGGTGGAAGACGGTATCATTCAATTCGTGAATGACATCAGCTCTGGAAAAATTCAAATGCGTGCCCACCCAGACAAGCGCATCCATGCTAAAGTCTACATTTTTAAAGAGAAAGATAAGCACGACGAGGGCTATGGAAGAGTCATCACAGGCAGTAGCAACCTGACAGATAATGGTCTCGCTGGCAATTTTGAGTTTAATGTAGAACTACGTGAAAACACCGATGTAGATTTTGCTGTTGAAACCTTTGAAAAACTTTGGAGCGAAAGTGTAGAAATTTTGCCTGTCCAGGCAAGTGAAATCCGTCAAAAGACTTACCTCAAAGACGAATTCACGCCTTACGAAATCTATTTAAAGTTCCTGATTGAATATTTCGGCAATCGAGTGGAATTCGACCCTTCAGTGGTGGATGATATGCCAGAAGGCTTCAAAAGATTGTCTTACCAAATTGACGCGGTAAATGAAGGTTTTGAAAAACTCAAACAGCATAAGGGCTTTTTCCTCGCAGATGTTGTGGGTCTGGGCAAAACCGTAGTTGGCACCTTGATCGCCAGGAAATTCTCTTATGCAAATGATCCCTTCAAAACCAGGATCCTCATCATAGCGCCGCCTACCATTATTGGCAACTGGCGCGAAACTACCCGTGCACTTGGTCTGCACAATTGTGAGTTTGAAACAATTGGACGGCTGCGGCACATCCGCCGCCCCGAAGATTTCCACTTGGTTATCGTGGACGAGGCCCACAAATTCAGGTCAGATTACACAGCGGGTTTCAACGAACTCCAGAAAATCTGCAAAACACCCTGCAAGCGTCTGGGTAACATTATCAATGCCGAGGATAACCATAAGCGAATCATTCTCGTATCTGCTACCCCACTCAACAACCGCCCGGAGGATATCCGCAACCTCGTCTACCTTTTTCAGGATGCCAAACAAAGCACCCTCTCTACTACCCCGAATTTACAGCACTTCTTTTACGCACTCATCGAACAATATAAGCTGGTCAAGAACCTGCCAATAGAGTCTGTAAAGGCGCGGGTCCAGGAAATTTACGACCAAATCCGTGAAAACGTCATTAAACCTCTTTCAATCCGGCGCACCCGCACCGACATCGAAAACACGCCAGAATACAACGAGGACCGCCTCAAACAGGGTATTCATTTTCCGAAAATCCAAAAGCCCCAACCCGTGTTTTATCAATTGGAGCCGGAACTCGAAAGGCTTTATGACGAATCGTTCTTGCTCATCAACAAGGGGGAAAGCAGTCTGTCTTATGCTCGTTATCAGGCTTTGAAATACCTCATTGGTGAAAAAAGTGAACAATTCCCACGTCGCGCACTTATCTCTGAGCAATTGGCCACCATCATGCGCACCCTCTTGCTCAAACGCCTTGATAGCAGTTTTGAAGCCTTCCGCAGCAGTTTGCGCCATTTCCGGGATGCCAATCGTGCCATGGTAAAAATGTTTGAGCAAGGAAAAATCTTTATCGCGCCCGACCTCAAAGGGAAAGTCTCTGATTACATATTGGATGAGCAGGAAGATGAACTCGAAAAACTCGTCCTCGACCTAATGGAAGCAGGCGAAAACGCCCTAATATGCTACCCCGACGATTTTTCAATCGAATACCTCATCTTACTTCAAAATGATCAGAAAATCCTGGATAAGCTGGTTGCTGATTGGGAAAATGTCCATCAAGATCCCAAATGGGATGAATTTATCCACCACTTACAGGGCGACTTCCTGGACGTAAAACGGAATCCCGAACAAAAACTCGTAGTATTCAGCGAGTCTACAGTTACCGTTAATTACTTGAAGGATAAATTAGCGGCCTTTCCACAGTTCAAAGTATTAGCTGTCAATAGCCTTAATCGTAAAGAATTACAGCCGATTATCCGCGAAAATTTTGATGCCAACCTCACAGACGGCACCAAACGCAGCGATGCCTACAACGTCATCATCTGTACCGAGGTACTCGCTGAAGGCATCAATTTGCACCGAGCCAATAGTATTGTAAATTATGATACGCCCTGGAACTCTACCCGCCTCATGCAGCGTATTGGGCGCGTAAACCGCATTGGCTCAAAGGCTCCGCATGTTTTTGTCTACAATTTTTACCCGACCGCTAAGGTAGACAAGGACATTGACCTCCAAAAACGCGCTTTCATGAAAATCCAGGCCTTTCACGCTGCCCTTGGCGAGGATAGCCAGATTTACTCCAATCTGGAAGAGTTTGAAACTTACGGCTTGTTCAACCCACAAGACGAAGAGGAAAACCGCGAAATAGAGTTTCTTATGGAACTTCGCGAGTTCCGCCAAAAATACCCCGACGAATTTCGCCGTGTTAAAAGTATCCCGAAACGCGCCAGAACAGGCCGCATGAACCCCGAACAAAGCGGCGCTACCATCTCCTTCATGAAAAAAGGGAAACGCGATGCTTTTTTCTGGATAAGTGCTGGCAGAGAAGCCAAAACCCTTAATTTTATCGAGGCTGCTGATATTTTTAAGGCATTGGCTGAGGAAAAAAGCATCGCCTTGCATCCCAACCACCACGACCAAATCCAGCACGCCATCCAGCAGTTTGAGCAGGAAATGCTCGAAACTAGAACCCGGAGCAAAGCCGTAGATACCTCTAAAAGCGCCGTAGAAAAGACAGCCATTGCCTTTTTGAAACCTATCATCCCATCCAATTTGGTCAGTGAGGCGGAGCGACCAGCACTCACGTGGGCGTTGAAAGCCATCGAAGTGGAAGGAAAATTCCAAAATCTTGCCCGCGATATCAAAAAATACAAGCAGGAGCTCGATAAGTCAGATAAAACGCCCGCTAAACGCTCTAATGCTCAAAAAATTGACGGACTGGTTAAAATCGTCAACCAATATTATAAGCACAGTTTTGCGGGTGAAATCCCTGAACCCGACGAAAATCCGATGCCTGAAAAAGTTGAACGCAACCTCCGTCCCGACATCATCATTTCTGAAAGCTTCTCCTGAAAAATATGCCCTTTGACTTCGATTTTTTAAAACAACCATTCCAACGCGAAGCCTGGAAAAATTTCATTCGGTATGTTTTCCCGAATGAAGCCGATCTTTTTGCGGCGCCCCAAACCTTCCCAGAGCTGCATGGCGAACGCATCCAATCCTTCGTACAGTTTGGCAATATCCACTTGCAAGACCGCTACGGCTCACAATTGGCCCTGTTTGAGGTGATGCTCAAGCCTGGCACCACTAAACTCCAAATAAACCGTGTTGCCCTCCGTGCCATCATCGATAAACTGCGGCGCGACACGCTCGTCACCGGAGCTTTTGCTGTTTTTGCAGATGAAAAAACAGGCAAATGGCGCTTCACCTTCATTGCTAAACAGGAAGTTTTCGGGGAGAAAAACATTGAAACCGTCGATCCACGCCGATACACCTATGTTTTCGGACACGGCGAAACAACCCGAACCGCCGAGCAACGATTTTCCTTTTTAGCGAGCAAAACGGGCAAACAATTGGAGGATGTGTTGGAGGCGTTTTCGGTGGAGAGGGTTTCAAACGAATTTTTTAACCTGTATAAAGAACAATACCGTCAATTCTGCGAGTATCTATACGAATACGAGCCCGCTAAAGCAATTTTTTCAAAATTGGCCGAATCTGAAACAGAAGCCAAGCGCCTCGATAAGCAGCAAAAGTTGATCCGTGACTTCGCCAAAAAACTCATGGGAAGGCTCGTTTTCCTCTATTTTTTACAGAAAAAACGATGGCTAGGAGGCAAAATTGACTCTGGGAGCTGGGAAGACGGTGCAAGCGATTTTCTCCGTCAATTATTTGAGAAATCACCGGATAAAAGCCGATTTTACTCCCAGACCCTCGCTCCGCTTTACTTTAAAACACTCAATACCAACGAAAAGGAACGCCCTGGTTTTGCCTATGCAGCACCTTGGGGTAAGGTAAAAGTTCCATTTTTGAATGGAGGGCTTTTTGAAGAGGACCAGGACGGCACCGAACTATTTGATTTCCCCGAACATCTGTTCCAAAACCTCCTGGATTTGTACGACCGATACAATTTTACGGTGGACGAGAATAGCCCAAACGACCATGAAGTCGGCATCGACCCCGAAATGCTGGGGCATATATTTGAGAATCTTTTGGAGGAAAACCGTGAGAAAAAAGGCGCTTTCTATACACCAAAAGAAATTGTTCACTACCTCTGTCAGGAAAGCCTTTGGCAATATCTGAAAAACAAGCTGCTGCCCGAAACCCGACCTGCTAACGTCGTTTGGAGCGATAGCCGCGAAGCAGACGAACGTGAGCTCGAACATTTTGTCCGAAATAAAGAGCGAGGATCCAAAGATGGATTCATTTACAAAAACGCCCGAGCCATAGAATCTGCTCTGCGCGAAGTTCGAATTTGTGATCCAGCCATTGGCTCTGGTGCGTTTCCAATGGGTTTACTCCACGAAATTTTTCATTGCCATGTGGAGCTCGATCTCACTGAAGATCTTGGCAAACTCAAACGAGACATTATTGAACATTGCATTTACGGCGTGGACATTGAAAAAGGCGCCGTAGACATTGCCCAGCTCCGTTTTTGGTTGGCCCTTGTCGTGGACGAAAACGTTCCCCGTCCCCTACCCAATCTCGATTATAAAATCATGCAAGGCGATTCACTCCTTGAGCGGTTTGAGGACATAGATTTGAAGGAGTTGATGAACGAAGAAGTTGCGCCCGATGCAGAACGTGGACCCAAACCCGGCACTGACCTGTTCAATACCTCCTGGCAATCCAGCCTTGTATTTGACAATAAAGAAAAGAAAAACGTCAAAAAACTTCTCCACGAGTACTATGTGGCGCAGACCAAAACCCGAAAAAAGGAACTCCTTCTCGAAATCAACCGGTTGGTTTTGGATAAGGTAGATGCTGTTATACGGAGCAAAAAATTGAAACTCCTTTTGGAAAAAGCCGACCTCGAAAAGCAAGTCAAGCGGCTCATAGAACTCAAACAAGTTACTACCAAAACCCAAAAAGTCCTCGTACAAAAGGAATCTGAAATCGTCGCTTTCGAGCAACAACAGCAACGCCTCCACCAATGCCTGCACGAGCTTGAAAAGCCTTTTTTCCTCTGGCGCCTCTATTTTGACGAAGTGCTGCGTGAAGACGGTGGCTTCGACATTATCATAGGCAACCCGCCTTATGTGCAAATTCAAGGGCTGAAGGACGACTATAAGAAATGGCTTGAACAAGAAGGCTACACCACTTTTGACAAAGGCTCTGACCTTTATGCGCTCTTTTATGAGCGCGGCTGGCAACAGCTTCGGCCAGGTGGGCACCTCGCATTTATAACCTCTAACAAATGGATGCGAGCCAACTATGGAGAAACTTTGCGCCAATTCTTTCTTCAAAAGACCAATCCATTGAAACTGCTTGACTTCGGCATGGCACAAAATTTTGCTTCTGCTTTGACGTATACAAGCATTGTAATTTTTCAAAAAGGAAACCCTGATCATCAAATTGAAATCTGCCGTGCCCAGGCAGATTATCAAATTGGCACTGATGTTCACCAATATTTTCTTAGCCACCGCACTAACATCCCAGACCTTGACACGGGTTCCTGGGTAGCTTATACTCCTGACGAGTACCGTATCAGGAAAATGGTAGAAGACCAAGGAGTGGTGCTTGAGAACAAGGAGACATGGAAAATCACTATCAACTATGGAATTAAGACTGGCTTCAACGATGCTTTTATTGTAAAAACAAAAGATAAAGAAGCCATCCTTACCCGCGAGCGAAAGTTGACGGGGGGTAGTGCGCCAAGTGAAGCATTGTTCAAAAAAATGCTGCGAGGAGAAGATGTGCGTGCCTGGGCGCCGCTATGGAATGATTTGTGGCTGATTGGTACATTCCCATCGCTCTCCCTAAAAATTGAAGATTATCCTGGAATTCACGAATATTTAGGCATGATGCGTGAAAAGTTGGAGCCACGTCCGCGAAGTCACATAGGCGAATGGGCAGGGAGGAAATCCGGCGCGTATGAATGGTTTGAAACTCAGGACAGTATCTCGTACTGGCAAGATTTCGCCAAGCCCAAAATCATCTACCCAAACATGACCAAGTATTTGCCTTTCGCGTATGACGAGACGGGGTATTTTACTAATCAGAAGTGCTTCATTATTACAGGAGAGCATTTGAAATATCTGTCGGTAGTATTCAATTCCAAGTTATTCAAGTTTTGTTTTCGGCAAAATTTTCCCGAATTGCTTGGTGAAACATTTGAGCTGAGTAAAGTCTTTTTCGATAAAATCCCCATTAAAGTGCCGGATGCTAAAGAGTTAGCGGTGTTTGAGCCGTTAGCGGGTTGGCTGGCCTTACTGCATCATATTGCCCGCACGGAAAAGGAGGTGCCATTAGAACTCCGGCAATGGGCAGAGTTTTTTGAATATCTGGCCAACGGATTGGTGTACGAACTGTATTTCGGTGAGGCAATGCGTTTGGCCGGGCGTGATGTAATGCGGCATTTGCCAGTACTGCCGGCTGTGTCTATTGAGCCAGAAAAACGCCGCGCCGCGCTTGAAACCATCGGCAAGATGTTCACCTTGCTGTCTGAACGGACGCACCCTGTAGCGACTAATTTATATTACATGACCGCTATTCCGGACATTCAAATCATTGAAAACCTCAAAACTGATGTCAAAGCATGAAGCGAATCGCTGCGATAGAACTCCATAATTTTTTGGCTTTTTACGGCACCGAAAATAAAATTGACCTACCCAAAGGCCAAAATCTGCTTTTATACGGCGAAAACGGGAGTGGAAAAAGTTCGCTTTGCAGGGCTTTGGAGGTGTTTTTTGAGGCGCGTCTTCACCCCCAGTTTGACGTTCACCAGCGCAATATCTGGGCAAATTCAGCAACAGACCCGCCGACAGACTTACTGGTCACATTTGATAGAACCACCCCAACTCCAACGCCGCCACTCCCTGATGGGCCACAGACTTTGGACATGAAAACTGCGTCCGGCACGTCCTGGATTGAAGAATCGCGACTTGCAAGCGGTTTTTTGACTTACCGGGATATCTTGAAAACGCATTTTTTGGAGGAATACCGACAGAACTTGTTCGATTTAGTGGTGAATGAGATTTTGAACGGATATAAAAACCCCGTCAGTGGGAAGGTTTTGAACAAGGAATGGGAGGCGTTTCAGCAAAAATGGGATGACTTTTTAAAAGAAGATTGGGGAGATCCACTTTCGATGCGTCAGGATGAAGACGGGGAAGAGAAAAAAGTCATGGACATCATTAGTGAAGAAGTGGCCAGACTTGGGGAAGTTTCCAACGAATTTGATAATGAACTCAGGTCTGCCTTGAAAGAATTGACCCCAATAGTCAATGATTTTTTGGCGCTTTTCGAACAAAACATCAATGTAGAATTGGTCGTCGGAGACCACCGTGATTTATTTGGTAACCCCCAAAAAGGTACGATGCTATCCTACCACAGCGTGACCGACGACATAGATTTGTTGAAAGAATTGCGTGACAGGGTCGTTGATCCCGAAGTCCAAAGCGGGGCGAAAGCCTTGCTGCAAAATTTGACATTAAAAAAGCCCCTATTGACCGCCGAGGTGCATTATTTCGGGCGCTTCATCCCAGAGCATCAGACCTTTTTGAATGAGGCGCGGCTTTCCGCGTTGGCAATTTGCATTTTTTTGGCAGCACTTCGGCTCAAACCCGATCCAAAGGATGGTTGTAAAGTGTTGTTTTTGGATGATGTGTTGATTGGGTTGGATTCAGGGAATCGGTTGCCGTTATTGAAACTATTGAGAACGCATTTCACTGATTTTCAGGTTATGGTTTCTACGCACGACCGAGCATGGTTTGAAGTTGCGCGCGAACATTTGCCCCAAATTACTTGGAAATGGACAGAGTTTTTTGCAGAAATTAGAAGCGAGCCAACGCGTGTTTTTGAACATCCACTCATTATTGATCCCGCGCTCGGCTATTTTGAAAAAGCCCAATTGTATTTCCGCACGAAAGACTACCCCACATGCGCCAACTATCAGCGCAAATGGTGCGAACAGTTTTTGAAAGCATATTTGCAGAAAAACTATCGCCTCGAAATCGGGGAAAATGAACAAGCAATTGCCATCACCAAACTGAACACACTGTTTGGTAAACTGGAAAAATTTTACAAAGACTGTAAGGTTGAATTACCCAAAACCATCACAGAAGAATTCAACCTACACCGAGATACAGTGATGAACCCGTTTTCTCACGACGACTTGCAAAGCCCTGTATATCGGCAGGAGTTGGAGCGCGGCTTTCGTTTAATTGAAGAGTTGGAAAAATTGAAGCCGCTTCGGAAATCAGTAATTGCATATCGCGGGGACATCATCGAATATGTCGAGCCAACATTGAATTACAGTTGTCGTTTTCAAATTACGACCGAGCCGCTTTCAATGGTAAATCACGGGGGGGATATTCTTATACTTGGGAAAGGGAATGCAATTGATGAAACAAAAAATGGCACCACAACTCCAGCACCCTTGCGTGACGGTAGCAACCTCGACATCAATAAATTTTGTATGAAGATTGAGGAAAAATTAGTTAACGATAACGCTGGCTTTACGCCTAATCCGAACAAGTTTCAATCGCTCGTATTGAACCCCAAAAAAATCACTTTGCAAGAAATCATTGATGGATGAGCACAAAATTCCACCTTCAATTCCCATCGCTCGAAATCCCGGTCCTTGCCCAACACTTCGGCTACCCAGTCAAAGAAAACAAACTTTACGACCTCCGGGCGGGCATCGCCAAGCGAGGTTTTCTAACCCTAGAAGAACTGAAAGTGGTGTGCCGATGGAAAAGTGTACGCAGCCAAAGCCGAGTTGCTAAAAACACAGCAGCTGATGTAGAAGCCATTACGAAAGTATGTTTTGAAACGAAGAATGAGCGGCTGCGCATTGGTTCGCTGCTATTGCTTGAAGGTGTTCAGTACCCAACGGCTTCGGTATTACTGCATTTTTTTCATCCTGATCCATATCCGATTCTTGATGTTCGGGCATTAGAATCCCTTGGTATTCAAAAACCTCCGGCCTATGACTTTGGGTTTTGGTCCCAATATGTGGCCTTTACTCGTCAATTAGCTAAAGAAAGCAGTGTGGATATGCGGACGCTAGACAAGGCGCTTTGGCAATGGAGCAAGAATGTAAAAAAAATAATTTAATTTCATTCCAGAGTCAGAACAGCTTTTAAAAGGTATTCTGCAAACTCGCGGGAAAGCCTGAATTTGTCATGGCCATAATTCAATGCTCCAAGAGTTTTAGAGGATGGTGTCAAGTTTTTATCTGGGAAAGAACTAAGAAATTGTTCCGCAAGAGTTTTTAGAAATAAAGAATGAGCAGCCCAATTTCTGCCATAGTTAGGCGTCAGATTTTGTCCATCCCTAATCCACGGCCACCTTTGCATCCATTCCTCACTTTCCACCTGATCGGGTGTTGCTTTCCTTACTGGTGAAAACACCCGATAAACAGAAAGCAATTTGCCTGCACCTACACCGTAACAAATGGCTATATCTCCAATGGCTACTCTTTGTGGCTCTTTTGCAAAATGAAGTGGATATACGGCATCATCAAAAAGCCGTTCTGATGTAACAGGATACCCCGTCGCACCTATGGGCTTTAACCAGATTGTCGGATTGGAGGACAACAGGTTTGCCAGGTTCTTACTTTTCAAATCACTCAATAAATCCAAAGCTTGATTTTCCATTGAAGGAGCCGGGGAGGCTGCCAGATGGTCATTCACCCGCTTCTGCCATAGCTGCAATTGCTCTTTGGAAATATTAGCGAAATGTATGCTATTCCTAAGCGACCTTTCCAAACCATCAATAGTAACAGAGTCGTAAATTTCTACTCCCCACTCATGCCATTTGGCCAAACCATTGTTCGTAAAATTGGCCGAAGAAATGATAGCCACCTTTGATCCATCTACCTTTTTGAAGATGTAAATCTTTCCGTGTAGACTGTTATCAAGTGAAACGGAGCATTTGATATTACCTCCTGCAAATGTTGGTGATGAAAGCAGCGAAAGAAGGGAGTATATTTTGGGCTGCTGCTCAAATGCCTGTGCAGGCAAAGTTGTAACAAGATCAAACTGTTTTAGTACTTCCGTATTAAGACCAGTAAAGAAACTGGAAAAGTCATTCATCAAAAATGGGCTGGCAATCAGCACTTCTTCGCTGGCTTCAAAATGTTGCCGTATTTTTTCTAAATGCCTTTCACCTGAAACTAGGTTGTCGATTAGCGCGTAATTCATAAACCTATTGTTACTTTGATTAATATGGGTGGAATGCAAAAGTTGTACCATACGGTACAAGCCTGGAAAACTATAGTATCGCAAGTTTGATAATTCCGTAACTCTACGGAGGCGCGTTTTTGAGGATTTGAAAAGCGGTGTAAAAAGCGAAAAATGGAAATATTACACCACTTGCTCAAAACAAAATTATAAATAATTGATTATCAAAAACATATAAACCAAGGTTGGTTTTCCGCCAGCTCGACATTCGCAACCTGTTAGACAATTTTATAACTTTGCTTTGGCTTGTGTTTCCAGGATCTAAGGTAATATTTTTGTATGCAGAGATCTTGAATACACACGATGTAAAACATTGTAAATCAATTTATTTAGCATGAATAAAATAATATTTATTTACCTCCTTATTTTATTTGCCTGTACCGCACATGCTCAATCCAGCGACACAAAGTTGAATCCTAATGGGTTGGACTCCATTCAAATGAACTTGAGAGGGAGTACTGCAGACCTAGCTCAAATCAGATTGGATAGTGTACAATCGGAATTGATTAAAACCAATGTTGCTCTGAGATCAATTTCAACCTCCCTGGATTCAATTAAGCAAAATACCCGTCAGCAATCAGAATGGTCAGGTTTTTGGCCAAACGCAGTGGTTGGTATTGCGAGCTCGCTTATAGGCGTATTAGGAGCATTTGTTGTGTTGTATTTCACCATATTTGCAGACAATCGGAAAGACAGAAAAAAGAAAGAAGAAGAACAAGAGCAAAATATCCAATATTTTGCTTCTCTAATCAACACCACCTTAAAAAAGATCAAAGTTCAGAATGAGCATTTTCAGAATCATTTCGCGGCATTTGACAAAGACCCTATTACATTTCATTCAGTAACTTTAGCACCCCTCCTGGATTTGGAGCGATTGATCAATATGCTTAACCAGGACAAATACTATTTTGCATACTTGGGAAAATATGGCAACAACAAGGAAAGTATTAAACAATACATAAACATTACAACTTGCATTGACTTTTTCTCATTAATAATCAACCAGATCAAATCAGAAACCCTACCCAATGCAGAAAAATCAGATCATGAAAGAAAAGTTAGATATAAGCATTCCCTTGAAAAGGGAATGGATTTCGCAAATGAAATTGCAAAGCAAGCTGAATCAACCCTTCAATTACTTTCTGCCCATATTTATTCGCACTTGAAACATTTTCATGAAAACCTCGCATACACAGACAATTTAGATGCAATTCAAACACAGTATGTTAATCCAATAAAAAAGGTACTCGTTAGTGAGTTTACGGGTATTCAAGCTGTTCGACAATTGCTTGAAAAGCTAAAGGAATTGACCTTTATTTATTCCGAAATAATTTTTCAAAATAAACACCACGCTGCAATTATCAAATCTGATTATGAGAGTATCGTGGAGACAATCAAGTTATTTGAGGAAAATGCAAAGGAATTACTGGTTGATAAAACAGTTTGAGTTATCGATGCTGATTACATGCCTTGTGCCACGAATCACTTGGAATCTTTGATCTTGTGCCTACTGAAAACTTCACAACGGCAAATCATTAACGCTTAACATTAAAAAACGGGCCACCGAAATCCATCGGCGGCCCGTCCAATACTACCCTTGCGGCGGGTATGGGTCATTCCCATAGCTCCAGCTTTCGCGGATCTTGCCGTTGGGCCGATGGATGCGAAGCTCCGAGCCTTGGTTGCGGGCGTGTTCGCGTGCAATCTGAATGGCTTCGGCTTGGGTGTTCACCAGGCGCGTAGCGCGTTCATTACCAGCGCCTTTTACTGCCCAACCATCGCCCCTCGGGACAACATGATAATTTTTCTTACTCATGGTAAAAAATTTATCGGTTAAACAATCGCCCATTCTTCGGGTGAGCATTCCTCGATGCACTGGTTTGGCCAAACGAAAAAGAAGTTTTATGTTTGACCCTTCAAGTTTCGAATCTTCCGGAAAAGAAACTTTCGGGGCCGACATCAGTGCATGACTGTCGGCCTTTTTTATTGGGCAAAATTAAATGAATTTTGTTGACAGTACAAATATTTTTTTAAAAAAAATCTACATATAGCGGATTTGTCGTTACTTTTGTGAAAGAAAGTTTAATCAACGCCTTTTTTCCATGTCCAACCTTGCACTCCGTCTCAAATCCGCCCGTGTGATGAACGGGTTAACCCTTGAATCACTCGCTTCTAAAATGGAGAACCGGGTAAGTAAACAAGCTTTGCAACAATACGAGAGCGGCTCGCGCAACCCCAGTCTCGACGTGTTGCGTGAATTATCGAAGGCATTGCATGTCCGCCCCGACTATTTTTTGCGCGAGCATTTTTTGCCTTTAGGCGAATTCAAATTCCGCAAACAGAGCAAATTGGGTCAAAAGTGGCAGGATGCGTTCACCGAAAAGGTGCGGGATTCGTTGGAAAAGTATTTTGAATTGGAGGAAATCCTGAACGCACAGCAATCTTTTAAAAACCCACTAAAACGCCCCGGGGTCTCCTCCGAGGAAGAAGCTGAAGCAGCAGCCCAGGCATTTAGGGACGCCTTTTCACTAGGCACTGACCCTATTTACAATGTTTTGGAAATGCTCGAATCTATTGGGATAAAGGTGGTTGTGTTGGATGAATTGCAGGAATTTGACGGGGTTTCTACCGTGGTTGACGATAACTCACCGGTCATTGTTGTCAATAAAAAATTAGTTGAATCAGCTGTAGAAGGTGAAAAGCCCAAGCACGACCGCCTTCGCTTCACTGCTCTGCACGAACTGGCGCATCTGGTTTTGAGCATTGACGATTGCGAAGAAAAACAGGAGGAACGGCTATGCCATGCCTTTGCAGGCGCCTTTTTGTTGCCCGAAAGTCGGATAAATGAACATTTTGGCAGTATGCACCGAAATCGCATTTACCTCCAGGAGCTTATTAACGTAAAACAAACCTATGGTATCTCCATTCGTGCCATTTTAATGCGCTTGCGGCGTTTTGACCGCATAAGTGATTATGATTTGAGGACCTTTTTTGCTATGCTTAATCGGACTTACGGTGCTAAAAATGAGCCTGGCGATTGCCCAAGCATTGAAAAGCCGTTCAGATTCGAGCAATTACTGTATCGCGCCCTCGCTGAAGAGTTGATTTCCGTTTCAAAAGCCTCCGAACTCCGTGGAATGCCCCTTTCCGAGTTTCGGGATGAACTTTCTAAAATAGCCAAATGATTGTATACGTCACTGATGCCAATATTTTTATCGACTTGTATTACGCTGGTTTGTTAAATTTAATGCCCCGGCTTGGCTTGCCCATCGTGACCACACAACTTGTCGCAGACGAGTTAAGCCAAGAACAACAAGTTGAATTACAATATCTTATACACACAAGTATCCTTGAAATTCGCGCAATATCACTTCAAGAAATCAACAACTTATCAGTATCATCAGGTTTGTCATTGCCTGATCGTTCGGTCATATGCCTTGCGCTTAGAGATAATGGCGTACTTGTTTCTGGCGATGGTTTGGTTCGTCGCACCGCAGGGAATTTAGGAATTGATGTACGGGGGCTGTTGTGGCTTTTTGATGAATTTGTGTTGTCAAAGTTGATATCACCCCTGGAAGCGGCTGAAAAACTGGAATTTCTTGTGGTTGAGAAAGGAAGCAGGCAACCTGTTCCGGAGTATGTTGCACGATTGGAAATGTGGCGAAATATGTAAACAGAACTGGATTATAAATTGCGAAAACCTATACAAGGCCCCATGTCTAACTTAAAGAAAATTGAACCAGAAAAGATTGTCACTCTGCTACGTGGAGAAGTTGGAGAGGTGATTCAATCATGGGTTGTTTTCAAAATTTATTCTGCAAAAGCTGCCGAACTGAGAAGCGTTAATTTGCATGAAGACAAGGAAAACCAACAGTTAACCCTTATAAATTTAGTCAGGTCAAAATTCAGAGACGACCTGATTTTAAGATTAGCGGAATTATCTTCACGGAGATATGATACGATAAATTTCCATTTTGCAGCTGATAAGTTTAAAATTCAACAAAATGAAGTCAAAGCATTCCGTGAATATTTGAAAGTCCATCATATTGAATTTAGGAGAAATAATAATATAGCACACAAACATATCTCACCAACTTGGAAAGAGCTTGACCCAATGCCTCATGTGCCATATTTAGTGATAACTAAAGCCATAGCATGGGCAATATCACTAATGAAAAAATTTGATGAAGAATATTTTGGAGATGGCTATAAGCTAATTTGGCAGGAGGAACGGAAGTGTAGGTATGAATTAGAAGGACCAGCTAGTGCAAAATATTTATTGCTTCCATATAAAGTGAGAGTGCAATAAATCAATTTTTTACATTACATTAAAAAATAAAAACCACAAATAACTGACTATCAATTATTTACAATTTTAGATGTTAGTCCCGCCAGCTCCACAACCAAAAGCCCAATTGCTTAACCATCAAGCAATTGGGCTTTTTTCTGCTCCAAAACCATACCTTAACCCTCATCCACCGAATCATACACCACTACCTTGCTCCACAGGTGGCGGTAGTTTTGTACAAATGCCAGATGCACCGGATCTACCTGATATGCATCCTGAGCAGCCCGGTCTTTAAAAATATTGAGCCAGGACACCGCATAGCTTCCGTCTATGACCTCGCGACTGGTGCCGGCGGGCACACCAATATGCCATTGCTGGATATGAGCAATTTGGGTCAAAGTCTTTAACCCTTCTACAAGTTTATCCCGATCGGCCTTGCTTTCCGGATTGTTTAGCCAAAAATAGACCTGGTGAACGAAGATATTTTTCATTTTTTTAGGTTTTGACGCCACATCCTGTACAGAGGTTATGGGCAAAGCGACAGCCGTTGCAGCTGCGAGTTTTACAAAATTGCGACGAGTTGTTTTTTTCATTCGTAAAACTACAAGACAACTGGAAATTGTACAATCCTGGACGATTTTGTTCCAATCCCTGGAGGTGAACAGGCCCTATACCTCCTTTCGGCCACAACCTAAATCGGTACAGTAATTGTCCTAATGGATTAAAGTCCATTACCTTGTCCGTCCGATAACCTGTTTTTTTACGCACTTTTGCCATTGCAACCATTTCCCAGCCATGTCGATCCAGGATTTTGACAGCCCTCCTTGCGTATTGTTTGTTGAAGACGAACCCAAACTGGGCGCCAGCGTCAGGAAAGAACTTATGGAGCAGGGTTATGAGGTAGACCTGGCTTTTGATGGCAGCATTGGCGAGCGTTTGTTCAAGAGCAAAAGTTACGATATTGTGCTGCTGGACATCAATCTGCCACATATCAATGGGCTTGAATTGTGTAAACGCATACGGGAATCCAATCAGGATGTGCCCATTTTAATGCTTACCGCACTGGGGGAGCTGGACGACAAAATGGAAGCTTTTGCCTCCGGAGCAGACGATTTTCTGGTAAAACCATTCCATCTGCGGGAGCTGCTGGCCCGCCTGAAGGTATTCCTCAAACGCAGGCAACTCAACAACGCTTTTGAAGAAAAAATCACTGTGGCTGATCTGGAAATTGAATTTTCCACCAAAAGTGTTTCCCGGGCTGGCAAACCTATTAACCTGACGGCAAAGGAATTTTCCTTGCTGGCACTGCTGATCCGTTCCCGCGGCCGGGTGCTTTCCAAAAATGAAATAGCGGAAAAAGTATGGGATACCGACCTGGATTCCACAACGAGTATGAACACCATTGAGGTGTATATCAGTTTCCTGCGCAATAAAGTTGACAAAGAATTTGAGCCCAAGTTGATCCATACCAAACCCGGATTCGGGTATTTCCTCAAACCTCTGTGATATGAACCTGCGCGCAAGATTTGCTTTCTGGTTTGCTGTTTTTGTGGCTATCATCCTTTCGGTAGCCTGCACCATCATTTATATGGAATCTGCCGATTTCCGTCAGGAAGAGTTTTTCAAGCGACTGGAGCAAAAAGCGCAAACCACCCATCGGTTCTGGTTTGACGTACAGGAAATTGATTCCACCCTGTTGAAAATTATTGACCGGAATGATATGACAACGCTGTATCAGGAGCAAGTACTGATGTTTGGGCCAGATAACCGCTTGATTTACAGCAGCATAGACAATGACAGTGTGCACTTTGATCAGCATTTTCTAACACGGGTAAAAAAAGAAAAAAGGGTATATTACAGCGATGACATGACGCAAATAGAGCATGTGGGTCTGGTGATGAAAAGAGAAGGACAGGACTTTGTTTTGCTGGCTTCTGCATACGATTTGTATGGATTTAGAAAGTTATCCAACCTCTTTAAGATACTTATTTTCACCTGGATGACCGGGCTGGGGTTAACCATTTTGCTGGCTTATTTGTATGTACGCAACATTGTGGGTCAACCGTTGGCAGATCTGATTTCACAGATTGCCGGAATTGGGGAAAAAGACCTGACCAAGCGTATAAAGGTTCCAGGCAATCAGAATGAGCTGACCATTTTGGCGCAAGATTTCAACAGTTTGCTGGAGCGGCTGGAGAAAGCCTTTAATGCGCAGCGGAGTTTTGTGCAATACGCCTCTCATGAGTTGCGTACCCCTTTGGCGAATATGCTTTCAGAAACGGAACATGCACTTTCCATGGAACGCGATGCCGCTTTTTATCAAAAAACCCTGCTATCGCTACGGGAAGAGCAGAGCAGACTGGTAGAAATGACCAATGCGTTGTTGTTATTATCCAGGTATCAACATGTCATAGTTGATCAAAACCAGCCCGTTTTGCGTATAGATGAGGTATTGTATCAAACCATGGAGGAGGTAAAAACCTCCAATCCGGACTACCGGATCAGTCTGGGTTTTGTAGATTTTCCGGCCAATGAAATTGCGCTTATGGTGCGTGGAATTGAACCATTATTGCGTACAGCATTCCGCAATTTGCTGGAAAATGCCTGTCGCTACGGACAAGATCATCAGGCTCAATTGCAAATTACCTACACCGAGCCCACCCTGGAAATATGGTTTGATAATACGGGAGCTACCCTTTCTGAACAGGAACAATTATTATTATTCACGCCGTTTTTCCGTGGCGAAAACGCCACCGGGAAACGCGGTTTTGGTCTGGGAATAGTCATTGCCCAGCGTATACTGGCTCTCCATGGCGCTATTTTAGGCTATCAAATTCCGCGTGCCGGAACCAACCGGTTTGTCGCAAAATTTACACAAAATCCTTTTTAAGGTAGTTTTAAGGTTGGGCTTAAGCCCATTTTAAGGTGAGAGCCGTCCCTTTGCAGTGAAATTGCGTATTGCATGGTGTTAAATCTATGCATATAATCCATCCGTTCACTTGTATGATGATTTTATTCATCCATCTAATTTCTATTCCCATGATTCGGTTTTTGTTCACCATTCTTTTAATCCAGTTTTACTTTGTCACAGGGTCTACCTCTGAGCTGGCCAATAGTAGCCTGGCCCCCATTACCATTCACATTGATTCACTTCAACACATTGACTGTCAGCATAATACCGGGTACATAGCCGTGAGTGCAACAGGTGGCGCCCCGGGCTATACCTACCTTTGGGACGATGGCGCCACGGGGCCAGTCCGGGCCGGACTGAGTATCGGCTCCTACCAGGTTGAGGTAAAAGATCAGGAAGGCAACCTGACCAGCAAAACGATTGAGGTGGTGCAGAACCTGTCTGCGCCCACTGCTCTGGCTGGTACAGATATCAATGTAAACTGCTCCAACGCTCAGCTTTCTCTGGCTGGCAGCGGTTCGGTGGGGCCTGAATTCCAGTATTTATGGACGGCCTCGGCTGGTGGGCGGATTCAATCCGGAGCCCAAACCCTGAACCCGGTGATTGATATGGCCGGTACGTTTACCCTAACCGTAACCAATATCGACAATGGATGTACAGCAACCGACCAAATGCAGGTAATTGCAGCCCATGTGGCGCCAACTGCACAAGCTACCGGCGGCGTAATTAACTGTACCTCCCCTACCCTCATGTTGCAGGTAACCTATACCAAAACCAACACCCGATTTGGATGGCAGGGGCCTGGAGGTTTTCAATCCGGTTTGGAAAAACCGGTTGTTTCTGCATCTGGCAACTATGTTTTTACCGTAACAGATACCCTTACAGGATGCCTGGCCAAGTCTACGGCGGTTGTCAGCGCCAATTTTACACCTCCCTCCGCCGATGCAGCCGTGAGTGGTACCATCACCTGCGATCAACCTTCGATGCAGTTGCTCGGCACCAGCAATACCCCGGCCGCTACTTTCCAATGGACCGGCCCCAACGGTTTCTCCTCCCAGCTTCAGTCGCCCTGGACCACCATTGCCGGCGCTTATAGCCTTACAGTACAAAACCCCGCCAATGGCTGTACCGCCACCGATATGGTAACAGTAGCCAGTAATACCACTGCCCCCATTCCAACGGCTTCGGTGTCTGGTGTGTTAAGTTGTGCCATTCAAATAGTACAACTCATTGGCAGCAGCAATACCCCAGGTGTTACTTATTCCTGGATTGGCCCCAATAACTTTATGGCTACCAACCCGGTGGTAGGCGTGAGTGCTTCAGGTGTGTATTTCCTGACGATTAAAAATCCAACCAATGGCTGCACAGGCAGCACGTCCGTTACCGTAACAGATAACTATGCCTTACCAAACGTTTCAGCCATGGGCGGGGTTAAAACCTGCGCCAGTCCAACTGTTACACTGATCGGTCAGTCAACCACACCAGGCGCCACCTATTTTTGGACAGGCCCGAATGGATACGTTTCTACGCAGCAAAATCCAGTGGTTAGCGCAGTAGGTAACTACACCTTGAAAGTAACCCACCCGCAGAGCGGGTGCACGGCAGTGGCCAACGCTTCTGTTTCCCAAAACAATACTCCACCCAGTGTTTGGTGTAACAGCACACTGATTACCTGCACCAACCCAAATGCCAAAATCACTACCAACTCCTCCCCGCAGGGATTGCAATTCCAATGGAGCGGACCTAATAATTTTAGTTCAACCCAGCAAAATCCCAATGTACCGCTGCCGGGATATTACTATGTAACGGCTACCAACCCGGGAAATGGCTGCACCAATACCACCAGCGTCTATGTGGATGCCAACAATACGCCTCCGTTCGCGTATGCCGGGGAAGAACGTTCGCTGAACTGTTT
>JAEUUS010000274.1 GCA_016787545.1 Saprospiraceae bacterium
CCAGCGGTAAACAACCATACCATTCATAACTGCCAGACGACAACTTCCTGCCGGACGGCAAAAATGCAACATTTTTATGAGAAACGTTCCCACACCCAACAAACTGGCTTTTGCCGCCCCTCCCTGGAGTGGTGCTCAGCAAAACCTGGTTAGTCCGAGGCGAGAAACGGAATCCTCACATCACATGAGTTGTGATGTGGTTTTTGGATCACCTTCCGCCAATTGCCTCGGCACCGGTATTTGCCGGATTACGGCTCGTACGAGTCAACGTCCGGTCATTTCCGAACAAAAAAAGACTTGCCAGAGTACCGTAGGTCTGTTGTTTCCGATTGAAGGCGGAAACGGATTGGCTATGGTACTTACCAGAGGCATGTTGTGCAGCAAATTGTACAAAAACCATTTACGTCATGGAGTGCTCAAACTTGAAAGTCCTTGTCCGTTGCCCAAAGAATTGCGCAGCTCACTTGGCTTGAAAATCCGGGAACTGCCAGTAGGCAATTACCTGATTCGGGAAGCCTCCGGATATATCCGGATAGACTTTCAAAGCACACAGGCTTAATGGTTAACTCATTCATTGTCATCATTTTAGCCGATTTAAATTTTTTCAACATGAATCACTTAATCGAAAGAGAAGGACAGGCATTTTTGAAAATGGCCGCCTTCAACGTCTTGTTCTTGTTAATGCTCATTGGCATTTCCAGCTCTGAAATTCAGGCGCAACAACCTGTAATTTCTCCTGCTACAGCGCCATCCGTAACACCTGTCGCCAATACTGCTACCCAACGCATGATGAGTTGTGATGTAGTATATGGCGGAAACAGCAGTTGCTCGGCCGCAGGCATTTGTAAAATCAGCCCTCGCTCTTCAGCCGGCCAAACAGCCATGGAGAAAAAGTTGGGCTGCAAAAGCACCATCGGATTATTGTTCCCATTGAATGATGGAAACGGCGTATCCCTGGTTCTGACCAAACAATTGCTTTGCCCGCAATTCTATAACAGCCATTTACAGCAAGGAGTGCTTGTTCAGGAGAGCAATGCAGAGTTGTCTGGAGAAGTCATTCAAACGCTTGGCTTGAAAATCAATCATATACGCGCCGGAAACTACCAGATAGTGGAAGAAGCCGGTCAGTTAAGAATTGATTTCAATGCCACTAAACAGTAGTTCACACCAACAATCTTGTTTAAAAACTTCGAGCACATGAAGCAACATATTTCAAGCGTAGTAATGGCCAAAAAAAGCCACCTGCTGCTCACCGCTTTCTTTCTGCTGAGTTTTCTGTGCGTTACAAACGCACAAGCCTTGCAGCCACCCTCTCAAACATTCAACTGGAAATCAGGCGAAGAAACCGTAACCATTCTGATGAATCAGATCACGGTTTTGAATCAACAAATGCCGGGTATTCAGGAAGGAACGCCTTTGTACGACAACACCGTAAGAAGAATTGCTTATTTCAAAGCAATTGTAGAGGAAGTGCGCAAAGGCACCGATGTAGCACAATCACTTGAATTGGCTATTCCGGCCGCAGCCACACTTGGTTTTGAAAAAGAAGCCTCTTATACACCTAAGGTGATTCTGAGAGCGCTACAAACAGAAACCAGGGTACTGGTTACCAACTAAAATCCCTAGAAGGGGATACCGATGTCATTCAGCGAAAGCTGCAGACACACACAAACCCACAAAAGATCAGAGGACATCTGACAAGGGGAATCGGTTATGCCGCATCTCCGTCCTTCTTTTAATTTTCAACATCATACTAGCATGAAAAAGAGCAATTTTCATATCACCCTGTCCTTGGCCGTTTGGTGGACATTTGCTTGCGCATCTGCGATTGCGCAAACAAACGTCAACATGGAAGCCAATGGCGTACCTGCGGGAAGTCCATTTACTATTGCACCTCCTGGCAACTGTTTTTTCAATTTTTACGACTTTGGCGGTCCAAACGCTAACTACAACAACAGCGCAAACGCTGAAGTCACTTTTCTTCCTTCCAACCCTGCTACGCACCGTATTCAGGTGACTTTTACGTCATTTGGATTGGAACAAGGATGGGATGCCTTGTATATTTACAACGGTCCCGCCATCGCTCCGGCCAATAAAATCATTGGCCCACAGGGTGCAACAGGCACAGGTTTCCCTGCCGGGAACTGGCAAAACATCAGTCCTGGCACTATCACAGCCAATACTGGCATTGCTGCCGTGGGCGCAAATGCTGCTGAAGCCCTTACCTTTCATTTTCTGTCTGACGGCGCAATATCCCGTCCGGGATGGACTGCCATCGTTCGTCAGATTCCTATTATAAATTGCCCCATGACGGCTCCGGTAAATCAAACCGTGAATACCGGTCCTGGTTCCAATAACTGTTTCGTAAATGTTACTACCCCACTGCCAACCTTCCCTGGAGGTTGCAATGCCGGTTATCAGCTGCAATACCGTATCAACAACGGCGCACCGGTGGTAGTACTCACTCCAGTGAATACGGTCATCTCTGCTCCTGTAGGTAATAACGTGATTACCTGGGAACTTGTTGATCCATGTGGCGGCGGCGTAATTTCCGCATCTATACAAGTGATTAATGTCATTGACAACACTCCTCCAACCATAACACACCCTGCAAATACGACAATTACGCTGCAGCCTGGTCTTTGTGAATTCGCCAATTACACTTATCAGGTGAATTGTGCAGACAACTGTGCTGCCGGTACAAATGGAACGGTTAATCATCCGATTGACTTTGCAATTGGCAACCTTGGTAACGCAGGTATCATGTTTGATGTAACCAATCTGGGTTCTACGCCAATAACGATTACGCAATTCGGGCCATCCCTCGATCCGGGCACCTACAATATGGAGGTGTACTACACCCTTGGCACTAACTCATTCGCTGGTTTGGAAAATACGCCTGGCGCATGGGTGCTTGCCGGTAATACGCTGGTTACCTCTACCAACTCTGCTGTAGGTACTCCTGTACCAGGTCTGGGCATTACCATTCCTGCCAACTCAACTCGTGGTATTTACCTCACCAGCACCACCGGTTCCCCATTGAATTACACAAATGCCGTACGTCAGGTAAGCGATGGTACACTCCTCGTCTCCTCCAACCCGGGTGCAGGAAAGGCATATCCATTTGGAGTCACAACCCTTTCACGTGCATACAACGGTTATGTGAGCTACTCCACCCCGAATGGTGGCACAGCAGTACAGATTGCGCCATTCCCTCCGGCTGTTCTGGAACAAGGTAATACCTATACCTACCACTACAAATGCACCGATGCTTCCGGCAATATGACGCTGGGCTCCTGGTCAGTGACTGTTCAGGATTTCCCGAACCCGATCAGTACCATGACTTGCAACGATTTCATTATTCTGGCGCTTGGCCCTGATTGTCGCGACACACTCCTTGCCGACCAGGTACTGGAAGGCGGTCCGTTCCGCTGTTATGATTTCTATCCTGTTCAAGTGGACAAAACCGCTCCTTTTGGCAATGGTCCATGGGTTCCGGCCATCTTTGATTGTAATGACGTGGGCAAAACCTACCGGTTCCGTGTATTTGACGATGTAGATGAAGACGGCATTTTGGATGTAACTGAGAATAAATGTTTTGGTGATGTAAAGGTGGAAGACAACCTGCCACCAGCCATCGATTGCGATCCAACGCCAATTACGATTCCGTTTAATTTCCCGCTTACGCCACTGTTTACACAAAATGCTTCTTTGGAACTGCCATTCCGCAGCCAGGGACTGCCATTGAATGTAACAGACGGTCAGATTCGGGAGTTCAATATCCCGGTTAATCTGCCCATGAATGCCACGGTGCAAGATGTGGATTTGCGGGTGAAAATTAATGGCGATGTATTCTTCGCCGACATGAATATTCAGGTTGAAAGCCCACAGGGAACTGTGGTTACCTTATGGGATGGCGCAGCCGGTTGCGGCGGCATGTTGCATGTACGTTTTGATGATGAAGGTATCTTCAATCCAATTTGCGACAGCTATACGATGGATAAAAATGCCCAAATTCCTTTCGGTCTTGGCGTTTTGAGCAGTTTTGACAACGAACAGGTAAATGGCATCTGGAAAGTTCGCATTGCAGACCAAAATGCCGGCGGTGATGTATCTACCATCCAA
>JAEUUS010000288.1 GCA_016787545.1 Saprospiraceae bacterium
TCAGTGTGTACAAACCAGGGACGGAAACAATCGGTTTTTTCAGGTTGGAACTGAAACCATTGGGCCCGGTCCAATGATATTGCATGCCGGAAAGGATGCTGTTTCCCTGAAGCTGCACTGTTGGGTGGTTGGCATCCAGAATGCCCCCGGAAGCCGTAACAGGAGGTGGGAAGTTGTTTCTTTTTATCAGGATTTTGTCTAATCCGGTACAGGAAGCGCCGGGCAGGGTAGATTTTACCTCCAGGGAATATAGTCCTGGTTCTGTAACCGTGATAGCGTTGCCGTTACCGAGTGTATCGCCTGCCATGTTTTTCCAAATCCTGGAGGTGTTGTTTACCGGCGTAGTATTTAGCTCCAATGAGGTGTTCAGGCAATTCAGGATTTGTCCCTGAGGCGCATTGATCTGAGCTGCAGACCCCGTGTTCACTACTGTAATCTGGAATACCACCGTACTGTCGCAGCCATTCGCAGTAGTGAGCGTAGCTGAATAGATTCCGGGTACACAAAACGATTGTGCACCCAATAGGAAACAATCGCCCTGGCAAAGTATGATATTCCCGAGGTTGGTGAATAGGGGCGGTTTTATTACAACGGTCTGCTTAACGATGGTATCACAGCCATTTATGGAGGTTTGGAGGCCGCTCAGGTTGTATATGCCTGGATTAACCAATTCCATAAAGGGGGGATATGCCCAAATATAGGGGACGTCCTCATTACACACCGTTACCTTCGGAAGTGTGACGGTTGGCGCTGGCGTAACCGTTACTGCTTTGCACACCTGTGCTGAAGGCGGGTTGCAGGCATTAGCCGCCAGAACGCAAATGTTGCCGTTGATGGAACCCATTTGGATGGTTACTTCATTTCCTTCCGGTGCTGAAAGGGTTGCCACATTTCCGCCTCCATTAATGGATGAACCGGGAGGCGCTATCCATTGGTAGTAACCGGCGTTTATCACCGGAGATACCGAATAGGTTGCCAACTGATTTTGGCAGACTACTGAGGGTCCCTGAATGGAATCCGGGGCGGCAGGAGCGCTTGGGTTGGTTGAGCCAAGCTGTACAATAATGGTATAATCGCAAACGTCGCCCGACCAGCCATCGATCATCAGATAATAGGTTTGGCCAACTTCAAAATGATCATACGTTATATTGAGGCTGCCGGATCCTCCTCCTGGCAGACCGGGATTGCAGGCAATGGCATCAGAATCGTCACAATGTTGAAACAAGGCCGCTTGCAGGCCATCACCGTTCTGGCAATTTTCCATGACAATATCCATACTGATGGCATTCGAGCCTGCTGTAAACCCAAACCATTGGTCGTTGTGAATGGCGATAGCCCCGCAAACCGTATTTCCTCCCGAAGGAGTACCGTTGTTTGTGCCCTGGTATCCATTGAGATTACAATACACGCAGGTGGCAATGCAGGATTCAGCCCCGGGAGGCGCCGGATCCGGGCAGGCAGGTGTTATTTGTGCTGATATACAGCTAATGGAGAGCGCAAGAAAAATGGCCGGTAAAAGTAGTTTTTGATGTTTCATGTGTTGATATCAAGTAGAAGTTATGAATTTCAAAAGGAGGCAGAAGTCGAATAAAGCCCTGATAAATGTCCGAAAATAGTCTTGATTTCTCCATACGTTTAGAGAAATTACCTCTGATATGGAGATTCAATCAAATTGTTTTTTGCTTCCTGTAAAATTCCATGCAGGATAAATTAGGCTGCGCACTTTGCTGTTACCTATCTTTGCCCGCCCCGAAAGCCGCTTCAGATTCAACAACCTACCGTCCCATGAGTTGGTACAAACGTTTGCGCGAAGGCATCACTACCGCCACCAAGTCCAAAAAAGATGTACCGGAGGGTATCTGGTTCCAATGTAAAAAATGCAAGGAAACCAGCACAACCAAGCAACTCCACGATAATTTCTATAAATGCCCCAAGTGTGATTACCACACACCCATAGGCTCGGAAGAGTATTTCGAAATACTCTTCGACAATCACGAGTACATCACCATTCACGACGATTTGGTATCTGTGGATTTTCTCCATTTCACCGACCTCAAACCGTATGACAAGCGTTTGGAGGATAGTCGCAAAAAAACGGGTTTGAACGATGCCCTGGCCATTGGCGCCGGTAACGTGAACGGCCATAAATTAGTAGTAGCCGCCATGGATTTCAAATTCATCGGTGGCTCCATGGGCGCTGTGGTAGGCGAGAAAATATCACTTGCGATTGACTATTGTTTACAAGAGCAAAGTCCGCTGTTGATTATATCCAAAACTGGTGGCGCCCGCATGATGGAAAGTGCTTTTTCCCTGATGCAAATGGCTAAAACCAGCGCCAAACTTACGCTGATGGCCAAGGCTAAATTGCCTTATTTTTCTTTGATGACAGATCCAACAACAGGTGGTGTAACTGCCTCTTTTGCCATGCTTGGAGATGTCCATCTGGCCGAACCCGATGCCCTGATTGG
>JAEUUS010000311.1 GCA_016787545.1 Saprospiraceae bacterium
AGTTCTGAAATCATGAAAAGATTCAGAATAAGCAGGGAAAGTTTGAAAATGTGTTTCATATTAAAGCTGAAAGTCGGGTGTCCGGATGAATGAAACGTAAATTTCGAAGTAACATTTCAAAAACCAGGCCGAAAAATACAAGACATTTCCTGCAAAAGTGGTTTAGGAGTAGTAAGTCTACTATCTAAAGTGGAGATAATTTCCATCGTGCAAACATAACGTAAACCCACCAGCCAATGATGCTCCCTAACAGAGATCCCATGATGACATCACCCGGATAGTGTACTCCAACATAAACCTGTGAAAATGCAATACTGGAAGCCCACAAAAGTGCCGCTGGTTTTACCCATTTTCTGAAGTCGCCAAACAGTCCAATCAAAAAAATGGCTGCCGCAAAGTGGTTGGCGGCATGACTGGATGTAAAGCTGTATCCACTTCCGCAAGGAACTCTTAGGATTATTTGTGTCACCCGATCCGGATCATTACAAGGGCGCAATCGCTGGACATTTTTTTTAATCAACGTGCTACTGGTAAAATCAGCCAGACCGGCAGCCAAAATGAATCCAAGTATGATAATCCAGCCTTTTTTTCCAAAATTTAGCAATGAAAAGGCTGCAATAAACCAATAAACGGGCATCCAGAACCATTTCTCCCGGCACCATGGAAGTATGGAATCAAAAACCGGATTGGCCCATCCACTGTTGATCCATTGAAATACCTGAACATCCAGATTTTGGAGATTTTCTATCATATCAAATAATTGCCGCCAAAAATAGGGGACTTGTTCTCATTTTCGTGCCTATAATTTTCAGCCATTCCTATGTACATCATCATTATCGCTGCAACTCCGTTTGAAATCGCACCATTGTGCTCCTGGCTGACTGCCCATTTTCAACAAAAAACAGACGCCGTATTTTCAAAGGGGGGCTTAACCATTAAAACGCTGGTAACGGGGGTTGGAGCTCCTGCCACAGCGTTTCAATTAGGATGGACCCTGGCAAAAGAAAAACCAGACTGGATTATTAATGCCGGTATTGCCGGAGCATTTTCTATAAATTTACCCATTGGAACCGTGGTTCAGGTTGGCCAGGAGCGGTTTGCAGATCTCGGTGTTGAAGAAGCAGATGGACAATTTACTGACTTGGCCGAAATGGGCCTTTGGCCACACTCAGTTTTAACCAATCCCAATCCACCCATACCCGGATTACAGGTGTGTAAAGGACTGACGGTCAATAAAGTCCATGGGAAAACCGAATCCATAAGCAGCATATGTGCCAAATATTCGGAAGCTGAATTGGAGAGCATGGAAGGTGCTGCCGTATTTTATGCCTGCCTGGCGGCTTCCGTTCCATTTGTGGAAATAAGAAGCATTTCCAATAAAGTAGAATCACGCAACCGGGATGCCTGGAATTTGCCTTTAGCCATTCAGAACCTGAACCAGGTCTTGATCGACATGCTGGAGGCTATTCCGTAACGATTTTTACACTTTCCTGTTTACTTCTACCAGCCACCAGATCAATGGTTTGTTCACGTGAACCGTCGAAAATTAAAACCATGGCAGTGTTAGGTTCTGCCTTGCCAAAATCATCGGCATATACCGTCAGATAATGCTCTTTGCCCGGTGGTAGTTCTATTTCAAACTCCTGAGGCTTCAGAGTGAGGTAAATCCGGTCAATAACCTTCTTGTCGTCGAGGTAAACAGAAATGATATCGCCATCCTGTACCTGACTATCCCAGAGCTTTACTTTGATTTTCCTGCCCTTCACTTTCACTTCTTCTCCGACTTCCACCTTGCGGCCTCCGATGAGTTCCGGGGCTGGTTTAGACACTACCTGAACCTTGGGCTTGGGTTTTGCAGGGGCAGGCTTGGGTTTTACTGCAGCAATGGGCTTCTGTTTCTCACAGGGCATCAATGCTGTTCCGCCAAAATCAATGTCAAAACCTGGTCCGCGGGTAGTTACATTACTCACCAACAAAATGTATTTTTCCCCTTTAAGTACATTCAACGGCGCCAACCAGGCATTGTCATCCGAATCATTACATCCGGCATCTTCACTGGAATCCGTTTCCCCGCTTCTCAATCCTGTTTTCCCTAAACATTTGCTATGAGAAGCCCAATCTGAAGGATCACCTGCTGCATTACAACGCACAATTTTCATGTTCTTGCAACTCCCGTCAATGGAACGATACACCACAAAATCAAGGTCATCTCCCTCTTGATGTGGCGTGATGGTGAAGCTGAGGGTGCCGCTTTCCGAAATATCAAATTTTATCCAGGTGGAGTTTTCTTCCGCCTGCCCTTTATTTTCGCTGCTCATGAAGCAAGCAATGAAATCGGCTTCAGATCTGTTAGATCCTTCACCACCAGCGCTTTGGATGCTCAGTTTTTTCTTTTCACAAATATTTATTGCTGAAATACAATCGGCGTTCGCTTGAGCGAATACTTGTAATGCGGTAATGCCAAAAATCAAGAAAAGTCCCCAGCTGCGTACCATGAATTGGATAAGGTGAATGGTGTGTAAATTTGGTTTTGGGTAAAACGCAAAAAAGTGTAAATGGATTTCACAAGCCCGGAAAATAGCACCACTTATTTGCTGTCAGGTAAAAAATACCCGGCTTCATACACCTTGTTTTCGTTGCGTTGGTATAAGGCGTAGTTGAATCCTTTTTGAATGGCATAAGCGCCGTGACGACCTTTTTTATCGACCGCAATAAACCCAACCTGGGCTTCTTCACTTTGTTTAGGGTACTTCTGAACAATTCGCTTTACTGCAATTTCTGCTGCTTTTTGGGGGTGTGCTCCGCGTCTCATTTCTTCAACCACTAAAAAACTTCCCAGCGTTCGAAGTACCATTTCACCCAACCCGGTGGATGCAGCTCCTCCTACTTCATTGTCTACAAACATGCCGGCGCCAATGATTGGGCTGTCGCCCACCCGGCCATGCATTTTAAATGCTGCGCCACTTGTAGAACAAGCGCCGGCAATTCTGTTGCTGGAATCAATAGCCACCATTCCGATTGTATCATGGCGTTCCACATTGATAACAGGTTTGTATTTCGACTCAATTTTCCAGTCTTCCCAGGCTTTTTTCGCCACTTCTGTTAGCATTTGCTCTTTTTTAAATCCTTGTTCTAACGCAAATTTCAAGGCGCCATCGCCGACCAGCATCACGTGCGGTGTTTTTTCCATCACCAGCCTGGCTAAGCTGATGGGGTGCATAATATGTTGTAGAAAGGAAACAGAGCCGGCCATTCCTTTTTCATCCATGATACAGGCGTCCAGCGTAACATGGCCATCACGATCCGGAAATCCACCATATCCAACGCTGGTATCACTTGGATCAGCCTCAGGTATACGAACCCCGGCTTCCACGGCATCCAGTGCATATCCGCCTTTGGAAAGAATTTCCCATGCTGCAGCATTGGCTTTGATGTTTGGACCCCAGGTTGCAATGACCATCGGGAATGCGCCACGCTCAGGGTTGCCAGTTTCCGGAATAACGCTATTCCAAAATTTAGCACTTGCAGCAGCTATGCCCCCGAGCATAGTAGTTTGAAGAAATGAACGACGAGAACTCACAGGATGTTGTTGTTTAATGATTACCAGAACAGAATGGCAGAACTGCCTTATTTTGGCGCAAAATATCGATAAGGTATGAAACGGTTATGTCTTTTAGTCGTAATAATGGGTTTTCTGGCATGTAAATCCGAAAAACCGCCTGAATCGCCGGACGCATGGCGGAAAATCAAACTGGATTTTAAACAAATTGACGCTGATGGCCTTTCCGGTTCAGGTAAAAACAAGGTTGCCCAGAATTATGAATTTTGTATTCCTGCTTCTGCAAAACATTGGCGGCAGGTAAAAAAAATAGATCCAACCGCCCAAAAAAATGCAGGTAAAGGAAGGGTAGGGTGTACCGCTGAACAATGGTTGATTATTGGTTCGACGCACCAAAAAAACTATCAAAGAGTCCTTTTTCAATTGGCTAACCTTCCATTTGTTAAAAAAATTGAACCAACTTTCTGGGAATAAAATCGTGGAATCAACACCAATAAATTCTGCTGCTTTAGCCAATATCAGGGTCCAAAAATGGGTGGTATTAACTTCGGTTGTACTTTTCATTCTGAAAGTAGCCGCCTATTATTTAACCAATTCCGTGGCGATTCTGACGGATGCGCTGGAAAGTACCGTGAATGTTGTAACCGGATTCACCGGTCTGTATAGTTTGCGCCTTGCAGCCAAACCACGTGATGAAAACCACCCTTATGGACATGGCAAAATTGAGCTGATTTCTGCTTCTTTCGAAGGCGTTTTGATTCTGGTTGCAGGAATGATCATCCTATATGAGTCCATGTCTAACCTAATCCATGCCCATCCGGTTAAACAATTAGACGCCGGTATATTCATTGTGGCAGCCACCGCTGTTGTGAATTACCTGCTTGGATGGTGGTGTATACAAACAGGTAAGAAACATCATTCCATCGCTTTGCAGGCGAGCGGAAAACACTTGCAATCCGATACCTGGACGACCGTAGGGATCATTGTTGGACTCCTGATTTTAAAAATTACCGGAATAAGCTGGATTGATAGCGCAGTAGCCACCATTTTTGCCCTTTTCATCATGGTAGAAGGTGGCAAAATTATTCGGACAACCATAGCCGGGTTGACTGATGAAGCGGATGAAACCCTATTGGTGAGCCTGATTAAGGTTTTGAATGATAATAAACGACAAAACTGGATTGACTTACACAACTTGAGGATTATTAAATACGGATCGGTCATACATTTGGATTGTCATCTGACGGTACCATGGTATTTCAATGTAAATGAAGCTCATGTAGAAATTGAAGCATTGGGGCAAACCATATCACGGGCTTTTGACCACGACCTTGAAAGTTTCGTTCATACGGATGGTTGTGTGCCGCCTAAGTCATGCGCCATTTGCCCCTTGGTTGCCTGCCAGGAGCGAAAAGAAACCTTTGTTAGGAGATTAGATTGGACGTTGGAAAACATTACATCTAACCAAAAACACAATTTACAGTGAAAAAACTACTTGTTTCAACCGCCCTTTTTTGTACACTGTTCCTGTATTCACCAATCGGATTGCGCGCACAAAGCAATTTCCCATTTCCAACAACCTACGGAGAATGGCATTACAGGACAGTTTTGCCGGTAATTGGCCCAAACGATCTGTTCAGACATAGAAGAGATATAGTGGAAGGCGACTCCGTCTTCAACGGAAAACTATATGCAAAAGTCTACACCCAAAACTTGTGTGAATGTGACTGTAGTTCGCAAAATGGCAGTTATACACAGCCTTTGACTGGACAGTCAAAGTCATTGGTTGGGGGAGTCAGAGAAGAAGCCGGAAAGGTATATTTTACAACTTTTGGTAAGCCTCCGTTCAATAGTTATTTCCGTCCTGTTCTGGATACGTTGATGTTCGACTTTACACTAAACGTTGGAGATTCGCTGGATTATGCCTCAAATATCCGGTTTTCAGTAGAAAAGGTTGATACTACTGCTGAAGGGCGGCGGCGTGTACACCTGCTTGCTTACAATGGCCCAATTCCCAAAACGGTTGTTTGGACTGAAGGTATTGGATTTGATTGGGGCTTATTCTCCACATCTTTCTGGGTGAAAGATTTTATCTATTTCACAGGATTCAGCTGTTTTAATACAACCCCTGATGTTTGTGGAATTCCTTGCGTTCTAAGCGCTGTAAATGAGTTGGATCAAACAGATCAGATAAAACTCTTTCCAACTTTTGCTGAAGATGAATTGTTTTTAGCGCTTGGAGATGGTTTTGACAAGATTCAGGGAGAAGTGTATGCTGTGGATGGCCGCAGGGTAGAATTGCTTGATACTCCCGGCAAAACCTTGCGAATTCCCGTATCACATTGGCCAAAAGGAATGTACTATTTTGTTTTGTTGGATGAATCTGGCCAAAAAAACATTAAATCTTACCTCCGATAACGGCAAGTAAAGCTATTTCTGCCCCAACTTTGCGCCATTGATCAATTGCATACATATGATTAAGAACTTGCTCCGTTTAATTCGAAATACAGCCCGATTGTCCAGAGAGGTGGAAGAAAGCAAGTTCCTCACGGCCCGGTTGTTAGCGTTAGAGCACCAAAAAAATGCAGCGTATATTCTGCCAGATATCCAAAGAGCAGAGTTCAGGGTGTCGTCTCAATGGAATGACGATGGAATTATTCAATTTTTAGTTCAATACCTGGATATTAAGCCCCATACGTTTGTCGAATTTGGCGTAGAGGATTACAAAGAGGCCAATACGCGCTTTTTGTTGATGAATAACAACTGGCGGGGCTTGGTACTGGATGGATCTGAAAAAAACGTTCAAAAAATTCGAGAAGACAGAATTTATTGGCAACATGAACTTAAAGCAATAGCCTCTTTCGTAACAGCCGAAAACATCAATGAATTGCTGGCTTCGAATGGCATGAGTGGAGAAATTGGTCTGTTACATATTGACATTGATGGCAATGATTACTGGGTCTGGAAAGCTATTCAGGTGGCTAATCCGGTGTTGGTTATTATGGAGTACAATAGTGTTTTTGGCCCGGATAACGCATGGACCATACCTTATGCTCCAGATTTTTACCGAACAAATTACCATTTTTCCAATTTGTGCTATGGGGCATCCATTACCGCCCTGTGTGATCTTGCCGAAGAAAAAGGATATGCTTTCGTGGGAAGTAACAGTCATGGCAATAATGCCTATTTTGTGCGCAAAGACCAATTGCGCGATTTAATTGCACTTAAACCTTCTGAAGGTTTTGTCGTTTCTAAGTTCCGGGAGGGCAGAAATCAGGAAGGGCATCTTACATACGATACGGCCAACCAACGGTTGGATGCCATTCGTGGATGCAAAATTTGGGATACCCGTTTGGGGAAAGAAGTGATTATTTGAAGTACAGGACTATGGCTGAACAAAAGGACAAAAACACGACGGATCAGGCATTTGTCAACCCAATCGATAAAGACAAGGTTGCTGAAACGCCAGGGCTACTGCCCTATGCGCATACTTCCGGTAGTGCCGTCATCCGGCCCGAGGATAAAGGTCGGATTAGGGGTAACGCCATGACTGCCATGTACGATCAAACAGATCGGCAGATGGAGCAGCTTCGTCAGCAAATGGAAACCCTAATGAATCAGGCCAAAAGTTTGCACAGCCGGATGGAAGTTTCTGAAATTATCTATCAGGCCGATGTTCCTTTTCAGCCGGTGATTCACCATATATATCATCTGTACCAAAGGAAAGCGGATGGCAGGCATCTGCTTTCTATGATCTCCCCAACTGAATGGGGCAGGAAGGCTCCTTATGAACATCTTGCTTCTGTACGGCTCTTGGGTGATCACACCTGGGAAGTGCTTGCCGGCGCAGTATAATTACCTTTCTGAAGCAGCCTTCTGTATCAGCTGTTTGCCCCGATTAGGCCAAATCGGGTGCACTCTGGTTAATGCCTCAGCAGCCTGAATCATGGCCATTTGCTGTGGCGAAATGCCTCTTCTGCGGGATTCCTGAAGTAGTTGAACCGTATCGTCATAAATTTTCACCACCTCTTCCTGCAAAGTGCTTTCCAGCCATCCGTATTGTTCGTTGGCGCAATTGATGATGCCCATACGGTTAATGAAAAAATCTGGCAGGTACAAAATGCCCATTTGATGCAGTTGCGCCGCGTGTTCTTCCGAGCGCTCAAGTTGATTATTGGCAGCACCAATGATGTATCTGCAGCGCAAAAGTGGAATACTTTGGTCGTCAATTACTTTGCCTCCAGCGCAAGGTGCAAAAATGTCGCATTCCTGCTGCAGTAGCGATTCTTTAGAGGGTAGAATTTCAACCACTTCAGGCGCCCATGATTTGATGGTTTCCATGCGTTCCTGAACCAGATCTGTAATATAAAGTTTGGTTACACCACTTTGAATTACATAACGGGCAAGTGCGCCACCTACATTCCCTAAACCTTGAATAGAAATGCGCATGCCGCTCAAATCAGATTTGCCTTCCATCACAGCTACAGTTGCCAGCATAGACTTGAAAACACCTTCTGCAGTGAAAGGGCTCGGATTGCCACTGCCTCCAGTCTGTTTGGGGATGCAGGTTACAAAACGGTTTTGAGAAAGAATGGTTTGCATGTCTTCCGGAGTCGTGTTCATATCCTCCGCTGCCACGTAGGCGCCATGCAAACTCGCAATAAATTTCCCGAAATTGGCGAAAATAACTTTACGTTTTTCTGGGGTAGCATCCTTCACCGTAAAACCAACCGGACAAATGATAGATTTACCACCTCCCCACCAGAGTCCTGCCACAGCACATTTTTCTGACATAGCTTTGCTAAGTCGCAAGCCATCGCTGAGTAGATCCAGCATGGTGTTATAACTGTAAAATCGTGTGCCGCCCTGGGCTTGACCCCGGTTTGTATTGTGTATGAACGCAAAGAACAAGCATCCTGATTCAGCATCTGCCCGAAAAAATACGCCTTCGTGCTGATCATAATCTGGCATTTGTTCCATCCCGGACAATGCCGTTTGTGCAGGGTTGACTACAGAAACTGTTTTGCCACAGAGGAAACCATTCGGCTGGCTTTCTACGTTCTGTTGGAAAAAATCGGCTGGGGTGAGGGCTGCAAAGTGTTGCATGGTGGTGGTAGTGCGTGATAATCTGGTTATTCTTCGACACAAAGGTAGTGTTGGATTATTTGTAACGCACTGAAAAATTTACACGTTTACTCCGCCTTTTTTGCCCTACTTTTGCCCTTCCCCAAATTTTATAAAAGGCACATTGCTACGCTCTAACATATGGAATTGTCAGCTCGCTACACCCCTTCCGATATCGAGGAAAAATGGTATTCTCACTGGGAAAAAAGTGGTTATTTCAAGTCTGTGCCCGATGATCGGGAAGCCTTCAGCATCGTTATTCCACCGCCAAACGTAACAGGTATGCTCCACATGGGGCACATGTTGAATAATACGATTCAGGATATCCTGATCCGGAAAGCTCGCCTCGACGGTAAAAATGCCTGTTGGGTGCCAGGAACCGATCACGCCAGTATTGCCACCGAGGCAAAGGTGGTACGTTGGCTCCGTGATGAGAAAAAATTGCGCAAAGCAGACCTTACACGCGATGAGTTCATGGAGTATGCCTATCAATGGAAAGAAAAATATGGTGGCATAATCCTTCATCAATTACGAAAATTAGGCGCCTCCTGCGACTGGGATCGAACGGCCTTTACGATGGATAAAGGCTATTATGAAGATGTAATCCGGGTATTTGTGGATTTGTACCAAAGAGATAAACTCTACCGTGGACTGCGCATGGTGAATTGGGACCCGGAAGCTAAAACGGTATTGTCTAATGAGGAGGTAATTTATGGAGAAGAAAATGCACAACTCTTTCATATTCAGTATAAAAACGAAGATGGAAGTGCCGGTGTTGTGATTGCTACACAGCGCCCGGAGACCATTTTTGCAGATGTGGCCATAGCTGTAAACCCTAAGGATTCCAGGTACACCGCATTAGTGGGTAAAAAAGTGTTGATTCCATTAATTAATCGTCCTATTCCTGTAATAGCTGACGATTATGTGGACATTGAATTTGGAACAGGGGCCCTAAAAATCACTCCAGCGCATGATCCAAATGACTACGAAGTTGGTCAGCGCCACCAACTCGAAGTCATTGATACTATTTCTGACGAAGGAAGAATCAACGACAAATGTGCATTTGCGCCTATTGTAGGTCTGGACCGTTTTGAAGCCAGAAAGCAGATGAAAGGCTTTTTGGAAGAAAATGGAAGCCTGGTAAAAATTGAAGATTATCGCACGAATATTGGTCGGTCTGAACGGACCAACTCCGTGGTAGAACCCAAATTATCGCTGCAATGGTTCGTTAAAATGAGCGATTTGGGTGTGCCGGCGTTAAAGGCCGTACTGGATGAAGAAGTTAAATTTTATCCACCCAGCTTTCAGAATTTGTATCGGAATTGGATGGAGAACCTCCGCGATTGGTGCATTTCCCGCCAATTATGGTGGGGGCAACGTATCCCGGCCTGGTATCTGAAAAGTGAAGGTTTGAGTCAGGAAACACATGTTTTTGTGGCTTTGACTGCTGAAGATGCGCTTGCTCAGGCACGCAATGCCACAGGTAATGCACAGTTGAGCATGGATGATCTAAGGCAGGATGAAGACGTGCTGGACACTTGGGCATCATCCTGGCTTTGGCCGATTTCTGTTTTTGACGGATTTAATAAACCGGATGGGGAGATCAATTATTATTACCCTACCAGCGTATTGGTAACGGGATGGGACATCATTTTCTTTTGGGTGGCGCGAATGGTTATGGCTGGATATGAGTTCAGGGGCGAAAAGCCCTTCCAGGCGGTATATTTTACGGGTATGGTACGCGATAAACTACGCCGCAAAATGTCTAAATCCTTAGGCAATTCACCGGATGCGTTGAAATTGCTTGAAGACTACGGAGCAGATGGAGTGCGCTATGGTTTGATGTCGAGCGCAGCGGCTGGTGGTGATATTCTGTTTGACGATAAACTTTGTGAAAATGGTCGGAACTTCTGTAATAAACTATGGAATGTACTTCGGTTGATTAAAGGCTGGAGTGTTACAGAAGTGCCTGAAAATGAAGAGATTGCAAGAAAGAACGCCCTTGCTGTTCAATGGCTGACTGACAAATTCCAACAAGTGCTGATCCAGGCTGAATCAGATTTTACTCAGTTCCGATTGAGTGAGGCTTTATTGGGTTTATATACCTTTATTTGGGACGACTTCTGTTCCTGGTATCTGGAAATGATCAAACCGGGATATGAACAACCGATTGACCGAAAAACCTATGAGGCTACAATTGATTTATTGTCGCAGATTATGGTAGCCTTGCATCCCTTTATGCCATTCGTAACAGAAGAAATCTGGCATCAATTGCGTAATCGGAAGGAGGGTGATGATTGTTGTGCACAACAATATCCCAAGCCAGGTAAATCAGATATTCAGCTCATCGCGCGTGTTGAGGCAGCCAAAAATATTATCACAGGAATACGGGATATCCGAAATCAAAATCAGGTGAAACCACGTGATCCTCTGGCAGTTGTAGCACAGGACAGTCTTGCTGTTCAAGAATTGTTTGCCCAGGAAGGGCTGCAGGAGATGGTGATGAAAATGGCTGTACTCAAGTCATTTGATTGTTCAAGCAATGAGCCGCAGAATGCGAAGTCATTTATCTCAGGTACTGATAAATTCTACGTTGAGCTCAATCAAACCATTGATGTGGCTGCAGAACGCAAAAAATTGACAGAGGAACTGGAATATCAGCGTGGGTTCATTCAATCCATTGAAAATAAGCTGTCTAATGAGCGTTTTGTGAACAGTGCTCCGGCTGCTGTTGTAGAAAATGAACGCAAAAAACTCTCTGATGGTCAGGCACGTATCCAGATTCTGGAAGACAGTCTTTCAAAACTTGGATAGGTGCACACCAACATACTCTTAGGAAGAAAAGCAGGAATGACCTATGAGGAATGGGAAATTAATTTGGGCCATGATTGGTATTCTTTGGGCAAGTTGCGCAAAGGAAGTAATCATTGATTTGCCCGAAGAACCCCCTAAACTTGTGGTCATTTGTCATTTCACGGAAGGGGAAAATTTCAGGGCAAAAATTACCCTGAGTAAACCTGTGAACGATAATGGAAAAACAGAGATAGTGCGAAAGGACGTGACTGCAACGCTTTCTACCAATGGACAGTTTTGGGATAAAATGGTTCCAGACACTACGGAGGTGGAAAAAATAACTTACTGGGAAAGTAACAAAAATCAACGCGCGGAAAAAGGCCAAAAGTATACCCTCACTGTAAGGGTTCCTGGTTATCCGCCGATTCAGTCAAGCAGTGAAATTCCCACACATGTCAAACCGGAACACATAACGTTACATACATCAGATGTATATGTGGTCCCTTCCATAGATGGGTTAAGTGAATTGAGGGTTCCCTTAACATTAGAACTGCCCTATTTGCCAATAGAGGGTCGCTATTTTGCTTTCAATATTACCCATGAAACTACCGTGTTTGAGTCGTTCGATCCTCCCGTAATTCATTTTACGAAAGAAGGCCAAACGAACTTCCTGACCGATGGTCGCACC
>JAEUUS010000389.1 GCA_016787545.1 Saprospiraceae bacterium
CAAAGGTATCGAGTTCGGCAGCAATAGGTTGTTTAATGGTGTCTAATGACATGACGAGGGGCAAACCTACGGTTTGAAAACCGCAATTGGAAAGTCGGGGCCTTTCGGATTGCAAAAAATCCTCGAAATGAAACAGGGATATACCGGAAAGGTTTTTTTAACGGGCACTTAGTGCGGCAAAAACCAGGCTTTCCAGGTATTCTGACACCTTTCGGGTATTTCCTTTTTCTCCACCAAAATCTGTTAATGATGGCAAGTGTGCCATAAAAAATGGCTGAAACTGTGCCGTTTCAACCACCGTACTTGCCAACGAGTGCGGATAGGCATATTTGGGGTTATACTCTGAAAAGACTATGGCTATATGGTGGCACAAGTCTTTGTAAGGCTTGAAAAGCTGCTTGCTGTTGATATCGTCTACTTCCTTAGTGAGGTATGCTTTGCTGCTTTCGGCGATGACTATATCCTGAAGAGCCGATTTGTCAATGTCGGAAGTATCAGCCCAACTTGGCAATCCCCCTGTCAGGATTTCGATGATTTTTTTAATTTTTACAGCCGGATCGTTCAGATTATGCATGGAAACAGTGCATTGATATTCCACATAATTCCAATACCAGGTGAGGAAGTAAAGCAGCAATCGGTGTTTGTTCTCAAAATAACGGTAAATACTTGCTTCAGTGCTGTCGATGGCTTCTGCCAGTTTTTTAAAGGTGAATTGCTCGTACCCGAGTTGACACATCAATACGATGCCTTCACGGATAATTTTTCTACCAAGCGCACTTGCTTCTGGGTCGCGGAGCGCCAGTTTAAGGTTGGGTTGAATACTAATTTGTAGGTTCATAACAATGTTGACTCAAAAACATGGCAAAAGTAAAACAAGTTTTCATGGTAAAATATTTGGAAATAATAGTAATACTACCATATTTTTGAACTTTAGTTTTATTTGTAGTTAACCAAGGAGGCATTCCATTCAATCCGGTTACGATCAAAAACTGATTCAGGTACTTCCAAATCCTGCAGAAATATTGTACTCATAGGCTTTAAGGGCGGTCAAAAATGTTTGGTCGCTCTTTTCCTTTCAAAGCCGCTTAAAGGCGGCAAAGTGCGTCTTAGTCTTATCTGAACGAATACTGATCTAAATTTTTAGCACAATACAGTGAACCGTTCGTTTCTTTGTGTGTACAAAACGCTGATGAAACAGCTAAAAACATTGTCCAAATCAAAAGTACAAAAATGAAAAAAACGCTCTCTTTTGCAGCTTTCCTCTTATTCCTTTCCGGTTTCGCACAAGCGCAAAGCGCTGAAGAAATTGTAGGCAAACACATCGCAGCCATTGGTGGCGACAAGTGGGCTCTGGTGGAAGGTGTTAAATCTGAAGCCAAAATCTCTGCTGATGGCGCTCCAGGCATGAGCATCAGCATGACGATGGTTACCATTCGTAATAAGTCGATCCGTATGGACGTATCCGTCATGGGAATGACGCAAACTACTGTAGTAAACGGTGATGCAGGCTGGGCTAACAACCCTTTCATGGGCAAAATGGATCCAGAACCCCTTACTTCCGATCAGGTGAAGGCAATGTCTGATATGACGGATGTAGATGGTACTCTGGTAGGGTATAAGGAGAAAGGATATACCCTGGAATACATGGGTAAAGAGGATGTAGACGGTACAGAAGCACATAAAATCAAGATCAACAAAGGCGGCAAACGCAGTGAATATACTTTCATTGATCCGGCGTCCTTTTATGAGATCAAAAATATCCGCGTAGAAGAGGTTGATGGACAGGAAGTTGAAACTGCCACTGTTTATTCCAACTTCAAAACACAGGATGGTCTGGTATTCCCTTTCACCATCCAGCAGAACGACCCAATGATGGGTGGTTCAACTGTTACGGTTACTTCTGTGACTATCAATCCGTTGGTGGATCAGAAAACTTTCGTAATGCCTGGTAAATAAGACATTGGACTGTTAGATACTGGACGTTGGACTTCCGCAAGGTGAAGTTTGGAAGATCAAGTTTTTTCGAGTTGAAGTCCAACGTATAACATCCAACCGTCTAAAATTCATTCTCGCCGCAGCCTTGCGGAGTTTCAGAGTTGATTAATGCTCTGCGCCTCCTCAGCGCTGCGGTTTTTTCATGCCTTTTCACCATTTTCATGAAACAATTACACCGTTTTTTACCCGTTTTTTTGTTGCTGGTTTCCAGCCTGAATGCTCAAACCAAACTCAGTTCTTCAACCTTTGGCGCAATTGAAGCCAGAAGCATTGGTCCTGCCGTGATGGGTGGGCGTATTACGGCCATTGAAGGCGTAAACAAGAGCCCCAAAACGCTTTATGTGGGTACTGCCGGGGGGGGCGTATGGAAATCTACAACAGCCGGTTTCACCTTTGAGCCCATATTCGAGAAATACCCTCAAAGCATTGGCGCTATTGCCATTGATCAAAACAAACCAGAAACCATTTGGGTAGGTACTGGCGAGAGCAATATGCGTAACAGCGTAGCTATTGGCCTGGGGCTTTATAAAACCACAGATGCCGGTCGAAACTGGACCCGTGTAGGACTCGAAAATTCAGAGCATATCTCCAAAATTCTGCTTCACCCCACAGATCCAAACACACTGTATGTGGCCGTACCGGGTAAACTTTGGAGCGATAGCCCGGATCGCGGCCTGTACAAAACTACTGACGGCGGCAAAACCTGGGAAAAAGTACTCTATACGGATGAAAAAACCGGTTGTGCAGATATCATCATGGATCCCCGCAATCCGGATGTATTGCTGGCTTCCATGTGGCAATTCCGTCGTACACCGTATTCCTTCGTTTCCGGCGGACCGGGTAGCGCGCTCTATAAAAGTACTGATGGTGGTAAAAACTGGCGCAAAATCACCAATGGATTGCCCTCCGGAGCATTTGGACGTATTGCACTGGCTCTGGCGCCCAGCGCACCGGACAATGTTCTGGCTATTGTTGAAAGTGAAAAAACCAGTTTGCTCATTTCTGCCGATGGCGGTGAAAACTGGAAATACCAAAGCGCAAATTCCAATGTAACGGCACGCCCGTTTTATTTCAGTACCTTGGTGGTAGACCCCAACGATCCAAAACGCGTGTACCGCCCGGCCTTTTCTATGTCGATCTCTACTGATGGTGGTTATTCCTTTAGCGAAGCTTCCAATGCCGGTGGATGGGTACACTCTGATCACCATGCACTCTGGATTAATCCTAATAATACGAGTCACCTGTATCTCGGCACGGATGGCGGTGTATACATGAGCCTTGATCAGGGTGTTACCTGGACCCATTTGAACACCTTGCCGGTATCGCAATTTTATCACGTGCAAACAGATGATCAAACCCCGTACAATGTATATGGCGGTTTGCAGGACAATGGTTCCTGGCGCGGACCTTCACAAAGCAAAGGCGGCATT
>JAEUUS010000390.1 GCA_016787545.1 Saprospiraceae bacterium
GCGCTTAAAGATCCCATATCGCATCATAATAAATATCAACTTTGGATTGCCGTATTCATAGGATTGCTCACAGGTGTGGCGCAATGGATGCGTTATAGTGAGCGAAACTGGACCACTTTCGGTCGTAAATTTGGCATCCATGTCGGAATTGCAGTGGTAGTTGCCGGCTTACTTACCTTTTTAAATACCCTTTGGATTGAAGTACGAGCCTGGCAGTTATTTGCGTTTTTGTTTGCCGGTATGTTTACGGTAGCTGCCAATATAGATTACCTGATTTCCATGTTAAAGGGAAATCTCAAGTTGGCTGCCTCCGCTATTTCACACGTGGGATTTGGCATCCTGTTGCTGGGAGTTCTCAGTACCGGACTTGGAAAAGACTGGATATCGGTCAATACGTTTGCCATGGAGGGATTAATTGAGGGCGCCGACGAAGAGGCGCTGCGCAGAAGTGTTATTCTAATGAAAGATGCGCCATTACCAATGCGAGGTTTTAACGCAACGTACACAGTGGATACCATGGAACGCCAAACCAGGACCTTTACCGTGGAGTTTGAACGGCGTGGACAGGATGGAAACCCGACCGGGGAACGATTTACCCTCTATCCCAATGTGATGTACGATCGCCAGTTCAGCAAAGTGGTAGCCAACAACCCTTCTACGCAGCATTACTGGAATTATGATGTATTTACGCTGGTTTCTTCGCTGCCAAAAGGAGAATTGGATCCTGAATTTGCCAAACAACAGGACGATAGCCTGAGATTTGAAAAGTACGAAGCGAAAATTGGCGATACCATATTTACCCAAAAACATTATCTGGTGGTGGAGGGCGTCACAAAGTCGCCTAAACACATGGAATATCAGCCTGAGAGAGGTGATCTGGCGGTCGGATTGCTCATGAAAGCCTATGCATTAGATCAACCCAAAGCTTATCCGGCGAACCCGATGCTTTACCTGCGCCCGGCAAAAGGCGGCTTTTCGCTTCAATCTGATATTGGTCCACTGCAAATGAAAATCAGGCTCACAGAGGCTTCCATGGAGCATATTTTCAAATCAGAAGAAGCCCTGAAGTATCGTAATTTTGACGTTAAAGAAGGTGAAACCTTTGTCTTTAACGGATACAATATTCAATTTGCAGAGGTGCAGAAAGAGGTAAAACACCCTTCCTATGCACCTGAACCCGGTGATATTGCGGTGGCTGCCGAACTTCAGATTACGGCACCGGATGGATGTAAGGCTGAAGCAGCTCCAGTTTACCTTATCAGAGAAAACCAACCCTTCAGTTTAAAAGATGAAGCGCCGTCCATGGGACTGCATTTCCGCTTTGATAATATAGATCCCAAAAACGGTGTGCTAACGATTGGTGTTGCCGAAACTCCTGCCGATCAACCGGGTATTCCGCTTGAAATTGCCGAAAATGCTGCCCGTTCAGATTATATCGTACTGGAAGCCATCATTTTTCCGGGAATTAACCTTGTTTGGACGGGCAGTCTTTTAATGTTACTGGGGCTCGCCGTTGGACTTTTAAGGAAATTTCGCGAACCATGATTGCAGGAGGAGTGCTGTTAAACTTTTGCAAACCAAATCTTTAGAATAAGCGGAAGGTTTTAAGTTCGTTCTACTTTTGTGCCATCATTTGATCTTCATCCATCCAATCACTCACATTCAATACAAAAAGCATGGAAAGGAATAAACAAGTACAGATTGGCTTGCTCGCCTTGCTGGCTATTCTGTTGGTTGCCAACCTCGCAGGTGGCGGTTTCAAAAACTGGTTCGGTCAATCAGAAGCCGAAAAAATCCGCGAATCTGCGGCTTCCTTCGGAGGTAGCTCTGCGCAATCCGGTAACATTCCGGGTACTAATCAAAATGTAGCGCCTGCACCTTCCGGGCCGGCTACCAGCATTCAATATGCCCAACCGGTATTTGATTTCGGTTCGGTTGATGAAGGCGAAATTGTTAAACACGCCTACAAATTCAAAAACACAGGTTCCGAACCATTAGTCATCAGCAATTGTAAAGGATCCTGTGGTTGCACCGTTCCAACCTGGCCAAAAGAGCCTATCCCTCCAGGCGGAGAAGGCGAAATTAAAGTAGAATTTAACTCTAAAGGAAAACCAGGCCCACAAAGCAAACGCGTAACTGTGACTGCGAACACCATGCCTACTGAAACCTTTATCGAAATTAAAGGTGAAGTACGTGGCAAAGAGCAGCCAGCTGTGAAAGGTCAATAATTCATTGTCTGAATAAATTTTAAACATGAGCCACCCCGACGAATTGTTGAAGGGTGGCTCATGTTGTTTTTTGCCATTTCCAATGAATACTTCCATTCATATGCCCCTCAGATGGGCAGATTTTGATGCCAATTTTCACCTTCGCCATTCTGTTTATTATGATTTCGCAGCCACTGCCCGACTCGAATTTATGGGTAAAGGCGGATTGAGCTATGAGGCTATGAAAGAACACCATTTCGGTCCAGTGTTGTTTCGGGAAGAATGTGTTTTTAAACGCGAAGTGAGGCCAGATGATCAAGTCTACATTAATCTGGTGGTAACCAGGTTGCGAAAGGATTATTCACGGTTTTCTTTTCGTCATGAAATTACCAAAGCTGACGGAACGATTTGCGCCATTCTGAACATAGATGGCGCCTGGATGGACACCAATTTGCGCAAACTCATTGCTCCGCCGGATTTTGTTGCCACCCTTTTCCAAACACTCCCAAAATCTGATGATTTTCAATGGGAGGAAGCAAAATCAGTATAATCCGTTCCAAGTTCAATGACATTTACCCCTGGGTCGGACAACCAACGGGCATTTTGTAATTGCGCTAAAGAGATTTCTCCGATCCAGTATCTCGAATGGGCAGCTATGTACCGCTCTTCAATCGTGCGGAAATCGGACTCTTCTACCTGGCCCTCATATTGGTGCCTGACGTACACCTTCAAGATCGTATCGCTTGTATCGAAGAAAGTGCCGTTCTGACTGAATTTTCTGTACTCATATTTATACTGGTATCGTAAAGCCGAGATATCGGACAATACAGCGCATCCCGTGGCTTTATCACCAGCACCCTTACCTGCAAAGGTTTGATGTTCAGAAAAGGCACTTTCCAGCGTTACAGCATTGTATTCATTCCTGACATGCGCATACCGATGGTTTTCTGAAACGAATCGTGGGATACAATAACCACTTACTTTATCTTTTTCCCGGTAACAACGGGCAATCAGTTTAATTACCTGACCCCTGCTTTTGGCAAAATGAATGTCAAAGTCCTGGAGTCGGCCAATGCCAAAATTCAACACCTTTTCCGGAGCTACAAATACGCCAAAGGCATGCAATAACAGGATGCACAGCTTGAATTTGGGATCGTATGCATCTATATCCAGGCTTGGATCACTTTCTGCAAAACCATTAGCCTGGGCATATGCCAAAGCTTCCTGAAATCCGATATTTTCTTCAAATATCTTGCTGAGAATCACATTCGTGGTACCGTTTACGATGCCTTCCACTGAAGTCAGCAGATCATTATCATAATACTCTTCCAGGTTCCGAATGATGGGAATACTCGCACAGCAGGCGCCTTCATATAAAAACGGAGCACCGGTTTTTTGTTGCAAAGCAAACAACTCAGGCAAACGATGGGCAATCATTTTTTTATTTGCAGAAACCACCGCTTTGCCACGTTCCAGAGCGCCAGAAACGATAACAAATGCCGCATCTGCATCATCAATCAATTCTACTACAACATCTACCTCAGGGTCATCTAAAATAGCAGCAGGATCAGTGGTAAAGAAATGAGCAGGCACTGGCCTTTGTTTGTCTGGATGTTTGATACAAATTCGCTTGATGTCTGCCCGGATTCCTTTGGTTTCATGTAATACTTTCCAAAGTCCTTGTCCGACGCAACCAAAGCCAAAAAGTCCTATTTTCATGTTTATGTGCTTGATTAAAGAATGGGTGAAGTAGGGCAATGGGTGGTCTGACTCAGGCTTTTAAGTATGTCAGCTTGTAAATCCTGGGCAGCTTCAATACCGCAGGAAAGTCGAATAAGAGAGTCTTGAACACCTGCCTGCAGCCGCTTTTCTCTTGGAATGCTCTTGTGCGTCATGGACGCAGGATGCGCCACCAGGCTTTTTACGCCACCCAGGCTTTCTGCTAATTTGAAGAATCGGGTTTGTGCCAAAAAAGATAGGGCTGCTTCCTCCGTATTTTCCTTTAAGGTAAAGGATACCATTCCCCCAAAATCGGTTTGCTGCCGGGCTGCTACATCATGACCAGGATGTTGCGGCAGGCCAGGGTAATAAACCTGATCTACCAAGGTATGTTCTGCAAGGGTTTGTGCAACCAACCTTGCATTCCTGCAATGCGCTTCCATCCTTAAAGGGAGTGTTTCAATGCCACGAATGGTCAGCCAACTATCCCATGGACCAAGGATATTGCCGCAGGCATTTTGAAAAAATTTCAATTTTAGGCCCAGTTCGTCGTCTTTCACAGCTAATAGCCCGCCAATGACATCGGAATGTCCGGCTAAATATTTGGTAGCCGAATGCAGAACGATATCTGCCCCCAGTTCCAGTGGCTTTTGCAGTACCGGACTGGCGAAAGTGTTATCTACCACCACCAGAGCGCCAGCGGCATGTGCATAACGTCCGATAGCCGAAATGTCGGCAATTTTAAGCGTTGGGTTGGTAGGTGTTTCTAACCAGATCAGTTTGGTTTTTGCCGATAAAACCGGCAAGATATTATCAGGCGAGCTGGCATCCACATAATGAACTTTCACTCCGAATTTCTCATAAACATGGGTAAATAACCGGTAGGAACCTCCATAAATATCGTCCACGGCAATAATTTCATCCCCGCTTTGCAATAACTTAAGTACACAATCAATGGCTGCCAGCCCTGAGGCAAAAGCCAATCCTTTACTTCCGTTTTCCAATTGAGCAATCAGATTTTCCAATACCAAACGGGTAGGATTGTTGGAGCGTGCATAATCAAACCCTTTATGAACCCCTGGAGCTTCCTGAACAAAGGTAGAAGTTTGATAAATGGGTACGGAGATCGCGCCTGTGAGCGGATCAATGGGAAGTTGTTGAATAATTTTAGTGATTTCCTGCATTTTTTCAGTGTTTTTAATGGTGAACCATCAAAACTTACCGAAAAAGCCGGTGCCGGGTGTTGCGAACTGCTTGCCTGGAAGGAGCATAAAAATCCCCTCCGGCAAGCCGGAAGGGACTATTTCTTGCGCAAAGAAACAGGCATTGCCTTCCGACTTATCTATTCTGATGTTTCCATCAGAACGGAATTGGCACCTTAATCGCATTTGCGCTAAACGCGGTCAGGTTGCCAAGGCTTCAACGGGCCGGTCCCTCTGCCTTTCTGGATAAGTCATCCCTGTTTTACCAGGGAAATGAATAATGAACTGCCGCAAAGTTGGGAACTTATTCGCCATTCGGAAAAATACTTTTGGTCATTTTATGGAAATTTTAACGATTATATCCACTTGCCTGGACAGGTTAAGAGGGGACAATGCTTGAAAGTCTATTAATTTTGCCTTCTTTAAATAGCTAATCTGCTCATGAAAGTACCATTCCTGATTACCGGTTTTATCCTGCTCTCCTTCTCAATTAATGCTCAATCCGAAGAATTTGTATCCTTCAATCTGGAGGATTACACCGGGTTGCTGGCCACTCTTTTTGATGCTGATACATTAAATGCAGCCGGCGAAGCATTATGGGAGCCGCTTACTTATGCAGATGAACTTGCCGCCGATATTTCAGATGATGGGTGGATGCATACCCGATTGGATACAATGTTGTTATATGAAGCCTTTGGCATTGAGAAGGCGGTAGCCGTTTTCGAAACCTTACATTATGAAAATGGGCAGATTTCGGATTGCCATAGTTGTGGCGCTGTTATCAGTATTGCCATTTTCGAAAAAAATCCATTCGGCGGATGGGGAATTGAACGCTTTTCCAAACACTTCACCACATTGGGTGCTTATGGATTAGGAGGCGATGTAGGATTGGCTAAATTTGGCGAAAATCAAACCTGCCTGAGCCTGGAAATGACCTGGATGGGACAGGGTATTTATGCGGAATATCTTTCGTTTCTGAATCTGGAAAATTTTGAACGGGTATTTAACCTGACCATCCATGAAGATAACCTGGGCGCCTGGGAAGAGGAGTCAGACCGGGCATATTCCTTTGATAAAGCCATTCACCTGCTTCCAACGGTAGAAACGGTGTCAGGTTGGTGGGAATTTGATTTGGTGACACAAGGCACTCAACCAGACGACGATGTCGAACGGGCTTTGCCAGCCAACTCAGTAGAGCGGTTCGCCTTTAACTGGGATACCGGCACGTATATGAAAGTTTGCAGATAATTAATGCTGATTCCGGTGGTGCCCCTGATGACCACCTCCACCATGATGGTGGTGCCCACCACCGCCGTGATTTCCGCCACCATGATGCCCGCCTCCGCCTGGATGGCTTCGTTCCTTTTGCATGTCCTTTTCTTTGATTTCTACAAAGCCAAAGCCAAGCTGGGGATATTCGCCAAATCCTGAAAAATAACAGAATTCCATCAAAGGCTCAGACATCGCTACTTCAAAATCATACACGAATCCCCGTAGTTGTTGAATGCCGTCGGAATTTGGTTTCAGGTGTATCAATCTGGATTTAGATTGTCCAAACAACCGAAAATTCATGGCATAAGAAGGGTCAAGCAGTTTTAATGTAGCCAATGATTTATACAGATTGGCAGCCTTAAACCGTCGTACAGCATGGGTGAAGAAACTTATATCATAGTCCGGGTGATCAGGCATCAGATAAGGATTAGCCATTGGCTTCTCTTCATCCACACTGGTAACAGATATGGGAGAGCCGGCCTTAAATTGCATGACTTCCTTAAAATTTGGGCGAGGCATGACTTGCCAGTGTTTGACCTCAAACTTGGCGGGCTGCCCTTCATTAGTGCCCAATGAGAGCGGTAATTGCCTGAAAAGGTGTATGATGGACTGTTCGAAGGATGGATCAATAAAAGCGGAAAAAGTGAGTTTTACCTGGTTTCCCTGCAATTTGAACTCCTGCCGCACTTGATCCATTTCATATGGATAAATGGCTAATGGACTAAAAGTGAATAACTTGAAAGTCCGTGATGCAAAGTCGTAACCACGCTTTTGAGCCCAGGTAGACATTTCCGGACCGGCCTTAGCCAGGACACTGAAAACCCAATTGGAAATTTCCGACTGATAGTTGATGGGAATGATGGTTCCCTTCTGGCAAGAGAGGGTAAATTGGATGCGCATACTTCGCAGTTGATTAAAAGAAGATTAAAGTTTCCCCTAGTGTAAGTTTGTAATATTCGTTTTCGGGCCGAAAAGTACATAACCCTTCGGGCTTTTCAAGAAAAATTTAAATTTTCCCCGTTTTTCCGGTCAGGAAGTGGTTGTTTATCCTCCCTTCATGAGCCACAACCCTATTAATGATACCAAAAAATAAGGCACAAGCGCGGCTGCTCCGGCATAATCCTTAGCTAATCGTTGTCCCAAAAACAGTGAAAGCAAGGAAAGGCCAGCTAAAGCCGGACTAAAAATCATGAAGTTGCTGGCGCCCTGAAGGATAATTTGACCTAAACAGAAGCCTGAAACCAAACCGGTTATCACTTCCAAAAAAGTGATCATAAACATAAGTATCCCAACGCTTCCTGCTAAAGGGCTGCCTTTGAAATGATCACGAAAATAGGTGAGATTACCCTGGTAATCCAAAACTTTATCCAGTCCGGATTGCAGAAATAATACGGCAAAAAAGCCGGTAATGAACAAAAAAGGAAGGTTTTGCAGTAAAGAATCCATAGTAGCCAGGCTGTTTTACCAGGCTGCAAGGTACTGCAGAATTCGGTTTAAAACAGATCAATTACCAGTAGCAGCCTCTGGTTTTTTATCAACCTTTCCTACGAGCGCAAGCGGCACGCTTTGCATGGAGTCAAAATTAGTGATAACAGAAACAATCCTGTAAAAATCTCCCTCCTTTTGTCCGTCATAACTGATTTTAATCACTCCCGTTTGCCCGGGAGCAACCGGATTTCGATCCCATTCCGCTACGGTGCAATGACAACTGCTCTTAACCTGCAGGATTAACAGGTTTTCAGAACTGATATTTTTAAAACGAAACTCTCTGGTAACAGGCGCGCCAAAAGGTACACTGCCAGTGGTAACCTGTCGGTCTGTCCATTCAACCTTACCTGCATTTTGAGAGTTGTCTACGGATTTTAAGGTTTGTGCCGAAAGTTCTGAAATCATGAAAAGATTCAGAATAAGCAGGGAAAGTTTGAAAATGTGTTTCATATTAAAGCTGAAAGTCGGGTGTCCGGATGAATGAAACGTAAATTTCGAAGTAACATTTCAAAAACCAGGCCGAAAAATACAA
>JAEUUS010000401.1 GCA_016787545.1 Saprospiraceae bacterium
GTCAACGTTTCCAGCATTTGAATGAATTCATCAGAAGGGAAAAGACGCAATTCCTGAGTCGTGAGCTCATACCTGATCGGCTGGAACTTGCCCGCTTTATACCAAAATACCTGGTTGCTGATGGAGCCTGGTCCTTCCTCATTCATACCATAGATGGCAGGTATCAGTTTATTGATGGCCTCTATTACCTTAATGCTGTCAATAGGGTAAACAATAACTGAATGACGGTGCGGAATACCCACGAGTGCACCTTGTTTTCCCAGCACCTGAGGCATGTTTTCCAGATCAAATACTATGTTGGGTGTGAAAAAATGGTCGCTGTTGAAGAACCAGATATGGAAATCTGCAAAAGTTTCCTGGCTGGGCTTTACCGGGTAGTTTTTCCGGATATTTTGCTGACCTGTTTCAAACAACTCGTCCAGGTTTTTTTTCCAATTTGCAGCTTGAGCAGGTTGTACATTCATGATGCTGTGGGGTAGGTCAAACACTAGCATTGCATAGATATCATCGGAAAGGTTTTTGCCCATAACATTCTCCTTACCAATATGTTGTACATGGCTATTGGGGTATAGCCTGACTCCCAGGTAGTGCTTGATCTTCTCAAAATCAACCACAATTTCCTTGAATTCCGCTTCAAACTGCCAGGCCTTTTTGAGGGTTTCAAAATGATCGGTTACGATAGCCTTGTAAAGTCGCAATGTATTTTGTTTACACGATTGGGCCAGGTTTATCATACCTAGTTGTTTAAATCCAAACAGCTCGCTTCCTACCTCTATTGTTCCATCCCCCCAAGTTATGCTTTGGTTTTGAGATTGAAAATACTGGTTTACGGTTTCCTCAAAGTGTTGGAATTCTTCAGGAGTGAACCAATCTGCCCAGGATGGGACTTGTGGCAGCGACGACTTTTTTTTGAAAAAGGAAAACATGTAGTTTATGTGTTTAAAATTATTCCATTATCAAATGTACACCTGCAATAACAAAATACACCCATCCTGTGTACATAAAAGTGTAAAAGAAGCCATACCCCAGACTCGGCAATAAGCGGTTTTTGCAATGGGGTGCATGTTTAAATACCATCAGCATGGCCCGAAAAAATACCCAGTACAGCATGGCCATGAAGGCCAAAACAACGGTCCACAATACCACCCCGAAAAACCACAAAAATACCCAAATGAGTATGGTGGCAATGAGCCAAAAGACTACGCTCAATATTATGCCGCCAATGCCGTCTCCAACATCCATCCAGTCGGCGCCAGAGGTCCCCTCTCCCAGATTTGGGTATGTTGTCTTGTTCAATCGATCCCTTAGCGTTTCCATGCTGTTTTTTAGCCGGATGCCGCGGTATAATCCGCTTGTCAGGAATATAAAAAAGGCAGCAGATAAAATGGTGGTAGAGGTTATTGCATTGTGATACAAGCTGTTATGTTGGCCGAGCCCAAAAAGCCAAACACCACCAATAGTCAATCCCGCAACCCAAATGGTTACATAAAAAACCATGCGTGTATCTATGTAAGGTGGCTTATTCATTGCATTACCATTTTTCCCAACGCCAGTTGGGGTGCTCAACAATGGTTAATCCTCTGGCTTTGAGGGTGTTGCGCAGTTCGTCTATCTGTGTGGTGCATTTTTTAGGAATGATGAAGTGAGAGCCTATGTTCAGTTTGACATAGAAATAAGCAGGTGTTTCTTCAACCTTCTCCACCTGCGATAAAAAGAATTTTCCTTCCATATACTGGTCATTGGAGTAAAGGGCATCCTCCTGAATGTCCAGGTTTATAATAGTGCCAATACGTTTGGCATAGTTTTCCCGAATGAACTTTTCGTAGTGTTTTTTATATCGGTACCTGAAATATTGCGGAAACCATAGTTCGCCGGCAATGGCCCACAAGCCCATTATTACGGCTGCATACACTTTACCGGAAGCGTATAAATAAATGCCCAGAGAAATAGTAATCAGCAGCAAAATAATCCGCTCATTTTGCAACTTTTTACGGATTGTTGGCGATTGAGATGCCGTAAAAAGGTAATAATCCAGGTAGTCTTCTGCGCTCAGGGTGTATTGTAGTTTCATGCACTAATATTTTTGAAAAGGCGCCAATGGATAGCCCTGCATCCAGAACCAATAAGTTCCGCCTGGCAACCTGCTAATGTCTATCATTTGCCCCGTACGGCATGTGCCCTGCAGCACTATTTTCCCTTGTGCGTTGTATACCACAAATGGCCCATGGTACGCTGCTGTTGCCTGAATAGTCGTATGAGCAGGATTGGGCACTATAGAAACCCTGTTTACCCCGATATTAGGTTCTGCTGTACTAACCGGCGCTGCAGCCCGCCATACACCCAGCGCACCGGTTCCAATGTATACATACCCGTTGTGCTCTTCCAAACAAAGCATACCCACCAGCGGGATATTGTCTCCAGGAACATTCATATCCACCCAGGTTTCACCGAAATCATCCGAGGCATAAAAATTGCCTTGCACCTGTCCGAAATACAAAGTGGAATCGCTCGAAAATATCACCGGATACGCTATACCCAAAAATGGCGGAGCGGGTGGCAGCACTCCGTTCCTTTTCGTCCAGTTAAATCCGTTATCCGACGAATGCCATAAAAAAGGTTGCCCTTTGTTATAGAAATCATCAAAAGCAAAGAACTGGCCGTCTTTAAAATAAATCCGGTCTTCGGAGTCAGGCTTTACATCGGGTAAAAACGTCCAGGTGGCGCCCCAATCGTGTGTCATATAGCATTGCAGTACGCCAAATGGATTTCGGTATACCACCAGAAAATGTCCGTCATCGCCCACTATGTTCTGGTAAAACTCAAATGGCCACAGATCATTTATGGGTTTCCAGGTGCGGGCACTATCCAAAGAATATAGGCTTCTGTAAGGGTTGAATAAATAAACCACCCCATCCTGAAACTCCAGCCGGTTTAATGAAATATCTGAGGGCAGCAAAGGGAGAAAAGACAAATCCTGTTGAAAAGCAGAACCTTTCCCGATTGCCTTATACAAATATCCATAATGTGCTATGATCCAGAACGTGTCTTCTATGGCCATAACAGAACGTACATTAGGAGGCATTTCGGTGCTTTGCCAGAGTGTATCCCATTGTTGGTCTGCTTCCTGATATCTGAATATGCCGGTTGGCCCGAGGGCAATCATACCCTTTGGACTTGGAAAAAAATCGGTAACGGAACCCTCGGGGAAGCCGCGATTGCTTATAGTGTAAGTGGGCGCCAGAGTATCCAGGCGCACCCTGTATAAGCCCCGATTTGGTACAGCATACAACCCTGTATCGTCGCCCTCAAACGCAACCATACCCAAAAGATAATGATCTGTCCAGAATGGGATAAACTCATATGTAGGGGCAACCAAGCCGTTTTCGGCCGTAGCATCGGTAAAAGGAAATACAGAACGGTATATGGCTTCGGCTCCCCAAAGCAGGGTATCCTGCTTTTGTCCGTACCAAAACGACATGGCATGTAAGGCAGGATGAGGCGAAACAGGCGTCCAGTCGGCTCCGGTGTTGTAAGTAGCATAAAACTGCCCGTTTATTATATCTGCAATCAATACTTTCGTTTCGTTGGCAAATTTCAAGTCGGCAAGTTGTACTCCGGGGGGCAGCGGTAGTGTATCCCATTGCTCAGGGTTTCCATCTGTATAATAAATTTGAAAAAAAGAATACAGATAAAGACGATTTTGGCTTCTTACAAGCGAGAGCGGAGGAGGAGAAGCTGTGCTAAAGAGGGATTGCTGAAAAAAGGCAGGCTCTGTCCAGTTTTGGCCGCCGTCTTTGGAATAATAAACGCCCTCTCCCTCTCCGAAATTCAGCAATATCCAGTCCTCAAACAAGGCTATTTTATTAAAAATTGGTCCTGTGGAGCAAGTTCCGGCCGGCAACGCTACTGTAGACCAGGTGTTTCCAAGATTTTCACTATAGTATAGCTTTGGCGCAGGCAGTCCAGATTCAAACCGCACCACGGCCACGCGGCCTTCCCTGGCATCCACCTCAAATTGATGGCGATAGGGTAAACTTCCCTGGCCCAGATCCAGTACCTTTTCCCATTGGTCGCCTTCATTCATAGAACGATATAATCCGTCAACCTTTACGGCAAACAAGGCTCCGGTTTCAGGATCATAACTTACACTATGGCAAGGACCGCCTTCAATGCCAGGCAGAAGTGACCAGGACAAGGGGGCTTGCGCAGCAAGGTTGATAGAAATATACAGCAGGGGTATTAAAAAGTAAGATTTCTGTGGCATACAAGAGGTTTTTGTATAACAATTTACGATTCCGCCTTTATGAGTGCGTTCAGGATTTCACAAATTTGGTGATGCTCTGTGCCGAAGAGCCAGGAGTACTGATAGCTAAAAAGTAAATCCCGGCCTGAAGATGCTGCACGGAAATAAAGTCATCGACTAAACTGCCCTGCTGAATCACCTTACCGGTCAAATCTGTGATTTGATAATTGGCTGTTGTTTCTTCAGCAATCCCTTCAACCCTCAGCATTTCTGCCACCGGATTTGGGTAAACTTCTGGTGTAATCATGTTGACATTTACGGTCGAAACTACGATTTCTGTTCCGCAATAAGCTCCGGCGCAACCATTGTAATTTGTTTTTAGCGCCCAATGTGCATCATGAGCATTGGTATTGGAAGGAGCCGGATCCAGATCGGTTGTTCCATAGAATAGAAAGCCCTCTCCCGGAATTTCCACCCAACTTTTAAGCACCTGATTTTTGGCGCCGGAAATTTGGTACATCCGTTTCCATTTTTGGAAGCCCTCATTATCGATTAAGTACATGAACCCAAAGGAATATCCGGATTTGGTTAGTACGCCACAAAGAAGAATATCGCCATCGGAAGTCTTGTTCATTGACCGAATAAAATTGATTTCAGTAACGCCAAAGGCCGCTGAAACATCTTTTTCCCATTGCAGTTGTCCATCGCTTCCAAAACATTTTAAATACTTGTTTGCCGTTAAGCCGTAAACCAACCGGTTATCCGGCAACACCTCAAATTGCAGATAACTAATGTTGTTTGTTTCCGGATTTGTCCATTCGTCCACGATGGTCATTGTTTCATCCATGGTCAGGATGGATTGCCCGTTTGGTTTTGCATAATAAACCTTCAGAAGATTATTATGATCTATCCGCAATGCTTTAAAAGCACTTTCATGAACAGGAAAGGTAATAATGCTGTCTACCGTTAAATTATTTTTATTGATCCAGTATAAGCTTGGGTAATTGGCGTTAACTGTTCCATATAAATAGGTTGAAATAATATAATGGTTGCCATATTCTATCATATCAAAAATCCATAACGCCGCCGAAACTGGATATATTTTTTGTTGTATTTCTATCAAATCCTGGTTAAATTGCTGCAAAAGCATGTTCCCGTTTGCATTAACGGAGGCCACCGCAAGTTTATCGGCTCCTGCACAAAACGAGCGATCAAAAGTTTCCGTTTCCCCCAGGCCGTTCAAATATTGTACAGATCCATCGTCTTCAAGTTTCAATATATAACTGCAATCAGGTCCCAAAAATCCATTACAAAATTCACTGACAATAGCAAGGTGCTGGTTTTGGAAGCTTAACATACCGCCGGCGTGGATATAGTCATTTGCAAGCGTTGCTTTGCTAAAATAGTTTTGCGCTTGAATAGAAGCTGCCAAAACGGTAAACAGATAAATACAGGTCAGTTTTTTCATGTTATTTTTTCCAACTTTTATACGTGGTACAACAAAGCTAATTGCCTAAAATTTCAATCGCGTGTTTTTTCTGTTAAATGTCGGATATAATCGAAAACAGGCATTAGCCGCCTCCCCGCGAAAATTTAGGATGTCTCATACTTCGCTGGAAGTTGCATACAAAATCGCCTGCCCGGACTGTTCCGAACAGGCGAATAAAAGCCTATTTAATTGATCCCCTGTGGTCGTTTATTCAAACGTATACAAGAATTTGTACACGTCTCCGTCGTCGTAAGTGGAAGTAACAGAAGTTGGGTAGCCCTGCTTATCCAGGGTATAGGTCCAATGCACATACCAGCCGGTGTTTCCGGTGTACTTGGATGGCAGGAGTTTGTTGGTTTTTCCCGTGAACTTGTTGGGACCATTAAACTGTTCCCAGTTCAGGTTGGATTTATCAGCCGGTGTATCACTGTATTCCCAGGTGCCGCCCCAGTCGAAGACACCATTCCGGAACACTTTATAAGCAGTCATATTGCCTTTGCTGTAGGTGTATTCATACACATACACATCGCCTGAGCTGCTGGTTCTGGTTTTTTTGGTCATATAGCCGTCTTTGTTGTACTCAAACGTGAAGGTCAGACCTTCCACAGCACTAAGGTTATACTGTGAGATGGCAGTGCCCTGGGTCAGATTGCCTTTGTCATTGAGCGTACCGGTAAAGCTGAATAC
>JAEUUS010000408.1 GCA_016787545.1 Saprospiraceae bacterium
GGTTAAGCACGATGAACCGGATGTGCTGCTGCTTGATATTAATTTGCCTGATCAGTCAGGGCTTGAGGTATGCAAACAACTTAGGGAAGAGATGCCGGATTTAAAAATTCTGGTTCTATCCATGGTTAGTGAAGAAAGTTACATTTCTGCGATGCTTGGATTAGGTGCACAAGGGTATGTACTAAAAAACACCGGAAAAGCTGAATTATGCCATGCAATACGCACCCTTACCACGGGCAAAACTTATTTTAGCAAAGAAGTAACAGATGTGGTGATGCGCGGGCTCATGCACCAGCGCGCAGGCGCGAATGCGCCCAAAGAACCACCTAAAATCAGCAGGCGGGAGAAAGAAGTTTTGCATTTGATCATGGACGAACGTACCACGCCGGAGATAGCCACCCAATTATTTTTATCCGAAAAAACGGTAGAAAGTCACCGGGCGGCTCTTCTGGCCAAACTCGGCGCCCGCAACACCGCAGGCTTAGTGAAGGCAGCCTTGCAATGGAAGTTGCTTGAGGAATAGTGTGTGAGTGTTTGAGTGGGTGAGTGTGTGAGTGTTTGAGTTGGCGTTCGGTTTTACACCACTAAGACACTGAGGGCACTAAAATGTGCGGAATTTTGGCTTTTTTTTCGTATTATTTGCAAAAAACACCTTAGTGGCTTAAGTGCCTTAGTGGTCCCCTTCCCCAACCGAACGCCAACTCAAACACTCACACACTCAAACACTCAAACACTCTTCTCTTCCCCATGCGCGATTTAAAATACCTCGCAGCTTATCTCGTACCGGTCAGTGCCATGATTGGTTTGTATGCCCGGGAAGGCTGGTCGTGGCTGACCTTGATACTGGTATTTGGTATTTTGCCGGCAGTGGAGTTGTTTATGCCAAAATCCACCGAAAATGTGCCGGAAACGGAGGAAGATGAGCGTTCCAAACGTTGGCTATTTGACGTGTTATTGTATTTGAATGCACCGTTATTGTTCGGTATAACGGGTTGGTATTTGTGGGTATTGACGTTTCAGCATCTCTCCTGGGCCGAAACGCTGGGACTTACGCTGGCAACGGGCATAGTAGCCGGCGCTAATGGGATCAATGTGGCGCACGAACTTGGGCACCGAACGCATAAAGGTGAACAATGGCTGGCCCAGTTGATGTTGATCCCTACCTTGTATCAGCACTTTTTTGTGGAACACAACCGCGGCCACCACAAAAATGTAGCTACGGATGCTGATCCGGCTTCAGCCCGCCGCGGCGAATGGGTGTTTGCATTTTGGCTACGTTCCATTACCGGAGGCTGGCAAAACGCCTGGAAATTGGAAAAAGAGCGTTTGGCTAATTCCGGCCATCAAACTTTGCGTTGGGAAAATGCCATGCTGCGCTATGTGATTTGTCAGGCCTTCTGGCTGCTGGGTATTACCTATTTCTTTGGCTTAAAAGGGTTTTTAGGCAGTTTGGGAGTGGCGCTGATTGGGGTTTTATTGTTGGAGACAGTTAATTACATAGAGCATTACGGGTTACGCAGAGCCATATTACCCTCCGGCAGACCAGAACCGGTGTCGCCGCGGCACTCCTGGAACAGCGATCATGAACTTGGACGTATCTTTTTGTACGAACTAACACGCCACAGCGATCACCATTACAAAGCCACCCGGAAATATCAGGTTTTGCGGCATTTGAATGAAAGTCCGCAATTGCCTTTTGGGTATCCGGCCAGTATTGTGATGTCTTTATTGCCACCAGTTTGGTTTAGGGTAATGGATGGCAGGATTCACCGCGAAGAGCCTTTTTACCACTAAGTCACTAAGAGCACTAAGGTAAATACGCTTAGTGTCCTTAGTGACTTAGTGGTAAAAAGGGGTTAACCTCCAACCCCAGCCCCAGCCGCACGCCAACTCAAACACTCAAATACACAGTAACTCAAACACTATTTTTGTTAAAAACCGTCATTTGCTAAAATTACTCACCTGAATACACGAACGTCCGGATTCTTTTCCCGAATTTTGGGGGTTCAAACACAATCATGTTTAACTGTTAACCTAACTCATTTTCTCTCATGGCAAAAACGATGACTTTTAAAAGTCTGTTTGCGTTGCTTCTGCTCGCATTCAGCTTTCAGGTTACCATCGCCCAGACGCCATTCTGGACCGAAACCTATTCTGATCAGGCGACCGCAGTAACGAACTGGGTTCATGGAGGCACCAATTCAGGTGCTAGCAACCTGACCTGGGAATGGACAAACGATCTGGACGCTGGCGCATGGAATGGTCCAACTGTTGGTATTCCTACCGGTGACACCGGTTATTTCTGGTTTGATTCTGACGGCAACGGCGCAGGTGCTCACGATGTGACCCTGACGGGCGTTGGCAACCCTGCCAGCTGCACCGGCAAATCCAACGTACACTTCCGTTTCTATACGTACCTCCGCACGTTCAGCGGCGCCGACGTAGCTCGCATTGGTATCAGCACTGATGGCACAAACTTCACGTACCACAACGTACCAGAGTTTGATAATCTGATCGCTGAAACACCTACTGTATTCCAATTCTACCAAGGCTGGATTGATATTGCAATCCCTGAAGCTGACGGCAAAGCCCAGGTTTGGGTGCAGTTCCGCTGGGAAGGCGATTTCGAATACTACTGGAAAGTGGACGATCTGGAAATGTACGAATTCAGTGCTCCAATTCACGACGTAACCTTCCAGGTAAATGCCGCTAACATCACCGTTGACCCTGCAGGCATGAAACTTGCCGGCTCCATGTCTAACTGGTCTGATGTTAACATGACCAACCAAGGCAACGGACTGTGGAGTGCAACCATTGCTATCGAAGAAGGCACTGATTTGCTCTACAAGTTTAAAAACGGCCCTAATGGCTGGGAACAAGGCCAGGAAGCTTGTGGCGTGAGCGACGGTTTCGGAGGCTTTAATCGTACCCACACTGTTGGTACGGAAGACGAAACCCTTGCTGCTGTTTGCTTCAACTCCTGTGATCCTTGTGTGGTTCCATGTCCGCAAAATCCAAACAAGATTGTTTGCGACAACATGAACCAGTACACCACAACACAGAAACTTGCTCAGCAAAATGTAGCGCAAAACGGCGCTGCCAACAGCTGGTGGACCACCTGGAGCGGTGCAACTGGTACAACGGAAGACGGTATTATCTCAACTGAACAGGCTAATTCTGCGCCAAACTCTTTCAAAATTTTGACCACAGCTGCCGGCGGCGGCCCACAGGACGTAGTTTTGAAACTGGGCAATAAAACCACTGGTCGCTACGAACTTAAATGGATGTACTATGTACCAGCCGGCAAACAGGCTTACTACAACATTCAAAACGTAGTACCAATTGGCGCCGGCTCCTGGAACCTTGATGCATTCTTCCAGGCTGCCAACCACGGTGAAGTACGCGTAGGCGCTGGTCCAATCCTCGCCGAGTTCACCTACCCGAACGGTGAGTGGTTCGAAGTTCGCCACATCATTGACCTCGACAACAACCTGCTTAGCTTGTGGGTTGATGGTCAGTATGTTATCAAAATGGCCTACCCGAACAACCTCGGCGGTATCGACTTCTATGGTATCGACAACAACCACACCAACTACATTGACGACGTTGAATATATCCAGCTTCCTGCTGTAAACTACAACGTAGACTTCTGCGCAAGTGCAGTAGATCTGAGCCTCTATTTTGGCCAGGCTGTGGCACAAACCACTCCTATTCAGGACAACACAAACAACACGGCTTCTGCTTCAGATCCGGAAGTAACCTGCTGGGGTGAAAACGTGGCTGGTAACACTGACGTAGTGAACACCTCTATGTGGTACACTTTCACTGGCGACGGTGAGAAATACCATATCGAAACGGTTCCTTGTAATGCAACCAACTATATTGGTGTAGCTCAGGATGATCCAGGCGACACCCAGATGTTGATCTACGCTGGTGATGATTGTGACGACCTCACTGAAATTGCCTGCAACGACGACCTGAACTTTGCCTTGTTCCAGGACTGGCGTTCCGGCCTTGATCTTGAAACCGTAAGCGGTCAGAACTATTACATGCTGATCGACGGTTTTGAATTCCAGGGCACACTGGCTACAGGTGAATTCTGTATTGAAATCACCCGCGTTCCAAGTGTTACCTGCGCTGATGGCGCAGTAGGCACTTACGAGGTAAGCAGCAATTTCCTTTGCTTCGAAGCTAACCTGGCTGACCTGATCACTATCGATGAAAGCAGCTTCGTACTGCCAAACTCTGGTGAAATCAACGGTATGGCATGGGCTATCACCTCTGCTCCTTGCGATCCAAACGTACTGCCTACCTCCGCTGATATTCTTGTTGGTAGCACCGGCTTCCTGCAAGATCCATTCGTGGTGGGTTACACCAACACAGGCAACCCATTCCCATTCAACGTTTACTACATCACTCCGATCGTAGTAGGTGATGGCATCGACGGCGACCCTGCAACCCAGGGCGCTAACCTGTTTGAACTTGACGCATCCAATGCATGCTTCTTCATTGGCCAGTCAATTCCTGTAGTATTCCTGCCTTTGACAGACGATATCACGGTTACTGCTGTTGCAGGCAACGGCTCTGTAAATGCAACGCCTTCCGGTGGTATTGCTGATATCATTGGCGACCCGATCTCCTACACTTACCTGTGGAGCAACGGTGCAACCACACAGGATTTGAGCGGTGTACCTACTGGTACTTACACAGTAACTGTATCTGACGACTGCTCTTTGGCAGGCACAGCTTCTGCTACTGTAACTGTTAGCGGCACGGAAGATCCTGCTTCTATCACTTCCTTCAATGTTAGCCCGAACCCAACTTCAGGTATTGTTACGATGAATCTGGCACTGGCTACAGCTGCTGAGGTTCGCATCGAGATCCTGAATACCCTGGGACAGACGCTGCAAACGATCAATGCTGGCAAGATGAGCAACATCAGCCAAAACGTTGACCTGAGCAATATGTCTCAAGGCGCATACTTCCTGCGTGTTACCGTGGATGGCGAAACCGCTATTCGTCGTGTAGTACTGCAGAAATAAACGGAAATAGAAACCGTTTGACATATATCGCAAGCGCCGCTCCGGAAACGGGGTGGCGCTTGTTTTTTGGCCTCACCCCCCGCCCCCCTCTCCATTTGGAGAGGGGGAGATGATAGGAGCGCTGTTGCGCTCCCCCTCTCATTTTGGAGAGGGGGGCCGGGGGGTGAGGTTAAAACTTTTTGTGTGATAATTTGTATAAAGTCTGTATTTTTGTACTTCTGCTATGGACTTCAACATTACTTCCCAATACATACCAACCGGTGATCAGCCGCAGGCAATTGAGCAATTGGTCAACGGTGTAGAAAAAGGTGATCAGGCTCAGGTGCTGCTTGGCGTAACCGGCTCCGGCAAAACCTTCACCATGGCTAATGTGATTGCCAGGCTGAACCGCCCTACCCTGGTACTCACCCACAACAAAACCCTTACCGCTCAGCTATATGGCGAGCTACAGAGCTTTTTCCCCGATAATGCGGTGGAGTATTTCGTATCCTACTACGATTATTACCAGCCGGAAGCATACCTGTCTGTAACAGACACCTATATAGAAAAGGATCTCCAGATTAATGAACTGGTAGACAAATTGCGCCTTCGTGCTACCAGCACCTTGTTGTCGGGCCGGAGAGATATTGTGATTGTTGCTTCTGTGTCCTGTATTTATGGCATGGGTAATCCGGATGATTTCAAAACCGGGATTATCCGTTTATACAAAGGACTGAAGTTTGCCAAAACGCAGTTTTTATATGCCCTGACAGACAGTCTGTATTCCCGTACAGAAACCGACTTTGCCCGAGGAACCTTTCGGGTAAGGGGAGATACGGTGGATATCCATTTGCCGTATGCAGATACTGGTTATCGAGTCATCTTTTTTGGAGATGAAATTGAGGCCATAGAAGTGCTGGAAATAGCCTCCGGGCGGCGCATAGAGACTGTAGAAACAGCCGCTATTTTCCCCGCGAATCTGTATGTGGCGCCCAAGGATCGTCTGACACAGATCATTCATGAAATACAGGATGAAATGTCGGCCCAGGAAAAATACCTGATTTCTGAAGGCAAATCTTTGGAGGCGCGCCGGATACGGGAGCGCACCAGTTTTGATCTGGAGATGATCCGGGAACTTGGCTATTGTTCCGGGATTGAAAACTATTCCCGTTTTTTCGATCGTAGAAAACCAGGCACCCGCCCTTTCTGTCTGTTGGATTATTTCCCTGACGATTACCTGATGATCATTGATGAGAGTCACGTAACGGTACCACAAATTCGTGGTATGTGGGGCGGTGACCGGGCCAGGAAACAGTCTTTGGTGAATTTTGGATTCCGACTTCCCTCCGCCATGGACAACCGTCCGCTTAATTTTGATGAATTTGAGGGATTAATCAACCAGGTAGTCTTTGTAAGCGCCACTCCCGCTGATTATGAACTGGAAAAGACCGAGGGTGTGGTGGTGGAACAATTAGTACGACCAACAGGGCTGCTGGATCCTCCAATCGATGTACGTCCTTCACTCAATCAGATAGACGATCTGGTAGAGGAAATTCAGAAGCGGGTAGATGTAAGCGAACGGGCATTGGTGACTACCCTGACTAAACGAATGGCAGAGGAGTTGGCCAATTATTTTGACAAAATAGGCATCCGCTGCCGGTACATACACTCGGAAGTAGAAACGCTGGAACGAGTAGAGATTTTACGGGATCTTCGTTTAGGTGAGTTTGATGTATTGATTGGGGTAAATCTGCTTCGGGAGGGCCTGGACTTACCTGAAGTTTCGCTTGTAGCCATTTTGGATGCTGATAAGGAAGGATTTTTGCGTAATGCCCGCTCGCTCACCCAAACAGCTGGCAGGGCCGCCCGTAATTCAAATGGTTTAGTCATTTTCTATGCCGACAAGGTAACGGATGCAATGCGCCACACTATGGAAGAAACCAATCGGCGAAGGAGCATACAGATTGCCTATAACGAAGCGCACGGCATAACCCCAACTACCGTAACCAAAACCAGGGAGCAAATTTTGGCTACCAAGAGTATTTTAGATATCCGGGGTGTTGAACCCACCAAGTATTATGTGGAGAAAGAGGACCTCAGCCTGGCTGCCGAACCCATTGTGGCCATGGCAAGCCGAAGTCAGTTGGAGAAAATGATTGCGGAATCAGAGAAGAAAATGAAAGCAGCCGCCAAGGATCTTGATTTCATTAGCGCTGCCCAGTACCGCGATGAAATGAATGCACTCAAAAAACAGGTAGGTGAACGATACGGCTGGCATGAGAGTTAGTTCCCCATGCCATCTTTGGGTTTTACCCTGGGCATAACGTCTGCACGCAGGTAGACAATCTGACGACCGTTTGGCCGTGTGTTATCGTATATTACAATGCCTGGCGTACTTAGTCCCATTTTGCCCCGTGAATCAAATTCGACCCGGATAGCTGCCGTTTCACCGGGCATAAGCGGGAATGTTGGGCGGCGAAGCACCGTACAATCGCAGGATGCTTTTGTATTTTGGATGAGATAAGGTTTCGAACCGGTATTGGTTACCAGAAAGGAATCGATGATGATATCTCCTTCTTCCACTTTACCCAGTTGGAGTGTATCCTGTTTAAACCGGACAGTAGTACGGTCCTCGTGGTCACCTTGCTTCTTTAAGAGCTGAAGTCGGATAAACTGCAAGGCACGTTCCTGTTTGTCTTTGTCCAATTGCAGGTAAGATTGAGCCACCTCGCGATCCAGGCTGGAACCCTGGTGCCGCATATATTCCAGTAGTTGTAATTTTTGCTCCACATTGAGCGTATCAAGATAAGGCCGCAATTCGCCAATGGATTGCGCCTGCAAGGCATTACCAACAGCGAGCAAAAGAATCAGAACGACAAACCAGTTTTTCCAAAGTGATTTCATAAGGCAAAGGTATGGGCAAAGAGACGAATAGGCAATGGCACGAAGTCGCTAAGAGGGTGTTAAACTGAGAGTCTCACTTTGAGTGAGACTCTCAGTTTAACACCCTCTTAGCGACTTCGTGCCTTAGCGCCTTTGTGTCTATATACTTTCCTTTGTGCCTTCTCCTCCTTCAGTCCTTTAGCACAAAAAAAAGGCACCCCGGAATGGGATGCCTTTACAAGTGCGGAAAGCGGGAGTCGAACCCGCACACCCTCACGGGCGCACGCCCCTGAAACGTGTGCGTCTACCAATTCCGCCATTTCCGCTCAGGGTATCTCAAAATGAGGACGCAAAGGTAAAATCTGTTTATCTTTTGAACAAACCTATTTTTCATTCCGGGCAAAAAAAAATCTTCAAAGCGCCTACACAGAAATAACCCAAGTGAAACACGGTGCTTAAAAGCCTTGATTTTACGGAGCCCAAAACCAAGGAACGGCGGTATTTTTAAAAGGAGCGGCGGATTTTCAGGGTTAAGCGGCGGATTTTTTATTTTTTTTTATGATTTGAAAAATTTCGTGAATTTGCATTGGTAGCGGCATAAATCCACTCAAATGCAAACAAAATAACACATTCCTTAATTATTTTACAATACATATGGACTTTTATTATAAACAATTCAACGAAAAAAGTGCATTTTTTGCAACTTTTTCAAGGACGATGCAACAGGTAATAGGAAAAAACGTTCATATTTGCAGTACGATTGATGCGAAAAACATACCGCTCCTTCTAAAGAAGCTACCGTTAAATCGCCAATCGCCACAAAGCGCAACACATCAACTGATTCGGGAAAACTCAGGTGTTGCCTTTGGAACAGGAAAATCAAAACAGACCCAAAAAATCACTTTTGAGAGAATCAGTGCACAAGCGCACTGTCAAGATATAAAGCTCTTAACAGAGCAAAGACAACCGAAGGCGGGGGCCCTCCGGTCCTTTCAAATGAGAAAGGGCGGAGGGCTGTTTTTTTATACCGGGTTACCAATATTTTCGGGGCGCTGCCCCTTATGCTCTCGCTTATTATATTACACCCGCTCCCAGCAATAAGGCAATTCCTATAATCATCACGGCTGTAATGGTTTGCACTACTCCCATTGTTGTTTTTTTCAGAAATTTTGCACCAAGGTAAGCGCCTGCAAAAGCGCTCAATGTAGCCAATAGCAGCAATGGCCATTGTTCCGTGAGCTTTTCCGCAGAAAAACGAGCGAAATACACCGGCAGGCGGGTAAAATCGACCATACAGGCAATGACTACGCCGGTAGCTACAAAAGCCTCCTTGGAAAGTCCGCTCTTTACCAAAAAGGCAGATCGCAACGCCCCCTGATGTCCGCTCAAGCCGCCAAAAAAGCCGCTCAATAGCCCGCCAAAAGTCAGATACCTTTGGGCAAACTGGAGGTTTTTTAGGCGCGGAAGCATTTCCATCAGCGCAAAAAAGATCATCAATACCGCTATGGCAAGTTTGAGCGCAGTAATTTCCATCTGCCGGCCGTTCAGGCTCCAGGCAAACAATACGGGCGCTTTACTCAGACCTGCCAGCAACAAGGCCCCCAGAAAGCCTCCAACAACAGAAGGAATCCCAAAGCGTACCACAAATTCCCGGGAAGCATTTTTGCCCAACAAGGTCAGTTTGAACAGGTTATTGAGCAAATGCACAATACCAGTAAGGGCAACAGCTATGTTCAGTGGAAAAAAGAGACCAAAAACCGGAGTGAGAATGGTGCCCAGTCCAAAGCCGGAAAAAAGGGTGAGCAGGGAGGCGAAAAATGCCGTTAATGCAATGATGAATTCCATGAGGTAAAAGTAGGAATTCCGGAGCGGCTGGCTCAAATGTAATTTAAACCTCCGCTTCCAGCAAATCGTTATCCTGAGGATCCGGATAAAAGACCTCAACCTTTTCAGAGGTGAGTTTGCTGAGTGGCACAATGATGGCGCGATCGGGTGTTTGAAGAATCATAGAAGTGCTATCAATCAGTACCACTTTACCTTTTTCACCCATAATACGCACCTCATCTCCTACACGCACCTTGTTTTTGTTGTAATAAGTAGCCAGGTAATTAGATACCAGGTCTTTTGATGCCAGGCCATACCCAAAAGCAAAAGCCAGAGCGCCTGCTCCAATGAGCACAACCAGGCTTGAGGAGATAAATTCGGTATTGATCTTGGCCTGTGCCAATGCGCTAACGGCAATGGTGACGAAAAGAAAATAAAATACAATTGAGCCAATCATTTTGGCTGAAGCAATACCCAGCGACTGACAGAGCGTAACCGCCGCCCCCTGCACCATATCCGCCAGGAACAAGCCCAGCATAAAAATAACCGAGGCTGTAAGCAGGGAGGGTAAGTAATTCATCAGATCGGTGAACAGCTGCGTGATGGCGCCAACACCCAGCGTTTCGGTAGCTGCAATGATGAAAGTCAGCATCAACATATAGTACACGATCTTGGCCATGATCGCAGAGAGCTTGTCTTTCAGTACGCCACTGCGCTGCACCAAATCAATATCGTCCAACATCTCAGCCAACCGGTCTACCCCCACTTTTGCCAAAACTTTGCTTAGAATTTTGCCCACCGTACGGGATACCAGCCAGCCAATAAACAGGATGGTTAATGCTCCAATAAATTTGGGGAAAAATGCCGAAAACTGAGCGATCAGTTGTGCAACAGGCCCAGAAACAGGAAGTTGATCCATTATTTGGCAGATGAAGATTGTTAAAGAAGAACGTAGACTACGCTGGATTTGGCAAAGAAGGGGACGGCGGTGTGCGCCAGTCCATATTGGCGCGAGCTTGTCGCCTGCTTGCTTTTTTCAGACACGGCAGCTCATCGCCGCCTACCAATTGAACCACTACCTGCAATGCATTGGGCACGAAGACCTCAATGACGTTGCTGAACAACGACAGTGTGCCTACGTGTTGCGAGATACGATCCTCCAACTCCGGAGGTAGCATCGCTTCCCGTTCTTCTTGCAGTTTTTTTAAGCTATTATTCATAGCCGGTTCGTTTTTAGCGCCGAAGGTTGACGCGGGTGAAAAAATCGGTTGACGGTATTAAAAGTTTGGTTTTAGTTGCTTATCGGCTCCGTGCCATAAATTTCTTCATAAAGGCCCTGGGCCCGAATTTTAGCGCGCATGATTTGCATCTTGATGGCGCTTTCCGTTTTATCCAGCACATCACCTATTTCTTTGATCGACATGTCGTCGATGTATTTCATGTTCAAAATGGCTTTATCGCCCACCGGAAGTTTTTCCATCACAACTTCAAGGCGATTAGTTTCCATGTCCAAAATTACACTATCCGGGATATCTACTTCAACTTCCTTACTGACACGGCCTACATCTTCCGTAAAAATCAGGATATTCTTTTTCTTCTTGCGAATCAGGTCAATACAATAGTTATAGGTGATGGAATACACCCAGGTAGAGAAGGAAGATTGTTCTGTAAACTTCGACAAATTCAGCAGTATCTTAATAAATACATCCTGAGTGGCATCTCTTGCCATAGCCCGATCGGCCAGCATGGAGATGCACTTGGCAAACACCTTGCCCGCATACCGGCGGTACAGCTGGCTAAAATAACGCGCATCCTGATCCCTCAAATAGAGTGCTATAAGCTGTGAATCAGACAATACTGCGGAAGTCGAAGATTTTCTGGTAGCGACTGCGGTCACTGTCAGGCGGTTTTAAACAGACGAGTCTGCGAAATAAAGCGCAAAGACACGAAAAAAAGCGCAGAAAACGATGAACAGGGCCTGTTTTTTCAAAACCGTTTAAAAGACGTTAAGATTCCGCTTACGTCACATGTTTTGACATATTCGTTGGAAATTTAACGTTTGGGCGGTGGACGGTCAACCGTAGGCCGTCCACCGTAAGCCGTCCACCGCCCTATGTCACAATCATGACAAATATATTCCATTTGCTGTCCTATCTTTGTCCGGTAATGCGATTCGCTTTAGTCATAGTACTCCTTTGCGGAATTGTTGGTCAGGCTACCATCCGGACAGCCTGGACCCTGCATTACCAGTTCAACCGGGCGGCATATCTGGCCAAATGTGTGAATAAGGACAAGCCAAATCTCCATTGCAACGGTCAGTGCGCCTTCATGAAAGAAATAGCTGCCCGCGAGAAATCGCAGGAGCCGCAGCTCCCGGAAAACTTTCAGCAGATCAAAGACATTCAGTTGTTTTTTGAGCCTGCTACACTCCTGCCATTATTTTCCAAAAAAATACTGCCGGCATCATCTCTGCCCCCTTATCAGTGGGTTATGATGGATCCGCCTGCCCGTGGTTTGCTCAAACCACCTGCCTGATTAGCGTTGCCTCCAACGCTGAATTCGTCTTGTTTCCTGTTGGATCCGGGAAACAGTGATGACTACAAACACATACACGCTGTGTGTTCTGTTCATTTTTAACTTCATTTCTTATGCGAACCCTGTTTCTGACGGTGGCGCTGATGGCTTTTGCCTCTTGCGCTGCTGCATGTGATGTATGCGGGTGTTCAATCGGTGGCAATTACTTCGGCATTTTGCCGCAGTTTCACCGGCATTTTGTAGGCATGCGCTGGTCGGAACAAACATTCCGGTCTGCCCATAGCGGTTCTGCTGCACAAAATAGCCAGTTTAGCTCCGAAGAGCATTTCCGCACTATTGACGTTTTAGGGCGGTTTTACCCCCTGCGTCGACTCCAAATGATGGTTCTGGCGCCTTATCACAATTTCCGCCGAACAGAAGACGGCGTTCAAACCCATACCCAGGGTATTGGCGACGTATCTGTACTCGGCAATTACATTTTGTCGGATACCGGCGATAGTTTACGCCGGAAATGGCAACACACCCTGACGGTAGGCGGTGGTGTAAAACTGGCCACCGGAAAGTACAAGCTCAGAACCCCGGAAGGAGCGCTGATTACAGCCAATATGCAACCCGGCACAGGAAGCACAGATTTTATGCTTTCGGCAGCGTATACATTGCGCCGAGGCGCCTGGGGCATTGCAACAGATGTATTGGGGCGAATCAATACCGCCAACGCAAAGGATTACCGTTACGGGAATCGGATAAGTGGTTCAGTAAAAGCATTTTACTGGAATAAAATGCGAAAAATTTCCCTGCTGCCCAATATTGGTGTGTTTGCCGATCAGTCGGCGCCAAACTACGATCAGGATGAATTTGCGGAAGGCACTGGCGGCAGCCTCATTTTGTCAACCCTCGGATTGGATATGTATGCCGGGCATTTTTCTGCCGGTTTTACCTATCAACACCCTATTTACCAACACCTCGGCGAAGGCGCCATTGTTGCCAATGCCCGGTGGATGGCCACTTTAAATTACATTTTCTAAACCATTTTTTTCACCATGAACAAGTTTTATGTTTGGGCCGTAGCCCTTTTATCGATTGCTTTGATCGTTCCTGCCTGCAAAGACCACAATCATGACGAAGACACTGCAGCGCCGGAGGTTACCATTCATACCCCAACGGAAAATGAATCCGTTACCGGTGAGGTACACATGGAAATTACCGTTACTGACCTAAGTCTTCATGAAATGGAAGTGAAGGTTACGAAAGATTCAGATGGATCTACTCTGTACCTTGACGCACCAACGGTACATGACAAAACGGAATACGACTATCATGAACATTTCGTTCCAACCGTTACGGAAGAAACACCGGTAACGCTCATGGTTACCGTTTCTGATCATAGTGATCATACCACGACAAAAACGGTAAAATTCACTGTGAAACCGTAAGCGGAACGATGGACGATGGGGGAAACGATGAACGATGGACGATGAACGATGGGGAGTGAACTTAAATTTGGATATGGATGGTAGAAATGGATACAATTGTTTGGATAACCTATACATTTGGATTGAATTTCTACCGTCCACCGTCCAACAAAAAACAAAGAATATGAAACAAATAAGTGTTTTCAGCGCTTGCTGCCTCGTGCTGTTTTTGTTTGCCTGTCAGCAGAATGCTCCTAAAACCAATACCCCTACCGCGGCTGCGGCCGGGCCGGATTTGCCCTGGGCAACCGATCTGGATTTGGTATGTGAAATGAAAGTGGATAAAACCGTAGAAGATACGGTTCATTATCACGGCAAAGTATATGGTTTTTGTAACGCAGGTTGCAAAGAGACTTTTCTGGAAAATCCAGGTAAATACGG
>JAEUUS010000456.1 GCA_016787545.1 Saprospiraceae bacterium
GCAAAGGCCAGCAAGACGACCAGTTTTTTCATTGTTATTTGATTTTGAGCATGTTGGGGATTTTCTGATGGAGCCCAAAAATCCCCAATATGCTTTTAGCATGGCGAAAGGTAAAGCATCAATTCGTATCATCGCCAAACCATGGATAAACCACGCTGCCGGAGGGTGTTAAGGTTCTAACCAGGCTATCCCTATTCCATTGAATATCCTGATACTTATAGGATTCAAACAGCAGATTACAGGCAGATTGATGGAAACCTAATTGCCTTAAGGTGTTAAAATCCTGCATAGCCTGGGCCGGGGCTAAAGGCGTATTCCGATAGGTAATTTCCAAAAGCGACTTCAGGGTATCGTTCACAATGGAATGATTTGTATGTTGTTGTAAAGTCTCCGCATTTGATTTTTCTTTACAGGCATATTGAATATCGGATAGGATAATAAAAACCACACTATCGTTTTGTTCCTTTTCTCGTCTTGTCCAGAATTCCCTATAGTACTTTGTTCCCCGCTCCCGTTGCCTGTAAGTCAAAACCAGACTATCAAGCAGGTTGTACCCATATTTATTGATATAGATATCCTGCACAATAACCGGATTATTGGCAAGCTGATTGCCCAGAATCTTAGGATATCCAATACTTTTGAACGTTTCGTGTATAGAAATCAGATTTTCAGGCTTTCTGATCCATGGGTTTGTCAGCCAATCGCCAAGCCGCAAATCAAAAAAATTTGGTTTACCTTCTATATATGGTCCCCGATTATACTCCGAAGGACCATTACAGCCTGTTATAAATAGTACTGCGATAATACAAATGGGGGGGAGTTGCATGGGTATTTTCAGAATTAAGGGGTGGGTAATATGTAAAGATATGAAAGTGCCAGAATTAATTGCCAAATAACAATTCGAATACGCCCAAAATGCCTTGGTGTGAAGCATTGTAACCTTGGTTACGAAGCCTTGTCCTGAGTGGGGAATGGGGCATTAGTTCACCAGCCGGGCATTGTTACTTTTCTTTTTGCTTGCCCAAAAAGAAAAGTAACCAAAAGAAAAAAGGTCCCGAGTACTCGGGAGCAAAGCCAACGACCTGCGGGGATTGCGCTGCTTTTTAACCGCAGACCGTCATTTTTAGCATGATCGTGCTGTACTGCCGATTAAAAAGAAGGCGCTCCCTTCGGGACCATCCCCTTCGGTCGGGCTTGCCTCGCAGACGGCGGGGCCTGAGCAGGGGATTTGTGGGAAAATCTGGGGTCCAATTTTGTAGGTAATCAATGTCTCGTAAACGTAACTATGCGGAATACACCATTTTGCTTCAAGTATGGCATTCTCACTCGCCCTTTCCCCTGCCTCTCCCCAAAAAACTCAAAAATCCGTCTGATAAATATTTTCCATTTGTTTCAAGCTCACCCGATTGGGAATACAACGCATGGCAATATCCCGAACAGCCACTAAACCGGGCTGCGACAATTGGGCAATACGGCCCATTTGCCACGAACGGTTCACAATCATGGTGGTGCGCGAAATACGCCGGTGCTCAAAACGCGTGAATATTTGCTCCAACTCCTGTTCCGGATGTTTTTCCAGCTCGTCGAGCAATACCGCGGCATCTTCAATGGCCTGACACGCACCCTGACCCATATTGGGCGTGGTAGCGTGCGCCGCATCGCCCATGAGCAGCACCCGCCCAAAAGCAAAATGATTGATAGGCGCAATGTCTATAATATCGTTCCACAGCAGTTGCTCATCTGAAGTAGTGGCCAGTATTTGTGGAACAGGTGCGTGATACCCTGCAAAACGACTCAGCAAATCTGCCGCAGTCATTTGCCGCATTTCTGGCGAATTCGCCGGGGCATTGATGCAGATAAACCAATAAATCTTGTTGTCTTTGAGCGGCACAATACCCACGCGCCCGCTGGCGCCCCAGGTTTCGGTGGCGCCGGGCAGGGCCAGACCAGGGTTGTCTACCAAAGCGCGCCAGCAGGTATAACCGGCATAACGCACCCGACTCCCGGGCAATAATTGCTGGCGAATGGATGAATGAACGCCATCAGCTACTACCACGTATTGGGTGCGTTGGGTACTACCATCCTGGAAATGGATGGTGACCGACTGCGGACCCTGTTCCAGACTGATGGCGCGTTTGCCGGTTTCCACCCGCACAAAAGGCAGTTCGCCAAGCAGAATCTGGTGCAAAGCGCCCCGGTGAATGGCAAAATTATTCAGTCCGTATTTCCGACTCAGCACACTGCTGTCCATCTCGCTCAGGATACGTCCGGACTGCGATAAAACCGTGAAATGACTCAGATGATGGCCCAATGGCGCTACTTTTTCAGCAATACCGATGCGCCCCAGACCTTTCATGGCATTGGCAGCCAGCAATAAGCCTGCGCCAAGGGGTTTGATCTCGGCGGCAGCCTCAAAAACGGCAACTTCGTGACCAGCCTTGCGCAGGGCAATAGCAGTTGTGAGTCCGGCAATGCCCCCACCGATGACGGCTATGGATTTTCTGTTCATGAAATAAGATGGTTTTTACCGTTGGGGTTCGGAGGTTTTTACTGACGGGGTGACTGGCAGTCACCCCGTCAGTAAAAACCTCCGCGCCTCCACGGTAAAAAATTACATTTTAACAATAGCCAATGGCTTCCATCCAGCTGAAACAGGTTGCTACTTTTGCGTTGTACAAAGGTATACCGCCCCAAGGATACATACGGTATGTACACAAGTAACTTAAAGGGGCGGGGGAGCGCTTGAAGTGAGGCGGGAGAGCGCATTTAAGCGTTTTTTTGGGCGCGAAGGCAATTACAATATCAAGCTCAACGTGGATTGTCATCCCCGTCAGGGAACCTACACAAGCCAGGATCATCTAAAAGGCTTAGATGAAATAAAATTTCCACCGGGAGATTTGGGTATTTGCGTTTTGGTACTATTTTTACGCTATAACATAATACGTAACACGCCAAATGTCTCCCTTTGCTTTTTTGTAAGTCGATTGCACCAGACAAGGTACTCGGGCATGGGATAACAGTACTGGAGATTCATTGGAACACCAAGTCAATCGTAAACCACAAGTTAAAAATGGGAAAAAATGAAAAAATTTAAAGCACTTGAAATTCCTGATAATTTAATAGAAATTTTAGAAGAAGAAGGATATTGGGAGGATGACACCTTCGATCCAGTAGTAATAACAATAGAAGAGATTTTCTATAAAGAAGAGGCCATGATGTCATATCAGGCCGCTTTCGATGTTCTTGATACGTATGAAGAAATAGATGGCGATGAATGGGAGGAATTGATAAAGAACTTCATCGAAGAAAAAGAACCAGGATTGGAGCAAAGAATAAAAGGCGACTCCGAAAGTTCGACATGTGTACTTTGGACAAATAACGAAGCTGATTTTAGATTAATGCTGAAATGTATATTGGCCTTGCTTGAAGACGACAATGAAATAAACAGAATAATAAAGAAAAAAGCCAGCAGCTAAGGCTCAAACATAAAATGCCCAAACGAATAAAAATATCCATATACATAGCCATCACCTTTTTCCTGATGGTGAAAACCTATCCCATTTGGGCAATGTCTTTTTCTGCAGGAGCGAATGCTTTCCGCACCGCCCCTGAGTGGCCGGGCTAATATACTCATCCATCTGGCCCGGGAGCCTTTTGGTAGATTGGGCATTGTGCTGTATTTTTATTCCTGGTAAAAGCACCTGCAGGGCGCTTGGGCATGGGATAAAAGTGTTGGACGGTTATGGGTAATGCCAAGCGAGGCGTAAACAATCACGCCGGAGGGGCCCATGAAACAAGAAAAATCGGCTGGAAAGGCGCACGGATAAAGAGCAGCCGTAAAACAGCACGGCGAAGCGGTCGGAAAATGACGAGGCAGATGAAGGGAGCTAACTACTTTCTCCTGACAGCAGGCAGGAGAGTTGGCCTGACTTTCTACAACAACTTTGAATATTCACAAAAACTCATAAGCAATGAAAAAAATGATTCTTGGTCTGATAGTGACACTTTTTTGGGTAGTCACTAATTCCAGCGCTCAGGGAGAGTACATTATAGAAGTAGATCCTGCCACAGGTACTTTTATTAAACCAAATACGCCTATTAATGGTGTGACTTGGGTGCAGGGTTATGTAAGCACTTACGATGAAATACATGGTTTTTATATTTTCCCAGCAACCACCATCAATGGGCTAATAACAGTAGACTCAAATGATTCTATCATTTTTAATCCTCCTTTTGGTTCAATATTAGAATGTCAATATGACAATTCTTCAGGAATTCTTTATGGTTTGAATAATTCCGGGTCTGGCCAATTTGTTTTTGGCTCAATCAACCCCTCTACAGCGAATCATTCACCAATAGGCGCCGGTCCCATTTCGGGAATGAGCGGACTATATCAAGGAATGAGCACTTTTGACAAAAACGCGCATCGATATATTATCTATGTGAGTGAAAATAGATTGTTTTCAATTGATGCAATAACCGGAAGTGTGCTTTCAAATCCAACAGTAATGTTAAACCCAGGAGAGATCCTGCTTCACAGTAACTATGACGATACTAACAATCAATTATATGGTTTACTTCAAAACAGTAGCCAAACATTTCTTGTCCAGATCAACACAACTTCGGGAGCGGTAACCAAAATCGGAAATGGTATAGCCTTTGGACCTGGCGGGGGCACTTCTAGCATTGATCAAATGAACCGCTATTACATTTTTCATTATTCTTTGGGTTTGAGTTATTTTATTGCAGTGATGGACCTCACAACTGGTAATCTCATTTATAACAATCAGGTGCTTTTTGCTCCAGGCGGTAATATCAATTCTATTCAATACGACAATGTAAAGAAAAAGTTATATGCACAACATTGGGAAGCGCCACGATTATTGGGGATAAATACTTTTTCAACATTAAACTCTTTGGCTTTTTATCCTAATCCTTTTTCAGAACAGACAACTTTGAAGACAGACTATTCCCTCCATAACGCAACACTCACGGTAAACAATAATTTCGGTCAGACAGTAATGCAGGTAAAAAACATTTCAGGGCAGACTGTTACCCTTCAACGAGGCGATTTGCCAAGTGGGTTGTATTTTCTTCACCTTACTGAAAGCAACCAAGTAATTGCGGAAGGCAAATTTGTAATTGTTGACCATTAACTGTTTCCTGCCGCGCCTGGGTCTTCCCGACTTTATCGCATAGGCGTTCGGGAGAATTTAACATATGTGTCGTTCTTTTGTTCCGTTGTTGGCGTCCTCGCCAACAACCACGGCGGAGCGAAATGCCAGACTAATGTACTCATCCATCTGGCCCGGGAGGCTTGGGCAAATTGGGCATCTTACGGTATTTTATACCTGATAAATTTTAAAGGGTACACCTTTTTTATTCCATTCAAATGGCCAGAAAACAATCCGGACCTCGTAAGAGGTCCAACCTTTGTAGCCTATAAATACCAATGATTTACGACCTCGTAAGAGGTCGAACCCGAATACGTGGTGTTGGACCTCTTGCGAGGTCCGGATTGCGCGTTGTATTTGATGTTGCTACAAAGGTCAGACCTCTTACGAGGTCTTTGCCCCGCCTCCTGGCTCAACCATATACGAGCCTTCCCTGCTGCACTTGGATCTTTCCCCACTACCCGGTCTTCCCACTCAACCGCATCCACCCGCAATCACTTATCCATTCAGAAACTTTTCTATCATGGGAACTACCAGGTCGCTTTCTTTAAAATCAGCGGTTAGGGTGGTTATTTCACCGATGTATTGTCCATGGCCGCCTGGAATGATGGCCAGGGATGATGCTGAAATTTGCCGGTGAAGTTCAAGGGCATGTTCTGGCGTAATGACATCCTTATCGCCAATTATGATAAGTGTTGGTGCTTGTATGGCTTTGATTTGCTCATCCGGTATGTCTGTAAAATGCACCATGCGTTTGGCATCTCTGTCGTGCATTACCTGTAATCCATGGGCATCTGCTGCCACTTTTTTGTAGCCATCTTTGAGTTGTTCGGGCATGTTTTCCAACGAAGCTTGCGACATAAAACCCCAAAACCAGTCTGGAACACCGGCTCGTTTGGCAAGTGCTGAACCTAAAATCAACTTATCTACTATTCCGGCATGCCTTATAGCTATTTGCAAGGCTGTTGTACCACCGTTGCTAAAGCCAAGGAAATCAGCTTTGCTTATATTCAGGTTTTGCAGCAGTGTAGCCACATCATCGGCATCCTGTTCAAAAGACAGGTCTGCCTGACGATCGTTGGTTCGTCCATGTGCTTGTAATTCAAGGGCAATAACTTGTCTGCTTCCGGAGAGCAGCAGTATTAATTTCCCAAAAGTTGTCTCAATGGTTGAACCCCCTCCGTGTATCAACACAATTGGTTTGCCTTGCCCGTGAACCTCATAATACATCCTGATTCCGTTCACGTCTGAGTATCCGTTTTTCATCGTTTAATGTTCTGTTTTTGACATGTGCACATGCTGTACAGGATTGTTTTTTACCGGTTTTTTAGAAACACGCTAACGGTTCCACGAGGCTCTGCGCTGCTTGTAAATTATCTTTTCCGTTTTATTATCAGAAAGGATCAAACAGTATTCTTCACTATCGCTTCCTCCTTCTATTGGTTTTATTTCGCTATAATTCCTGGGGAAAAGGCAAAGATTATACCCTGTTTGGAGGTGGAATTCGGTCATTAAGGTAACAAACAGCTCAGATTTGTCATCTTTGCTTAACCATTCGTTTTTCCCTAAAGGCACTATCTCATAATGGTGCTCAAACATGGCAAGTTGATTAACTCGATGCCTTGCTTCGTTAAAACTGCCATTTATTACCGGGCCATCCAAAGCATGGTTTATGGATATATTGGGATAAGTTTTAGCCATTATTTGCTTTAAAGCGTCCAGCTCAAAATCTGTTAACTCCTCCCGGGTTCTGAAATCTCCGAATGGATGATTATAGTAGTCTACAATACAAAGGGAGTCGTCATCCGTTTCTACTCCAGATGCCTGTCCACCAGGTTCTATTAGTACCCTGGTCCACGGATTAAGTTCGTCGTCTGTCGAAAGCAAAGATATCCTTGTTTGGGCAGATAGTTTTTTCAATATATCTATTCGTTTCTTTA
>JAEUUS010000466.1 GCA_016787545.1 Saprospiraceae bacterium
CTATGCGGGTCTGTGGGCTCAGCACTACGCTAAAATTCAGTACATTGATGAAGACTGGTACGAATACCGTCCGGATGCTTTGACTACCCACTGGGATGCTATGTACAGCGGCCCGTTGGCTGATTTGCAGGATATCATCAACCGTGCGCCAAATCCAAGCAACATGCGTGCTGCGGCCATGACCATGAAAGCATACTATTTTGCTATCATGACCGATATGTGGGGCGAAATTCCTTACACCGAAGCATTGGATCCTGAGCGGACCTTCACACCAACTTACGACAGTCAGGAAGCGGTGTATGCCGGTGTAATTGAGCAATTGAAAGATGCTGCTGCCATGTTTGACGCCGCTGGCGACGATCTTGGTGATGGCGATTTGATTTATGGTGGCGATGTGACGCTTTGGGAAAAATTTGCCAACTCTGTACGCGCTCGTCTGCTCAACCGTGCCAAGCATAAAGTACCGGCTTACGCTACAGAATTGCAAACGCTCCTCAGCAGCCCGGCTAACCTTATTGCCAGCAATGCGGAGAATGCAAAAATGTCCTACGTTGATGCTACAACCGCAGGCGCCAACCCGATTTACAGCAATAAACACAACGATGGCCGTAATGACCACTGTGTGAGCAAAACGCTGGTAGATCTGATGCTTGCTGTTAATGACCCACGTTTGCCGGTTTACGCTGATGTAAACAATGCTGGTCAGTACGTTGGTCAACCTAACGGCACCGTAGAACCTAACCCGTTCTCTGCTATTTCCCAGATCGGTACGGCATTCCGTGATGATCCTTTAAATCCATCCATCCTGTTCACCTACGCAGAGGTGTTGTTCATCAAGGCTGAGGCCAACAACGACAAGCAAGCGTATCTGGATGCCGTTGTTGCTTCCTGCGATCAGTTTGGCGTAACGGCTGATGCTGCCTATCTGGCTATTGCAGATGCTGCTTATGGTTTGAATGCTGCCAGAGCTCTTGGTACAGCCAAGTGGCTGGCACTGTTCGGCGATGGTTGCGAGGCATTCACTGAATTCCGCCGCACAGGCTATCCTTCCGAAATCGTGGAAGTGCCTCAGTCAGGATATCCTGGCCAGGGTGTACCACGTCGTTTCCCGTATCCAACTTCTGAAACGGGCAACAACAAAGCGCACCTGGAAGCAGCCATTCAAAGCCAGGCTATCGATGCCTCCGGCTTGTTCGGCAACAAAATGTGGTGGGCGCTGTAATCAGCGTTTAACCTGAAATATTACGGCGGCTATTCCTGCAAAGGAGTAGCCGTTTTTTTTTGGCATTTAAGGGTCATTTGAGGGGCATTTAGGAGTCATTAAGGTCATTTATTAGTCATTTGGGTCATTTAAAGGTCATTTGGGGTCATTTACTCCTAATTGGTCCCACAAATGCTCCCTCAATGACCAATAAATGACCCTAATGACTCCTAAATGACCTCCCAAATGACCCCCAAATGACCCCCAAATGACCCCTAAATGCCCCCTAAATGACTCTCAAAATGACCCCTAAATGACTCTCAAACTCCTAATCACATCCCAGGCAAAACGCGCCACGATACCTGCAACAACCACTAAAAAAACCTGACGAATAAAAGCATTTCCGCGCAAAACAGCCATCCGGCTGCCCAGGTAAGAACCGGCTACATTACACACCATCATAGGTAGTGCCAGTTGAAACAGCACCTGTTTGTTGATCAAAAAGAACACCAGCGAGGACACATCGGCTATCACGTTGACGATCTTGGAAATGGCTGATGAACTTAAAAAACTATACCCAATAACACATACAAATCCAAAAACCAGCAAACTACCTGTGCCAGGACCTACAAAACCGTTATAAAACCCTAATACTCCGCCTATGCCTGCTGCCCACCAGTGCAGTTTCTCCGGGGCCACTTTGAAATGCTCTGTATGCCCCAGGTCTTTCTTCCGGTAAGTATACATGGCTATCAGGATGATCAGCACCAAAATGATGGGCTTTAGCACGGCTGAAGGCAATAGGCTCTGCACAGTAGCCCCCAAGTACGACAAAACGGAGGCTGTCAGTCCTGCATATAATACCGTTTTCCAGGGGATTTTAACGCTCCGGGCATAATTCAACGCGGCTACAGAGGTACCTACCGCTGAAGCCAACCGGTTGGTACTGATTACGTTGGGTACGCTGAGTTGTGGATACAACACAAAAAAGGCCGGAATTTGCACCAGGCCGCCGCCACCCACAATACTGTCGATGAATCCGGCAAGAAAGGCGAAAGCGCAGAGCAGATATAGTTCCATGGATAAAGGGAAAGTGTGGGCAAAAGTAAGAGCCCTGTACGCTGGAGTGCTATTCCGGCATTTTTTTTATCCAACTACCTGCGCTGCCCGTAATATCATTCCGGGGAACATTACAAATACCCCTTGGCCTGCAATCGGAACAACTCGGCGTATTTTCCTCCTTTGGCCAGGAGTTCTTCATGGGTGCCAAGTTCCAGTAGTTGACCATGTTCCAGAAAAAGGATGCGGTCGGCCATACGTACCGTGCTGAATCGGTGTGAAAT
>JAEUUS010000494.1 GCA_016787545.1 Saprospiraceae bacterium
GGTTGTTTGTGTGCCTGTGTTTGCCCAGGGTTTCGACAATATCCTTAGTTACCAGTATTCCCTTAGCTGGAATGCCAACGTATTGAAATACGATCATACACAAAACTTCCAGCTACCTGGCTTAACAGCTACCAGTTTCAATCTTGTAGCACCCAATCGGCTGCTGGTGGGCTGGGCCGATCCCAGCGGTAAATCGCAGAGCAAACCCGATGGCGCGGTATTGGCTGATGTTTGTTTCAAAGCTATATCTATTGTAGGAACCAGCACCGAGATAACCGCTGGTAGCGAAGGTTTTCACCCAACTGCCGGAGGGGCGGAAGCATATAATGCCCAGTTGGAGAACGCCTGGAACCCGAATTTAAGTGTGGCGGGTTCGGTAGAAATTGTGGAGCCCAATGCTACCACGGCCTTGAACGAAGTAAATAACAAGCCTGCGCAGGCCTTTCAATTGAGTCCTAACCCTACTTCCGCTGGTTCACGCATCAGTTTTAAGTCGGCTCAGGCTGGCCAATGGCAAATTATGGTTACTGATGCCACCGGAAGAACCGTTTATGAGCAACCGGTAAGCGTTAAAGCCGGCGAGAATTACTTCGATATCCCGGCAACAGCACTCAAAATGAAAGGCGCTTATCAAGTGACCCTGAAAAACGGGCAGGAGGTGAGCAGCCAGGTATTGAGTGTGCAGTGATTTGACATATTTACGGCATTTATCTGCTGCAGGCATTGGATTTGTGGATTGATAAATATTATTAATCCACTAATCTGCCGATAATATGAAATTTTCCCAATTACTCATCCTGGGGTTTGCCGTTTTGCTGCAACCCGGAAACGCCTTCGGGCAAGCTTCCAATTTTCACTTTGCGTTCGACACTGCCACAGCTGCCCCGAATCAGGTGGTATGCCTGAATTTGAAGGTTCATGGCTTTAACAAGATTACATCCTTTCAGGTGATACTTGGTTGGGATGAAAACGTGGTTGATTTTGACCATGTCGAAAACCTTCAGCTGCCGGGTTGGACATCATTGGATTTCTGGCACCAAAATAATCATTGTTTATGGATGGGCTGGGCGGATCCCACTGGTGTTGGAGTTACCAAACCGGATGGTGATACCATAGCCTCCATCTGCTTTAAAGTAATTGCAATGCCTGGAAACTTTACAGATATTTCTTTGGCATACGGATGCGGTCAACCTGGTAGCGGCAGTCATGAAGCCTATAATGCATACGCTCAAAATGTTTGGGATTCCAGCCTGTTTGTCAACGGCCACATCATTATTATTCCTTCAAACGCTGCGGTAAAAATGCCGGAAGGTCGGACCCTGAATTTCCAACTCCAACCCAATCCCAGCACCGCTTCCACAACCCTTTTCCTGGAATCACCTGAAGCCGGAAATGGCGCTATCCGGGTGTCCAATCTTACCGGGCAACTGCTCTGGACTCAGCGTATAAATTACCAATCTGGTCAAAACCAATTCCAAATTCCTGAAGAAGCCCTAGCAAATGCCGGACTGTTTTTGGTTTCGCTGGAAACGGAAGGAGGTAGTGCAACGCGCATATTAAGTGTTTACCAAATCAGATAACTGATTCAACTTCAACAACAATTTTATATTTTTCAAACCTTTGTACAACATGAAATTTCTTCAACTTTTCGTTTCCTTTTGCCTATTACAATGCTTTTCCATCTCTTTATCTGCGCAGGCGCCTGGTTTCGCAATAGCCGTTGATAGCGCTGTTGCCCCTCCCAATCAGGTGGTTTGTGTGCCTTTAAGATCGGTAGGATTCACTAATGTGCAGTCTTTCCAGTTTTCCTTGCAATGGGATGCCGACATTCTCGACTTTCACCATTTGGAAAACTACCAATTGCCGGATTGGGATGAAACCTACTTCAATGATGTGGATCCAAATTGTTTATTAGCTGGATGGGCAAGTATTACCGGACTTCCTGTTACAAAACCTGATGGCACACCTTTGGTAGATATCTGTTTTACCACTGTTGCAGCACCTGGCTCAGGATCAGATATTGTTTTGAGTAACTGTTTCCCGCCAGGAAGTGGCGGAAACGAGGCATTTAATTCGAACAATCAAAATATCTGGAACCCCAACCTGTTTGTTAACGGACGAATAGACATTGGTCCTGCACCATCCAGCCCAACCACAAATCTGACAAATGCGCGTGCTGCTTTCCAACTCCAGCCCAATCCCAGCACTTCCGCAACAACCCTTATGCTGAATTCACCTGAAGCCGGTAATGGCATAATACGGGTGACAAATCTGGCTGGACAATTGATTTGGGAGCAAAACATCATTTACCAATCTGGTCAAAACCAATTCCTAATCCCTGAAGGCGCCTTTGCAAATGCCGGGCTGTTTTTGGTGATGTTGAAGACAGAGCATGGGCTTTCCACCCGCCTTTTACAGAAAATATAAAACATTAACAAGGCAAAAAGCAGCGAAAGCCAAATATGATACGTTAAGTAAGGGCAAACACCTTTACTTATGTCTCGAAAACTACTACTACCCTTCCTGCTGATGCTGGGTTCATTTTACTATGTACCTGCGCAAAATTTCTTCTATGGTTTTTCTGAATCAGGTTTGATTCATGAATCTAATGCAGGAGGATCCATCTGGAAATTACAAACGGATGGCTCCTCCTTTGTGCCAATCCACACTTTTAACACGGAAAAAGGATTCAAACCAATCGACGAGATGGTTATCCATCCGGATGGAAAGTATGGATATGGAATAGCCAAAGGTCTGGATGAAGACAAGGGTTCGGTGGTCTTGTATCGCTTCAACTTTACCACAAACAAACCAGAAGTCATCAAAACTTTTTATGGCTGGCAACAAGCCTCCGGATTGCTATTAGGACAAGACCAACAATTATACCTCTGTCTGTACGATATACAGCAGGGGATTACGTTATATCAGGTAGCACCTGACGGCTCCAGCGCTGTTGCAGTGCACTCCTTTACCCAATCGTTTCTGAATTGGGCAAGTATTTTTGTACAAATGCCGGATGGAAAATTACTAACCGGCATTCTAACCACAGAATCCGACTTTACTTTTTATGCTGGCAATACCGATGGCAGCTCTTGGGAGATTGTATCACTGCAACCAGCCATAGATTTCGGATCTGCTTACCAAAATGCGGTTCAATGGCCGGATGGAAACTTTTACGGAGCCATAAAAGGAAATGCACAAATGGCCGGTGTATACAAAATAACTCCGGATTACAACATTTCCTTGTTGTACCAGGCGCCTGAGTCTGAACTGGGCGCAAATATTTCCCTAAACAGAGGAGCAGACGACGCCTTTTACCTGCTTAGCAAAAAAAATGGCGACCTCCTCATCCAACGTATGCAGGATGAAACTTCCAGTCCAGTGCCTTTTTACACCGCCAATGCAACGGCCAATATCCAGGGGCCACTACTTAGGGGCTTGAACGGAGACCTGTTTTATATGACCCTCACTTCAAGCCAGCCAACCCAACTGGTTCAGATATACCGGGTTAATTTTAACAATCAATCTGTTGACCTTATAGAAACACAATCGCTTCCCGCGCCTTTTAACAGCTATTTTTTGTCACCGTTGTTTCTGCATCCAGGCCTCAACAAGTTGTTTTTCTGGCGTTATTTCGATTATAGTATATCGCTGGATGATGTAGTGTTGGCATCCTGCAATCCGGATGGTAGCGCCTATGAAGCAACTTATACCCTGCCTGCAGAACCTTCTGAGAATGGGCATCATCCCGGCGCCATGATACTTGGCTCTGATAAAAAGATATATGCCATACTAACCCACGGAGGAGCCCATCAGTATGGTAGCATCATTGCAATGGATACCACCGGGGCTAATTTCACAGTGTTGCATTCCTTGCAAGCGCCAGCTGTATTGCCTGCATGGAACCGCAAACGCATTAGTCATCTTTTTGAAGGCAGCGATGGACTGCTCTACGGTTCTGTTGGGGATGGATTATTATTCCGACTGAAAAAAGACGGTTCTTCATTTACAGTCATAAAATCTGATCTGGAGCCTGGCGCCAATGCTGTAGAGCTGAATGATGGCAAAATCTACATTGGGGGTTCCAGGCTGTTGCGCATTGATAAAGACGGTAGCAACCCCCTGGTGTTAAACAACCAATTTATCCACCCATTTTATCCAAGTCTTGACTTCTGCCGGATATTCAGCTTATACGATGGAGACATTGCAGGGGTAGCCTCCAGATCGTATGATGACGGGGTTGATTTCGTTACCGATGGCATTCTTTTCAGTTACAGCCTGCAAAATCATGGCCTGAAAACCAAAATAAATTACTTTGTCAGAAGTCATCAGGCTTGTTTAAGTCCCGACGACCGGATCTATTTTGGATCGGGTTATTACTATGGTGCATTTAATCAGTCATCTTACGTTAGTTACGACATCCTTTGTCTGGATGAAACACCCAATCTGGATCAGGTAAGCAGAAATGATGTGTATTTTCAGGAGCCTGGAGGGAATATCGTGGGCAAACGCAACCAAACTGCGCCTGCCGGCCCTACCTGGATGCCGATGGTTTGGGATGCAGAAGGCGCCACCTGTAAAATGAGTCGCCCCTGGGACTTAAGTATGGGATACCATGGGCATTTTGCCTTTGCTGGTTATGCCACTACTACCGGTACAACCCAACCCGCCCCCCAGACGAATGCCCGGCTATTCCCAAACCCTGCCCATCAGGGTTGCACCTTAGAATGGAATGCAGCCGTAGCTGAAACCTGGACAGTAACCAGCACTGATCTGACCGGCAAACTTCTCTGGCAAACTACCGTAAACGGCCAATCGGGAGAAAATAAACTGGACATACCCACCGAAGCTTTGCCCGGAACAGGGTGTTATCTGATTACACTGCAAGCTGCCTCCGGGCGAGTACAATTTAAAGCGTGTAATTTTTGAATATATACCGCACCAATCAGAGAGTTACAAACTGAAGCTGTCTTCTTTTAAGTCGCTTTTTTATTTTTACCGCAGAGACAGAGAGACGCAGAGAACTTGACAACCAATTATTTACACCTCTGCGTCTCCGCGCCTCTGCGGTAAAAAATCCTCCTCACCTCAATAAACCATCAAAACCAACTGGTCTTCTTCCGCGTAGAGCGACTTGCGCCACCCAAGCCCAACACACCAAGCAGTCCCCGGGTAAGTTCTCTGGCTACTGTACGACCAATCTGGCGGGCCAGCGGATCCTTGGCAATGGTTTCAATCATGGTGGGTTCTTCTTTTTCCCGTTTGGTTGCAACCGTTTTTTGTTGCTGCTCAGCCTGAATTTCCTGTGCTTCCGCAATTTTGCCATTCAGGATTTCATAGGCACTTTCGCGATCTACTTCCTGGTTATACTTCCTGGTCAAAGCCGAACGACCAATGATGCCGTCTATTTCGGTTGGCGTAAGAATATCCATCCTGCTCTCAGGTGCGCGCATGAGCGTATGCGCCAGCGGGGTGGGAATACCTTTTTCATTCAATACACTCACAATGGCTTCCCCGATACCCAGGTTGGTCAACAGGTCTTCTGTTTCGTAATACTCGGTAATGGGATAGTTTTCCGCAGCCAGTTTGATGGCTTTGCGGTCTTTGGCTGTAAATGCGCGAAGCGAGTGTTGTACTTTCATACCCAACTGCGCCAATACGCTTTCCGGAATATCAGCCGGATTTTGGGTAATGAAATATATGCCCACACCTTTGGAACGAATCAACTTGATGATGGCTTCCATTTGCTGCATCAGCGCAGCGCTGGCTTCCTGGAATACCAGGTGCGCCTCATCAATAAATATGCACAACTCAGGCTGCTCCACATCGCCTTTTTCCGGGAAAGAGGCATAAATTTCAGCCAGCATTTGCAACATAAAGGTGCTGAAAAGCTTGGGACGATCCTGAATGTCGGTCAGGCGCACAATGCTGATAACACCGCGACCATTTTCATCCATTCTGGCCAGATCCTGCACATCAAAGGATACTTCGCCGAAAAAGGCTTCAGCGCCCTGTTGCTCCAGTTCCACTACCTTTCTCAGAATAGTACCTGCCGTGGCGCTGCTGAATTGCCCAAACTCGGCTTCAATTTCAGCCTTGCCTTCGTTGCCCAGGTATTGCAGTACTTTTTTAAAATCTTTCAGATCCAATAATGGCAGGTTTCGGTCGTCGCAGTATTTAAACACAACTGCCACTACCCCACCCTGGGTGTCGTTCAGGCCCAGAATTCGGGAAAACAGCACCGGGCCAAATTCGCTTACCGTAGCCCTCAAACGTGCGCCTTTCTCCCCGGAAAGGGTCAAAAACTCTACAGAATTGCCCTGCGCATGCCAGGTAATTCCAATTTTACCGGCGCGTTCGGTAATTTTCGGGTTATCGGTACCGGGCATGGCAATACCACTGAGGTCGCCTTTGATGTCCATGAGCAAACAAGGCACACCATTGGCTGCCAGTTGTTCTGCAATGACCTGCAAACTTTTGGTTTTACCCGTACCGGTTGCCCCGGCAATGAGTCCATGCCGGTTCATGCTGCGAAGTGGAATTTTGATCTGCAATCCTGGAATTGCCTCTGCATCCAACATAGCGCCTCCCAATACGATGGAAGAACCTGAAAATTGATACCCGGCCTGTATGGCGGCAACGAAAGAGTCCTTTTTTGACACGATAAATAGAATGGTGGACGATGAACGATGTGACGATGGACGATGAACGACAATGCGGCCATCTTCCAAAACCTGGAGCAAATGTATAGGTTTGAACTTTTGCAGCAAAAAAATGTGTCCGGCCCTTTAAATGGGTACACATTTTAAGTCCTGCCAAAATCCAGCCAAACAAATATCGAAAAACTAAACTTCCTTTGCCCAAATTACGTTCACCCTCACATCGTCCATCGTTCATCGTCCATCGTTCACATCGTCCATGACCCACCGTATTCGCGTAGCAGGCCTCGTTCGCAGGGGCGAAGAATTCCTTTTGATTAAACAACAAGATCGTTTTGGTCGCCTGCACTGGAGCTTGCCCGGCGGCCGCCTCGAACCCTCTGATGCCGATATGTACCGTGGTGCCGAGCGAGAGGTACTGGAAGAAACAGGGTTGCGCGTGCATGCGGGTGCGCTCAGATACGTGTATGAATACAGCACTACCGATTTATTTGCCCTCACCCTGATCATTGAATGCCATTTGGCTGAAGATGAAGACCCCACCGCCATTCATTTGAATAACACGATGGAAGACGACCATATCCATGATGTGGCTTGGTGGCACATCAAACATCTGCAAACGGATGCCGAGGATATCAGCCGGACTTTTAAAAACAGCCTGTTCTGGGAACATCTGGAAACCGGCGATTCTGTGATGCACCTGGGTAGATGGGAAGATTGAGGTATCAGGCAGCGTTTAACCAATGCTGCCCGTACCTATGTTATTCAGAGTATATTGGGGTTAAGAGCATGTTGGGGATTTTCTGACGGAGTCAAAAATTTGAGCTTTTTTCGTCAGTTTTTGCGTTTTTGAAGAAGCATAGCCTGAGTTACGTGACTGAAGAAAGGTGAAAAATGGCGGAAAAAGGACAGTTTTTGGCCCGGCAAGAAAATCCCCAACCTGCTCTTAACACTTCCTCAATTCCGCACGAGCCGGTCCACACGTCGCTGCCCATCCAGCCCTTCCCAATAAACCATGTACACA
>JAEUUS010000519.1 GCA_016787545.1 Saprospiraceae bacterium
CTGAATGCAGAATTGTGGGCGGCAAAGTAGGACGATTCAGTAATTTTTGTTAAAAATGTTTGAAAGAATAAAAATAATCGTCGGTCTGTTTCCGCTTATGCCAGAAAGGAATACCTTTGTAACGAAAATTCGCTAAATTGAGTTTTCCACTTATTTTTGCTCAAATTCTAACCAATATCCCATCATGTCAGCAATAGCAGAAGCCACAGATATCCTCAAAGGCGGTGAATTTTTGATCCGCGACAGCCGTCCGGAAGACATCTTTATTCCGGAGGAGCTCAATGAGGAGCAGCTCATGGTCAAACAAATGGCCGTTGATTTCCTTCAAAACGAGATTGCGCCCAACCGCGCCAAAATTGAAAAACAGGAGCCAGGGTTGGCGCCCGCTTTGCTGAAGAAAATGGGTGAATTGGGCTTGCTTGGCGCCCACATGCCGGCCATTTACGGCGGCACGGAATTGGATACCAACACCAATACAGTCATTTCCGATGTCTTTGGACCGATGGGTTCTTTCAGCGTTCCGTTTGCGGCGCATACCGGCATTGGCATGTTGCCTATTTTGTATTTCGGTAATGAAGAGCAAAAACAGAAATACCTCCCCGGACTGATCACCGGCGATATAAAGGCAGCTTATTGTCTTACGGAGCCTGGATCGGGGTCTGACGCACTCAATGCCAAAACACGCGCTGATTTGAGCGCCGATGGCACACATTATGTGTTGAATGGCCAGAAAATGTGGATTTCCAACGCAGGCTGGGCCGATCTCTTCATCGTGTTTGCCAAAATTGGCGGTGAGAAATTCACCGGCTTTATTGTAGACGCCCACACGGCTGGCATCAGCCTGGGCGCTGAGGAAGACAAGCTCGGCATCAAGGGCTCTTCTACCCGTCAGGTGTTTTTTGAAAATGCCAAAGTGCCCGCCGAAAACGTGTTGGGCGAAATTGGAAAGGGGCACCTCATTGCTTTTAATGCCCTGAATATCGGTCGTTTCAAACTCGGCGTGATGTGTATTGGCGGCAACAAGGAGGTAATCAATATGGCCGTTTCTTACGCAAATGAACGCCAACAGTTTGGTCAGCCTATCGGCAATTTCGGCGCCATCCAGCACAAAATTGCCGAGATGGTGATCCGGAATTTTGCTGCAGAAAGCGCTGCCTACCGCACTTCCGAGTGCATGCACGACAAAAAGACCAAGGAAGAAGCGGCCGGTAAATCATTCGGTCAGGCCACCCTGGAAGCTGCGGAGGAATACGCCATTGAGTGCTCCATCCTGAAGGTATTCGGCTCCGAAACTACCGACTTCTGCGTGGATGAAAACGTGCAGATTCACGGCGGCATTGGTTTCAGCGAGGAATACCCGGCCGCGCGCGCGTACCGCGACAGTCGCATCAACCGCATTTACGAGGGCACCAACGAGATCAACCGCATGCTCATGGTCGATCAGCTCTTCAAACGCGCCCTGAAAGGTCAGCTCGACATTGTGGGACCGGCCTGGGCAGTGCAGAAAGAGCTCACTTCTATGCCCTCTATGGAACGTTTGGAAGGCGCCTATGCGGAAGAGCACAAGGCTATTGCCGATTTCAAAAAAGTGATCCTGATGGTGGCCGGCGGCGGCGCCAAAATGCAGATGGACGGCAAGCTCAACCTCAAGGATGAGCAGGAAATCCTGATGAACGTGGCCGACATGCTCATTGACCTGTATGCGGCCGAATCCATGCTGCTGCGCATCCAAAAGCTGGCTGGAATGGAGAAAAAACACTCCCAGGAGTTTTACGACGCCATGTTGCAGGTGTTCTTCCATGAAGCTACGGCGCGCATGGCCAAAAACGCCACCGATGCCCTGGCATCCTTCGCGGAAGGCGATTTGCTGAAAACCTTCCTCATGGGCGTGAAGCGCTTCACCAAATACCCGCCAGTCAACGTCAAGGAAAAACGCCGACTGGTAGCCGAGGTGGTTCGGAAAGAAGGCGGGTGGTGTTTTTAGGACGATGAACGATGGACGATGGCACGACTGAAACAACGACGGTTGTCATCTTGAGCGTAGCGAAAGATCTGGCCAGGCTGGTGTGTCATCGTACGAGAGGGGTTTCCCGCAGATTCGCGCAGATTATCCCGCAGATTTTCGCAGAAGACGTTGAGCTTGGTTACTCACGGAAATTATAGTCAAATTCACCGTGAGTAACCAAGCCGAGCGCCTCCGCGAAAATCTGCGGGGAAATCTCCGTGAATCTGCGGGAAACCCCTCTTAGTTTTAGAACATTCGCACAAGCCGTTGAGCTTTGTTACTCACGGAAATTATAGTCAAATTCACCGTGAGTAACCAAGCCGAGCGCCTCTGCGAAAATCTGCGGAGAAATCTCCGTGAATCTGCGGGAAACCCCTCTTAGTTTGAAAACACACTCGAATCCATCAAAAGACATGCGCAAATCTGCGGGAAACCCCTCTTAGTTTGAAACCCTTACGTAAACGTGTACCTTCGCCATTCAAAGCTACGTTGACGCCGGGCCGGATCTTTTGCTACCCTTAAGATGATACCGTCGTTCATCGTCCATCGTCCCATGAACGTCCTCCACGAAAATCCCGCTTTTATCGTCCTGAACAAGCCGGGTGGTTTGCCCACGCAGCCAGATAAAACGGGCGATGAATCCTTGCTCACGCAGGCCGAAGCGCATTGCGGGCATCCTTTGCATTTGGTGCACCGCCTTGATCGCCCTGTTAGCGGATTGGTATTGCTGGCCAAGAATGCCGAAACCATGGCCCTGTTTACGGCCCTGTTCCAGAGCAGGAACGTGCAAAAAGAATACCTGGCGGTAGTGCACAATCCACCGCCGCAGCCGGAAGGCGTACTGGTGCATTTTTTGAAAAAGAATGCGGTAAAAAACACCAGTCATGCATTTGACTCAGAGCAACCCGGCTCCGAACGCGCAGAATTACAATACAAACTATTAGGCAGCAGCACCCACTACCACCTGTTGCATATCCGACTCATTACTGGTCGCCATCATCAGATCCGCGCCCAGCTGGCAGCCATCGGTTGTCCGGTGAAAGGGGATGTCAAGTACGGCGCCCGTCGCTCCAATCCCGACCGCAGCATACACCTGCATGCCTGGAAAATGGGATTCATCCACCCGATTTCCATGGAAACCATTCAACTTGAAGCGCCTGTACCGGAAGAAGTGCTTTGGAAAAGCTTTGAATTGGGACGATGAACGATGGGGGGAATGGAAGACCTGGCCAAACTGCGATATAACGCCAAGCCCAACGTCTCTGCAAAAATCAGCGGTTCATCCCCGTAAATCTGTGGGAAACTTTCCTCGCGTAGGTTTTCCCGCAGATTTTCACAGATTTTTCCGCAGATTTGCGCAGAAAGCGTTCGGCTTGATTGCCCACGATGATTTTGCCGACAAAATCGCCACATGCTAAAAACAACGTGAGTTGTCATC
>JAEUUS010000531.1 GCA_016787545.1 Saprospiraceae bacterium
CAACTGCGACGGACTCGACATTGGCGAGCAGTGCCAGAACCTGCTCATCGAGGACAATTTCATCTACCATTGTTTCGACAAAGGCATTTCAGTGGGTCAGCAGAGTTCTGCCTTGATCCGGAACAACACCATTGCCTACACCGCCATTGGCATTGCATTGAAAGATCAGTCGCCGGTAACCGTAGATCACTGCACCCTGTTCGGCAATCAGAGCGGCATTTCAGCGTATGAGAAAAATCCCGGTTCGCTGGGCGGAAATGGCGTCATTACCAATTGCATTGTCTCCAATGCGGCCTTGGACGCCTATATTGCAGATGGGTACTCGAGCTTGTCGCTCTCGCATTGTCTTTCCGGAACGGATACCCTGACGGGCAACGACAATTGGACCGCCGACCCCCATTTTGTGAATCCGACCCAGTACGATTTTCATTTATTGCCTGGTTCTGTAGCTATTGGCGCCGGTTCGGACGGTGCGAATTTGGGTGCTAATCCGCTTCCTGACTACCCGGGTCAACCCCAGATCATGTTCTCGGAGATTTTATATTGGGATACCATGAGTACCCTCGGCGAATTTTTGGAATTGCACAATCCGGGCGCCCAGGCAGTGGATTTGAGCGGGTACACCCTGGCCGGCGCCGTGGATTTCAGCTTCCCGCCCGGCGCCAGCATTGCCGCCGACGAATATCTGGTGGTGGCTAAGGATGCCACGAACTTCCCGGCCAATGCCAATTACCAAGTCTTCCAATGGACTGGCGGCAAACTGGCCGATGAAGGAGAAAAGATCTTCCTGTTCGATGCCAGCGGCCTGCTGGCTGATTTTGTCCGCTACAACAACCATGCACCCTGGCCAGAGGCTTCTACCCTGGCAGGAAAATCCCTGGAACTCGTTTCTACTGATCTGGACAACCACTTTGCCAGCAGCTGGAAACCCAGTTACGCCACGGATGGCACCCCGGGCGCGCCCGGCACCAGCGTGGGCGTTCAAAACCCCGGAGCAGCATCCATGGAGTGGGCCCTGTACCCGAATCCTGCCAGCGACTGGCTCCAACTGGCCTTCAAAAACCTGCCAGCCGCAGATGTACAGCTTCAAATCGTGGACCTGAACGGCCGGTGCTTGTACTCCGAGCACCTCCAGCCTGCTGGTGGACGGATACAGCGGCAGGTGCCTTTGAGCGGATGGGCTGCGGGTAGTTATTTTGTTCGGGTGATGGATGCAGCAGGAATGGTATTAGGGGTGGAGGTGCTTGTGGTGGAGCGTTGAAGCGAGGAAGCTGATCAAAAAGCATCCACTCAGACGCGTTTGAAGCAGACTTAACGCCCTGCGCGGGTCTTACGCCCCCGCAGCCCCATCAGGCGCGTAAACCGGATAAGTCCACGATACGTGTTGCGGGGTTGTAAGATCCACGCGAGGCAAAACCCAACGCCCTGCGCGGGTCTTACGCCCCCGCAGCCCCATCAGGCGCGTAAGGCGGATAAGCCCACGATACGTGTTGCGGGGTCGTAAGACCCGCGCAAGGCGCAAGGTTTTACTGTTAGGCGAGCAGCGGATATATAACTAACTAACAATTAAATACATTTAAGTTAAATTAATAATTTATATTCGTTAAAGGTTAAACCCACATTAAAGCAGCCCATTTTCTTGCCTATTCCCCGCTTCCTCCCATAGGTTTGCATCAAAATTACAGCACCATGAAAAACAAAATCCTTCCTTTAGCTGCCTTGAGTCTGTTATTCCTTGCCGGATGTGAAGACGACCCCTACCCACTGGAATTGCAAACTTTCGATGCCCGCTGGTACGATGACGACCTTTCCCACACTCAAACCGTTGGAGACGCCCTCACCTTCGGCGTTCAAATCAACACCACTGACCCGGATTCCGACGATCAGTTCATCACAGAATGGGATTTTTCCTATTTCGTGAACGATAACTTTGGCGGCATCCTGCGCGGCGACGATTATATTCAAACCAACTCCTTATCCTTCGACGCCGAAATATTCATCAACAACCTCGCTTTGCCCGGGCCCGGCGGCTTAGGTCAGGGTGATGTGATCGAATTCCGACTCTGGGCAAGGGATAACCACGGAACTGAACTGGAACACGTGCACCGGTACGTGATAGAAGAATAGCCTGCATCTACATACCATGAACACAATAGGAAGGGTGACTCAGAAAATGAGTCGCCCTTCCGGCATTAAAGGCATCTACCTCATTTCCCTGGAAAGCTCAGAAGGTATCTTCACCCAAAAATTAATGCGCTGGTAAGCCCGCTCAAAAAAATAATCCCGTTCGCCCCTTGCGCATACGGGAATATTTTTTGAATCTTTGCATCATCGTACCGATACAGTAAAACACATGCTCACAACCACATCTCCATACAAAGCACGCATCCTCCAGGGCAAAGGTCTTTTCTACCCCGAATCCGCCGATGCATCCTCCTCCCTGCCCTACGGCGGCATGTACGTTCCTGAAGTACTATTGCCCGGACTGGAACAAATAGCCGCAGCATTCGAACATTTCTCCAGGGATGAGTCTTTCCTCACAGATTTCAAAGAAGCGCTCCAGCATTTCTCAGGCCGTCCAACCGCCTTTACCCCCTTGCCCAGTCTGACCAAAACGCTGGGTGGCGCCCGTCTTTTTCTCAAAAACGAAGGCCTGAACCATACCGGCGCACACAAAATCACGCACTGTATCGGACAAATACTCCTGGCCAAACGCTTAGGCAAAACCCGGATCATTGCCGAAACCGGCGCCGGCCAGCATGGCTATGCCACCGCAGCCGTTTGCGCCCGTTTCGGGCTGGATTGTACCGTGTATATGGGCAAAAAAGACTACGAACGCCAACGCCCCAATGTATACTGGATGGAACTCCTGGGCGCGCGCGTGGTACCCGTGACTGATGGCAGTCAAACACTCAACGATGCTGTTATTGCCGCTTTTAAGGACTGGGTGGAGCATCCCGACTCCTATTACCTGCTCGGATCGGCAGTAGGACCGCACCCCTATCCGGTGATGAATACTTTTTTCCAAAAAGTGGTGGGCGAAGAAATCCGCGAACAATGCCTCGAAGCCACCGGCCGTTTGCCGGATTACTGCATTGCCTGCGTAGGCGGAGGCTCCAATGCCATGGGTATGTTCTATGAGTTTCTGGACGAACCCTCCGTGCAGTTAATCGGCGTGGAAGCCGGCGGGAAAGGCATGCTCCCTGGCCAACATGCCGCCAAGGTGGAACGGGGTAAAAAAGGCATTTTTGAAGGATATCACGCCTATTTCCTGCAGGACGAAACCGGAAACATCGCTTCAACCCACTCCGTTTCCGCCGGTCTGGATTATTGTGGCGTAAGTCCCATTCTGGCCTGCCTGGCCGACGATGGCCGGGTGCAATTCACTACTGCTACCGATGCTGAAGCACTGGCAGCTGTACAACAACTCGCCCGGGCAGAAGGCATTATACCGGCGCTTGAATCGGCCCACGCTTTTGCCCATGCCTTTCAACTGGCTCCACAACTCGATGAAAATCAAATCATTGTAATCAATGCCAGCGGCCGGGGCGAAAAAGATTTGTTCATCACCATGCGTCATTTCCAGGAAAATAGCCTGAAAGCCTACGCACAACACCTTCTGCAACCATGAAAGATTCCCGCCGGCCCATTCCTGTAATGGCCCACCTGGTGCTGGGCTATCCTTCCCTCGAAACCAGTATTCGCACCGCCAGCGCTTATGCCATGGCTGGTGTGCAGGTGCTGGAATTACAAATTCCGTTTTCGCACCCTACTGCCGATGGGCCGATCATTACCGAAGCCTGCCGGGTAGCAGTGGAGCAAGGTGTGGATGTAGCCAACTGCCTGCAAGCCATAGCCCAAATCAGGACCCGGTTTCCGGAGCAGGAAATCATGGTAATGAGTTACCTGAACCGGATTTACGCCTATGGTTTTCAACAATTTATAACTGCTCTGGCACAATTGAACATACGCCATATTATCATACCGGACCTGCCTGTATCCGTAGCGGCTTCTTTTATTCCACCCGGCTCGGCAGTGCAGCCGGTTCCGGTACTGGCCGCCAACACCTCACCGGCCCGCCTGGAGTCTATCCTCAACCAGGGATATGATTTCTTTTACCTGATGTCGGATTTTAAAATAACCGGCAGCGGATTCAGCCTGCATCCAAACCTAAGCCAAATGATTGCCACCATCAAGGCGGCCCGACCAGAGAACCGCACAGGCATTGGCTTTGGTATTTCCAGTCCGGAACAAGTAGCCCTGGTTACCCGCGAAGCCGATTTGGCTATTATTGGCTCAGCCCTGATCACCGCAGAAAAAAACGGGAATTTGGAGCAGTATTTGGAATCTTTGCGGGAAGTATTCCATGAAGTATCAACCAATTAGCCTTTCTATTTCCCAATGCAGGCAATCCTTTTGCCTGACAGTCCTGTTGTGTTGTATCCTGTGCCTGCCGCTAAACGGGCAAAACACCGGACAGGAGCGGATCATTATCGGCGCCGAACGTTTTGACCAATACCTGCCGCTATTGCGCGGCAAAAACGTGGCGCTGGTGGTCAATCATTCCTCCATGGTAGGAAAAACACACCTGGCCGACACGTTGCATCGTTTGGGCGTGTGTATTTCTGTCATTTTTGCCCCGGAACACGGCTTTCGTGGAGATGCCGATGCCGGCGAACACGTGGTGGATGGCTACGACCTGAGAACCGGCGCCCCCATTGTTTCCCTGTACGGCAAACGGCGCAAACCCAAGGCCGAAGATCTGGATGGTACAGATGTGCTCATTTTCGACATTCAGGATGTTGGCGCCCGCTTTTACACCTATATCAGCACCCTTTTTTATGTCATGGAAGCCTGTGCAGAGCAAAGCAAACAGGTATTGGTGCTGGACAGGCCAAATCCCAACGGGCATTACGTAGATGGCCCGGTGCTGGATTCCCGACTTACTTCCTTTATCGGCATTGCACCCATACCCATTGTGCATGGATGTACTGTTGGTGAACTGGCCCGCTTGTTTGTTGGCGAATTCTGGATTTATCGGCCGGAACAATTGTTGCTCTCGGTTGTACCCTGCCTGAACTATACCCATTCCACGCACTTTACGCCCCTCATACCCCCATCGCCCAACCTGCCCTCAGAGCGCGCTATTTTGCTGTATCCATCCGTTTGCCTGTTCGAAGGCAGCACCTGTAGCGTAGGCCGGGGCACGGAAACTCCTTTTGAATTGGTTGGGCACCCGGATTTCCCCTGCGACACGTTTTCCTTTATGCCACAGCCCAATAAAGGCAATAAAAACCCTTTGTTTGCTGGTAATTTTTGCGGCGGTATGGACTTCAGAAACCTGTCCGTTGACTCCATTAGGGCGGAAAAACAGCTGAATATCAGGTACTTGCTTGATTTTTACCAGGAATTCCCGAATAAAGAACGCTTTTTCCGGGAGGACCTGTTTTTTGACTTGCTGGCCGGAAACCGACAGTTGCGCCATCAAATCATCGAGGGCAAAAGCGAAGCAGAAATCAGGGCCTCCTGGGAAGAAGACCTGAACCTGTATCGAAACATTCGAAAGAAATACCTGATATATCCTGAGTGAACTACATGGATAAATGGCATTCGCCATCGCCCCAGCGAACCGTCACCTTGCCGCCTTTTTTCATCCAGTTTACCAATTCGGCGCCCATCAACTCGGCGCGCCAGCCGTGCAGCAAATCGTGATCGAAATCATCGCT
>JAEUUS010000698.1 GCA_016787545.1 Saprospiraceae bacterium
TGCCGATGGCAAACCATCGCTGACCATCAAGATCAGCGATGCGCTGGTGAAAGAAAAAAGCCTCAATGCCGGAACCATCGTGCGCGAACTTGCTCAGAAGTTCCTCAAAGGCGGCGGCGGCGGCCAGCCAGGCTTTGCTACGGCTGGCGGTACCGATGCCAGCGGTTTGAAAGAAGCGCTGAACGAAACCAAGAGCTACCTGTAAATACTGTTTACCATGAAATCATGGGCTGTCTTCAGTTGGTTAATCTGGCTTTTACCTGCAATACCATGTAAAAGTCAGATTAACCAGCCGTTGCAGGCACCACGAATACTCAGCCCGGTTGAGGCAGACACTTTTCTAAAGAACAACGGTAAAGAAGTTTCTCCGCGACTATGGGAAAAAGTGTTTGGCAACACATTCCCCAGCCAGCCTGTGCATGTACTTCTAGGCAACCTGGATGCAGATTCCGAACAGGAACTGGCACTTTGGTTTAAAACTCAGGAAACAGGAACTATTGTTTGTTTCGACCGGCGGCAACAGGCCTGGGCACGTATGGGAGAAACATCACTCAACTTTTTTCATGGCGATAATGCGCCCCGGATAGATTCAAAAACCGGTATGCTCCTCACCTATGGTTACGGCTGGGGGAGCGGTTATGGATCTGAAATCCTGAATTTATATCAAAGCATAAACGATAGTCTTCATTGCGTGCTGGTGCTACTTGAATCCGAAGGCAAATGGTTATTGGGATCTACCGCGCATCAGTTTGTCAACACACGATACCGCTTGATTTCTCCCGAAAAAATCGAAGCTACCTTGGTGTACCGCATACTCGCCGGCGACGATATGGGCATACATTCCGGCCGAACCATTTTCAGTCGCAAACTGATTTTTGAACACTATTGGGACAAGGATCAAAAGCGTTTCCTTCCTGCCCAATATCCCGGATTGAGCGGAGAGGATTACCTCATCGACAGTGAATTTGAGCTGGAAGCTCTTTTTGCAGAAGAAATCCGGAAACTGAAATTTCATGGCCCAAAGTGGAAACGGCGGGCATTGGGGAATCCGGAGGAGGATTGACGGGGTGACTGCGTGTCACCCCGTCACTAAACCTCACTCAATCCAAGCAAATCCTTGGCAAGGGCCTGATTACACAAAGTGCCTTTTCGAGCACCAGAATAATCTAAATATGAAGAATACAGCCAATCTTCCGGCTCATCAACTAATCTGGCTTTTACCGGATTATGATGAATATATCGGAAGCAATGAATACCATATAATTCCCAGTCATTTAACAATTTACCATAGTCGGGATGTGTAACGGACAGATGGAAATTTTCCCAACCATCTTTAGCCTTTGTTTCCTCTCTAAACAAAGCACCAGTTCTATTCTCTTGAATATTTACAGCCCGGGTATAGGATCTTAAAAGGATTCCAATTGAATCATTAAAGGTACGATGTTTGTTTTTACTGACGGGGTGACTGGCAGTCACCCCGTCAGTAAAAACAGGCAGTGTCACCTCTCGAACATAAAAAAGCCAATGAAAATGGTTGGGCATTAAGCAATAACAAAGCAGATCGCCATAGGGCAGCAGAAAGTTTCTCATCTTTTTAAGGAAGAACAAATAGTTTTCATCTGAAAAGAAAATTTGCTGCCGATTATTCCCTTGGTTGTAAATGTGGTAGACAGTGTTTGATTGGAATAGCATGTTGGTTTGAAGGGGATTGGGAGTGTCCAAGGTGGGTTTTTCCAACACTGTACTGTCGGGGCGACTGGCAGTCACCCCGACAGTACAGTGTTGGAAAAACCCACCTTGGACGAGTCAATAAAGCGTTACTCCTTCAAAAATAATGGAATTTTCGAAAAAAGCAATGCGCGTTAGGTTTTGTGTGTTTAGTGACGGGGTGACTGGCAGTCACCCCGTCACTAAGTCACCCCGTCACTAAACACACAAAACCCAACGCCCGCCGCTCCGCCCAGGAATACTCCCCTCCGCCACGCGCTGCAAACCCGCAATGGCCACCGCCTGAGGTAAGTTCCAAATGCAAAAAAGGATGTTCCATGGCAATCTCTACCGGAAAACACTCAGGTGTGAGGATAGGATCATTGAGCGCACTCACAATGAGCGTGGGCACGCGCGTACCCGCGATGAAATTTTTGGCAGAAGCCTGGACATGGAATTCATCCGCAGAAGCAAATCCACAGATGGGCGCGCTGAAATATTCATCAAAATCATACCAACGACGCACTTTTTTCAATAATTCCGGCTGCAATCGCCCCGGAAACTGCCGGGCTTTGTGGCGTACTTTTTTCTCCAGATAGGCTAAAAA
>JAEUUS010000668.1 GCA_016787545.1 Saprospiraceae bacterium
CTTTCAAAAGTTATAACATAAAAAAACCGCTCGACATTACGTCGAGCGGCCCAAAAACCAAATGAAAACAATCTTCCTACCGTACTAAATTCTCCACATCGGGAGATGCGTTTTTTGTTTTGTGCTTTTTATACGCCGACAGGAAGAAGGGTCACGTTATGTGACGAAGAAAATTTTGTCACCGGCAAATTTCTGGAGAAAACAGAAATTTTAAAACTATTTAACATTTGAATTACAGCCAAAACGTGTACTAAAACACCCCAATGGACAACATCACAAGGGTACACCCTTCCACAACCTCGATGCCACGTTCACGGGCCATTTGCATCAGCTCCGGATTTTCAGTGCCCGGATTAAAGATGATTCGTTTGGGGTTTAGTGAAAAAATGTAGTCGTAATACTCTGGCTGCCTGGCCGGACCCACATAAAGGGTAACGGTATCCACGTCTTTTACTTCGGGTTTACCTTCCTGGATTTCGAGGCCATGCACCTCCCCATGCCGGATGCCCACCGGAACCACCTCATGTTTGTGTTGCAGGAGTCGGCCCACAGCGAGATAGGCATATCGTTCTGGATTGTTGGTGGCGCCTAATACAAGTGTTTTTTTCATCAGGAAAGGATGGATTGTAAAATCATCACGTTAAAAATAAGAACATAGAATTGAGCAAAAAGTTAAGGTTCACGACATACTTTTGCGCACTTTTTCACATTCCCCATATTTCACCCATTCCCCACATTTCACATGATCCTGACCGATAAAAAAATCCTGGAGTCCATCGAAACCGGCCAAATTGTAATTGAGCCATATCGCCCTGAGTGTTTGGGAACCAATTCTTATGATGTACACCTGGGAGCATATCTTGCGGTTTATCAGGATCACCAACTGGATGCTAAAAAACACAACCGGATCAACGTGTTTGAGATTCCGGAAGATGGTTTTGTGCTGCAACCTGGTACCCTTTACCTGGGTGTAACAGAAGAATACACCGAAACCCATAACTCCGTGCCTTTTCTGGAAGGGAAAAGCAGCGTGGGCCGTTTGGGCATCGACATCCATGCAACTGCCGGCAAAGGAGATGTGGGCTTTTGCAACACCTGGACCCTGGAAATCTCCTGCGTTATGCCCGTGCGCGTGTACGCAGGTATGCCCATCGGGCAATTGATTTACTTCCTTGTGGATGGTGATATTGCCAACTATTACAATAAAAAACAAAACGCTAAATACACCGAGCGGACCGACAAGCCAGTGGAAAGTATGATGTGGAAGAATTTTTGAGTGTGGGAGTGTTTGGGTGTGGGAGTGTGGGAGTTGGCGTGCGGCTGGGGTTTACCACTAAGTCACTGAGGGCACTAAGGAGAATCTTTCTTAGTGCCCTCAGTGGCTTAGTGGTAAACCCCAGCCGCACGCCAACTCCCACACTCCCACACTCAAACACTCATTTCCTGATCACCACAAATTCCACCCTACGGTTTTGGGCCCGGCCTTCATCGGTGTCGTTGGTGGCTATGGGCTTGGATTCACCTTCACCTTTTGAGCGCAGGCGGGTTTTGTTGATTTTGTTGTTTAGCAGAAATTTTTCCACTGCCATGGCCCTTCTTTTGGAAAGATCGAGGTTGTAGGCATCTTCGCCAAGGGCATCGGTGTGTCCCACAATTTCAATGCTGAGTTTGGGGTTTTCCCGCATGATTTTCAGGAGTTTATTCAGCTCTACATAGGAGCGCGGCATGAGTTCGTCTTTGTCGAATTCGAAATATATGTGCTTCAGCTGAATCGTTTTGCCTACTTCCAGTGTTTGTTTGGTAAGGTCGTCCGGTTTAACCGGCACGGGCTTAAAAGGCGGGATCTTTTTTACCAGCACATCTTCTATGTAATAATAGGCGTAGTTGAAGCAATCCTCCCGCGGCACAATCGAAAGGGTGTTAAAATCGTCGCTGAAATTACCGATCAGGATAAACTCTGCCTCGTATTTGGCCACAAATTGTCCGCTCACCTTCACCCATTTGCCACCCGGCGCCGCTACCAGATCAGTAGCCTTAACCTGCGCCTCGCGGATCAGGATTTCATCGGTACTGCGTTTAATTTCGGAAACAGAAAAGTATGCGCCCAGATTGTTGATTTGCAACGATTTAGGTAAATGTGTTACCCAAAATTCCACATAATAAGCCTGGCCAATCACCAGCGGCTCTGAAAGCTGAATTTCGATGTATTCTCTGCAATGCGGCTTCCCATTGGTGCAGCCATAAAGCGTGAGTCCGGCTAAACTCTTGCCTGTACGCGCTTTTTGTGCGCCAAATCCCTTCTCCGCCCAGTCCATCGGAACATGAACATCTGGTCCATAAACATCCGGACTGGCTGTGGTAGCGCTAAACCAGTATTTTACTACCTCCCCAAAGAATGAACCCTTGTACGACCAGCCGATGGGGGCGCCGGAATACCGCTCGAAACTCGGATTTGGCACAATATTCGACCCGTTTTTTTGGGCTGAAAGCGGAAAGTATAATCCCAGCAGCAGCAAAAAAGGCAGTATCCACCTCCGGGAAATCTGATTGTTACAAGCGCATTTCATATCCAAAGTCTTTTACGGCCAAAAGTAGGGCAATACATGAAGGATAACCACAATTTGTTAGTCAGGTGTAAAAATGCGGCGGCACTTGCCCGCATCCTTTGGTAAGCCCTACCTTTGCGCCTCAATTTCCAAAAACAGATGCCGGATTAAATCCCGGTACACTCACCACACCAAAATATTACATGAACATCGCAGTTGTTGGTACCGGCTATGTAGGGCTGGTTACAGGAACCTGTTTCGCAGAAACGGGAAATAATGTTATTTGTGTTGACATCAACCAGGAAAAAGTTAAAAACCTCCGCGCGGGCAAAATCCCCATTTTCGAACCCGGACTGGATGTGTTGTTCGAACGCAATACCAAAGAAGGTCGCCTGCACTTTACCACCGACCTGAATGAGGCCGTAAAACAGGCCTCCATCATCTTCCTGGCCCTTCCCACTCCTCCCGGCGAAGACGGCTCTGCCGATTTGTCGTACATCATGGGCGTGGCCCGCGATCTGGGCGGTATCATTACCGACTATAAAGTGATTGTAGACAAAAGCACGGTGCCAGTGGGTACTGCCGAAAAGGTGGCGGCAATTATGGCTGAAAAGTTGCCTAAAAAATTATTCGACGTGGTTTCCAATCCGGAATTTTTGCGTGAAGGAGTGGCCGTGGATGATTTTTTGAAACCCGACCGTGTAGTGGTGGGCACCAAAAGCGAGAAGGCCAAAAAGTTGATGAAACAGCTGTACGAGCCGTTTGTACGCCAGGGTAACCCCATTTATTTCATGGACGAGCGCAGTGCGGAAATGACCAAATATGCGGCCAATTCCTACCTCGCAGCCCGTATTTCGTTCATGAATGAAATTGCCAACCTCTGCGAAAAAGTTGGCGCCAACGTAGATCAGGTGCGCATCGGTATGGGTTCTGATTCCCGTATTGGCAAACGTTTCCTGTTCCCGGGCATTGGTTACGGAGGCTCCTGCTTCCCTAAAGACGTGCAGGCTTTGGCCAAAACGGCTTCAGAATATTCCTACGATTTCAAAATCCTGAAATCTGTAATGAAAGTAAACAGCATCCAGAAAGGTGTGCTGACTAAAAAAATCAAAAAGCATTTCAAGAACGACCTGCAAGGCAAAACCATCGGTGTGTGGGGACTGGCATTCAAACCCAATACCGATGATATCCGCGAGGCTCCGGCTCTGGTGATCATCGACGAGCTGCTGGCTCTGGGCGCCCGCGTGCGCGCCTTCGATCCCGAGGCGATGGAGCATGTGCGGAGCATTTACGGTAACCGCATTACCCTGTGTAATAAAATGTACGAAGCCCTGGAAGGCGCAGATTGCCTGGCCATCATGACCGAGTGGAATGAATTCCGTACGCCTGATTACGACCAAATTGCTTCACTTCTCCGCGAAAAAATCATCTTCGACGGCCGCAACGTCTATGATACCGAACAAATGAAAGAGCTTGGTTTTCAGTACGTCAGCATTGGTCGGCCGAAAGTGAAGGG
>JAEUUS010000679.1 GCA_016787545.1 Saprospiraceae bacterium
CAACCGCCAGGGCCGGTTAGTATATAAGAGGCGGTAGCGGTGCAACCGTAACTGCTTGTCACTGTCACATTGTAAGTACCAACAGTCAGGCCGGATTGATTCTTTTGTGTCGGCACCAAACCACTGCCGTTTGGCGTGCTCCAGTTGTAAGAATTAAGGCCGGAGCCACCCGAAATATTAAGCGAAATACTTCCATCTGAGGACAAGCAGGTAGTGGGCTGGACTATTGAAGGCGAATTCAAGGAAATTGGTGTACGTGGCACAATCAAAGCGCCAATATTATTTGTACAGCCATTGGCGCCGGTTACCGTTACGAAATAAAAGGCTTCTGAAGGAGGGGAGACTGTAATTGCAGCTGTGGTCAAACTATTGCTCCACAGATATGAAACGCCGCCACCTGCCGTCAGGGTTACGTTAGAGCCAAGACAGAAAGAATCATTAGGCGCAATACTTATAGAGGCGTTAGGCAGCGGATTTTGTCCAACCGTTGCAGAGATGGTTTTGGAGCATCCTCCAGCATCGGATACGGTTACGGTATAGGTTCCTGCTGCAAGATTGCTTCGATCTTCTGTGGTGACTCCTCCAGTCCAGCTATAGGTAAATGCCGGGGTGCCGTTGGTAACAGTCAAATCAATGGCGCCGGTGCTGCCACCACCACAGGTATTGGTTACGGAGGCACTTAAATTAATGGGCTGTCCGATCGTCACTGTAGCGGTACCGGAGTTTACGCATCCATAGTCAGAGGTAACGGTAACAGAATACGTGTGTAGCCCGGAAGTGGTGGTTACGGCGTTGGTTAAATTAATAAAGCCACCAAATCCATCCGGAATAAAAGTACCATCGGGATCCGTGACACCTTCTCCTGACCAGGCCACGGTGGAGCTGGAGGCAGCAATGATGGATAGATCAAGCGTAGCACCCAAACAGGCCGGACTCGGGTTAATGGTAATATTGGCCTGTGGTTTCGGTAAATAGATATATACGGTTTTGTCACATGTGCTGCTGCCATTGTTGGCATCCGTCACTGTTAGCACCAGATTAAAATCAAGTGGAAAATTCCCTGAAGTAATACTAACGGATTGCTGGTTGGTTGGGCCAACAATACTTCCTGAACCGGTAATACTCCAGGTGTAGGTAGCCATCCCTGCAGGTCCTGTAAAAGTGATCCCACTTGTATTCTCACACGCATAATCCGGACCGCTGATAGAGCAGGTTGGAGGAGCGCCTACCTGTAAAAACCGCATCAGCCAAAAATCAATTGGATTTTCAGCACAGAGATTGAAACAAAAGTAAAGGGCAAAAAGGCCCGAGAGCAGATATTGTTTTTTCATATTACAGGAATCAGTTCGCAGAATTTTTACTGGAGAAAAGCGGCCAAAAACACTTCGTCCGCTGAGAAAGTTAATTCATTTTTATCGTGGCAGGCAGTGCCAAATGTCCGAAAAACAATTCACGATGTCCGAATGATTCCTTTTTTTGTCCGAAGGTTATGCCAAAATCCAAACCATAGACTCAATTTAATTCATTTCTTTGGCGCCCTACCCAATGTAAAACCAGCACTGGAATTATCCACAATCCCATCTTCCCCGTTTTATCTTTGTGAGTCCCCTCCAACTAAACCACCAAAACACTAAACCACTCTATTCATGTTCCTCGGTATTCTCTTCCACACCATCGGCGGGATCGCTTCCGGCAGTTTTTATATGCCATTCAAAAAAGTGCAGGCCTGGGCATGGGAAGTGTTTTGGCTGTTTGGCGGTTTATTTTCCTGGCTGATCGCACCCTTTGTGGCTGCCTGGCTCACAGTGCCTGATTTCAATGGCATTATTGGCGCCACCGAAGGCCATGTGAAAGCGTTTACCTATCTGATGGGTTTGCTCTGGGGTATTGGGGGGCTGACCTACGGACTCGGAGTGCGGTACCTGGGCATGTCGCTCGGCAATTCTGTGGTGCTGGGCTTCTGTTCCGCTTTCGGATCGCTGGTTCCGCCGGTGTATTATGCCTTTCATCCGGTAGCGGGCAAAGTGGGTATCGTAGAAATGGCGCAACAAACGGGCGGTCAGATCGTGTTGTTCGGGGTATTGGTTTGCCTGGCAGGAATTGCCGTTACGGGTCGCGCGGGCATGCGCAAGGAGCGCGAACTCACCGACGATCAAAAAACAGCCTCCACAGCCGAGTTCAGTCTGGT
>JAEUUS010000690.1 GCA_016787545.1 Saprospiraceae bacterium
GTTCAATGTGAACGTCACAGCCGGATTTGTCATGGTAGCTGCCGACGATGCCGTGCAACCTATCCTGGCTTATTCCAACGAGGGCGCTTTTGATCCCAATAATCTGCCGGATGCGCTGATCAGCTGGCTGCAAGGCTACGAGCAGGAAATTGCCTATGTACGGCAGCACCAGATCAAGGCCACAGCCGGCATCACCCATGAATGGAACAGCCTGCAAACGGCAGCACCTGCTGTACCGGAAAGTGGCGGAATCGGACCATTGCTTGAAACACAATGGAACCAGGGCCCCAATGAAAACATGTTCTGTCCGGGCGGTTCGGTCACCGGTTGTGTGGCCACAGCCATGGCTCAGGTGATGTACTACTGGAAACACCCTGCACAGGGCGTTGGCTCTTACAGCTATGTGGAAAACGATTATGGCACCCTTTCAGCAGATTTTGGCGCCACTGCTTACCAATGGGGACTGATGCCCTGGAAGCCAAACTCTCCGGACCAATGGATTTCCAGACTGATGCTGCATTGCGGTATTTCAGTAGATATGAATTATAGCCCGGCCGGAAGCGGCACAAATACCAGCGATGTGCCTAATGCACTCAAAACCTATTTTAAATACGATCCCAATACGGTACAATATGTATCCAGGTCCGCCTACACCGAAACACAATGGATCAACCTGTTGAAACAGGAACTGGATGCGCTTCGGCCGATGCAATATCGTGGAGTGGGCAGCGGCGGAGGACATTCCTTTGTTTGCGATGGTTACGACGACAGCAATAAATTTCACATGAACTGGGGCTGGGGTGGCTCCTCCGATGGATTTTTTGTCATCAATGCCCTCAATCCAGGTTCTACCGGAACCGGAGGCGGTAGTGGCGGCTACAATACGCAGCAGGGAGCAGTCATTGGCATTCAACCAGACCCCAATTTGCAGCCTGAGCTGCAGATGCTCAATCCGCCGTACATGGCCAACAGCACCCCAAATTACGGAGAAACGGTTACCGTAGAAGTGGAGTTTGCCAATGTCGGTGGCCAACCTTTCAACGGCGAGGTAACCTTGGGCATTTACAACGAAATAGATGGAAGTTTGCTCAAAGTTCGGGAAGACCTGGCTTATACCTTTTTCAACATCGGAGGCGCCGGCGCCGTTGTCACTTATTCCTTTCAGGTGTCAATACCTCCCGGCAACTACAATGCGGTGGTGGTGTACCGCAACGAAGGCGCAACCGAATGGCAGCAAGCGGGTCAGAATTCCTTTGCAAACAGGGCTAATTTCCTGGTCGGCACCGGAAGTCCGCTGTATCTCAACAGCTTTACTGACGTATCCCCCAACCCTGTAATACAAGGGGAGTCTTTTAGTGTGGTAGGACATTTTGACAACCTTCTGGCGTTTGATTATGCCACCAATCTATCTGTTGATTTGCACAAGTTGGATGGCACCTGGATTCAGGAAATTTCCGGTAAACAGGTGGTCATCCCATCCTTCTTCGTCAACACCAATGTACCGGTTCAATTCGACATCTCCAATGGCCTGAACGTACCACCCGGCACATATAAACTAATCTTTTGGGACAACTCAGGACCTTCCATGGTCAATGTTCCGGGTACTTACCTGGCAGTGGATTATATCACGGTACTACCCGTTCCACCCGCTCCCGATGTGTACGAACCCAACAACACTCCGGCCACTGCCTACGCTTTGCCCTTAAATTTCCAGGGGAACACGGCCATTATCCATACCACCGCTTCCAACAACCACACCATCAGCGATGTGGATTATTACCGCCTCGATTTCCCGTTCGACGACAACTTTATTTATCGCCTGAAAGGACGACTGTACGATGCCGGAGATAACAGCAACGGCATCAACTACACCAACGATTGCATCTGGAGGTTTACGGATAATGTGATACCATGGACGCCGCCTTACGACAATCAGATGGGAACGCCAGGCGGGGAATTTTTTATTCGTCAGGGATCCATTTGGTTCTATGTTCAATCTGCGTTTGCAGGTACTTCCGGCAACTATTTACTTGATCTGGAAGTAACCCGTATTCCGGCCATCGACCATCCTTGCGGTGCAGCAACACTTCCGGTAAACGGACAAGTGCAATCGGGATTTACCAATACCAATGCAACAGCCTCTGCCTATCATGAACCTAACATTCCGCCTGCCGGCGATTGCACTTTCCTTTGGTGTGATACGGAACAAGGCCCACGTGCAGTACACACCATTTGGTTCAAGTTTCAGGCGCCCGCTTCTGGCAATGCAAGAATCAGCACTTGCAATTTGGCTGATTTCGACACGCAAATGGCCATTTATACGGCAAGCAATTGCAACGATATCAGCACATTCAGCATTGTGGCAGCCAACGACGACGGCAATAATTGCGACGGATATACCAGCATCATCAATGCGATTGGTCTCACACCGGGTCAAACCTATTACATCCTGATCGATGGTTATGAAAATGCCACAGGAGACTTGGGCATTATGATTACGGAAATTGGAGGCACAGATGTGGAGAACGTAGAAGCAACACCGGATGTGCTAAGTGTGTCGCCCAATCCAACCTCAGGTCTGTTGAACATTCAGCTTAAAGGAGAAAACAAGATAGATCTTTTATCCTTAACGGACCTGGCTGGGCGAACATTGACGAACGTAAAAATGAACGGTTCGGAGCAAAACTACAATCTGGACATGAGTCACCTGCCCAATGGCGTGTACCTGCTTCAGGTGCGTTCCCATGATAAAACAATGACTCAAAAGGTAGTTCTGCAGAGATAATAGAAGTTTGGTAAAGCACTCAGCTTTTCTGGCGGAGCTAAGCAATTAGCGCCGCCAGTTTTGTTTGAATCCTTGTAGGTTTTGGAAACCTACGGTATGTACTCAAGTTACCTTAAGGGGCGTAGGTGAAAACCGGACCATCTGACAATCGTTCCTCACAGGTAGGGCGATCGTACTGATAGGGTGACAATCGTATCCTGTCATGGGAGGTATTTCTACATCTAATCAAAAATCTGCTCCATCACTGCACCCACGCCGTTTTCATGTGCCATTCCCTGGGCGGCTATGACACATTTGTCGGCCATTGATTTGTTATCCACAACCAGCCGAAGGCTTTGCAGCAGTTTTTCAGTATTCAATTCGTGATAAGCACCCAGGTTGATTCCCAAACCCAATGATTCTATTTGTGCGGCCCAAAAAGACTGGTCCAGCATAAACCAGGAGATCAATTGCGGCTTCCCGTGCCGGGCTGCGCTGTGTACGGTGCCGGAGCCTCCGTGGTGCAATACGGCATCCACATGCATGAAAAGCGCATCGTGGTCGCATTCAGCAAGGATAAAAAGTCGCTCGTTCTGCACTTTGTTTTTGGCGCCCCGACCGCTGTTCCAGTTTTGGATCCAAACGATTTTGATATTCAGCTCCTGTGCCAATCCAACAAGGATTTGCCCCAATGCTTTTTCCTCATATAACATCGAGCCGAACCCCACACAAAGCGTAAACCCGGGCCGCGCCAGGAATTCCTGTAAGGCCGGCGGAAGTGTTGCAGGTGGCTTGCCAGTCTCCCGCCATTGCCCGCACACGACGAGGTTTTTGTTCCAGTCCTGCGGGCGTTTGAATAGAGAGGGGCTAAAACCCTGGAGCATCAAACCCTTCCATTTTTGTTGCAAGAGCGGCCAAAGGCGCAGCGGGGGCATGCCCAGACGGTCTGCCCGCATCCGGTTTACGGCTGGCAAGAATTTGCGTAACAACATGGCATCAACAAAGCGATGGGTTAGCCGGTGCGGGAAAAAGCGAAAGAACCAGGGCCGGTAATACAGGTACGGGAATGTGCTTGTTTCGCCCTTCGGCTGGAAACAAAGCTGTACCACCTTTGCCTGGTTATGGTCTATAAAATTCTGCGCCAGCACGTAATAACGTTCATTGATCAGGATCAGGTCGCAGTCTTTTGCCTGTTCAAATACCGCGTGGGAAAGTTCGTACAGGTTGTTTAGAATAATCCCGGAGAGAATTTTTAAGGATTTCACCGGGGAACGTGCATTCAGTAGCGCATCGCCCTCCCGTTGCAGCAATGATTTGACATTTAAAGGAATGCAGCGCAGGTCCAGGTCAGCGGGTATGGGCAGCTCCCGGATGTCGGCGTTTGCGATCATTCGAGTCTCAAAGCCACGCCGGGCCAATTCGGCCCCAATGGCCATGATGGGCTCGAGGTCGCCTCTGCTGCCAAATGAAATCAGGGCAATTTTCATGGCTTTGAAGGGCATATTTTTTGAATCAGTAGCCTTTCCAGCAAATGAAAAGGGGCCAGGGTTGTCAGCAAGCGGCGCAGTTTCGCATCACGGCCTACAACGGTATTGAACGGGTTTCGCTCCCGGCCTATCAGGTGCAGCACTTTTCTGCACAATAATTCCGGGGCATTGAAGGACGCAGATCGGCTTTGCATCAGGCTGCTGATTTTTTCCACAAAAGGGCGGTATGGGTCGTTCTCCCATTCTTTGGTGTCGAAAGATGCCTTGTCCCAGATCGCCGAAGGAAAATTGCCCAGTTCCAGATGGCAAACCTCCACATGCCAAGCCCTTAACTCCAGGCGAAGCGCCCAGGAGACCTGTTTCAGTGCGGCTTTTGATGCCCCGTAAAGTCCCACAAACGGAATAGCCATTCGACTGCTCATGGACCCGACATTGAGGATTTTCCCCCGGCGTGCCTTCAACAAAGGCAAAAAATGATTGCTCACAGATATGACGCTAAAAACGTTGACATTGAACTGCTCAACCATCATGGCCCTTGTAGCTCGTTCAAGCGGCCCTGGCATGGCTGCCCCGGCGTTGTTGATCAGCACATCGAGACCTTCGATACGGTGCTTCTCCTTTAATTCCCGTACGGCTTCGGCGATTTGCACGTCGTCGCAAACATCCATCCGGACGATGTCGATATTTCCGCCGGAAGGGAAGGGGTTTTGAGCGGTATCCCGCATGGCCGCAAACACTCGGTGGCCAGCTTCTGAAAGGGCGAGGGTCATGGCTTTTCCAAGGCCTGAATTGGCGCCAGTAACCAGGATGGTTTTGTTCATCGGGAAATTACAGGGTATAGCTTTCAACTTCGTAGGAAGGAATGGCGTACATGGGTTCGCGGGCGGTCAGTGCGCTCATACCTTTTTTGCAATTGCCGGCCATGAGCACCATGTCCACGTCGATGCCCGGATATTTCTTGGGCTGAGAAATGGGTTCCATGGTTAGGAAGCGCTGATAGAGCGGAACGTGCTTTTCCCGAACGGCAGTGATGACATAATCTGCATCAAATTTGTTGATATTGAGCACGATAAACCGGAACGGTATCTTGAACAGCGACTTCGAATCGGCCTTCTCCTGGGTAATCACAAAACGGTTGGATTCCACAATTACCTTGTCCAATCCGATGACTCGTTGAATATCATCTTTGTAAACCTCGAATGCAGGGATGTTGAGGTGGCCCAATTCCGCGGCGTACACACAGGCACGGATGGATCCCACCAACTGATCGTCTTCATACACCATACAGGATTTAGTATTGGTCTGCGCATCGTAGCGATCCTGGAATTCCTGGTGTTCGTTTTCTCCAATGGCATCTACGCTGCGGTAGCATTGGTAGCGAAGCCTGGCTACTTTTTGCATATCCAATGTTGATTGGCAGACTTGCAGATCGAAATTGTTGATGGTGGCGGCTAAGTATCCCATGACTGAAATAAAGGTTAGTTTAACAATAAAAGTGAATGACATCTCCGCTTCCACGGATGGTACAAAGGTGAGGCATGGACATGCGGACAATCATCCCCGACAGGTAGGACAATCGTACAGAGGGGGGACAATCGTGTTAGCGTATGGGGGAAATTCGTACCCTGCGTGAGGTTACAGGTACGAGGAGGGCAATTTCCCGAAGTATTTGAAGTACTGTTCGGAAAAATACTTGACGTCGCGGAATCCTACTTTATAGGCAACTTCTTTCACAGCGCCGACTTTTCGCTGTTCGAGCATTTCGCGTGCGCATGCCATACGCACCGTCTGCAAATACTCGTTGGGCGTGAGCCCGGTCAGTGACTTGACCCGTTTAAAAAACAGATTCCGACCGGTAAACATTTTGGTCGCAAGCCAGTCAATGCTCAGGATTGAATCTCCAATGGAGTCGCAAACAAGTTTCTCCAGCCTGGCCAGCCATTCCAGATCCTCTGTGCTGACTTGACTCGTTTCTTCCTCTGCCGAGGGTTCGGCAGCGCCATTTTCATTGCCCGGGTTTGGTATCAGGCTGCGATTCCGGGCGTTTTGTAGCAAGTTGCCGATGCGCGCCAGCAATTCCTCTTCTTCAAACGGTTTCAAAAGATAATCGTCTACGCCGATGCGCAGCGCGCGCAACTTGTCCTGCACGTCGGCTCTGGCCGTGAGCATGACCACCGGGATGTGCCGGCGGCTCGGGTCACTTTTGAGTTTTTCCAACAATTGGAATCCATCCATTTCCGGCATCATGATGTCGGAAAGAATGAGGTCCGGCGTTTGTTTTTCCATGAGTTGTAAAGCGAGCAAACCATTCTCCACAGCGAACACCTCATATTTTTCCCGGAGTATAAATTCGATGTAGCTGCGAAGACTCGGGTTGTCTTCCACGAGCAGTATTCTCCCTGCACTTTGAGCGCCAAGGGGCACGGCAGCGGCGTTGGAGGGCGCCAACAGCGGGTCTGTCACGGTTTCCTGATCTGGTTCTGAAACTTCTGCCTCCGAGCCCAGCACTTCCTTGATGGGGAATTCAAAATAGAACCGACTTCCCTTGCCCAGTTCGCTCTCGGCCCAAATACGCCCTTGCATCAATTGGGCAATTTCCCGGCACAAAGCCAGCCCAATGCCCGTGCCACCTTCTACCGGCGCGTTTTCCTGGCTCGTCTGGTAAAACCGTTCGAATATACGCGGCAGATCGTTGGAAGGAATGCCACGCCCCGTATCCGTTACGCTGATTCGAATATGATTTTCAACTTGTTCAACCCGCACACTTACCAGGCCATTGTTTCGGGGTGGCGTAAATTTTAAGGCGTTGGACAAGAGGTTATTCAAGACCTTCTGCAATTTATCCTCATCAGCAAGGATTTTGATCCGTTGGGGCGCCTGGTACTCAAAAACGAAACGGATCCCTAACCATTCGGCGTGGCTTTCGAAGGCACTAACCAGTCTGCGTACGAATGAATACAGCTGGACCGGCCGCTCGTTCAAGGTCATTTTCCCGGATTCCATCTTGCTCAGGTCCAGCAAGGCATTAACCAGTTCGAGCAGATGGGTGCCATGTCGGTGAGCAAGTTCGATCAGGGACCTTTCTTTGGCCGGCAACTGATTGTTTTTCAATATAGACCCGACCGGGCCAATGATCAAGGTAAGCGGGGTCCGTAATTCGTGGCTCACATTGGCAAAAAACCGGGATTTTGACTCATCCAGGCGGCGGAGTTCCTCCGCTTGTTGTCGAATGGTATCCGTTTGTCGTGTGACTTCCACTTCGAGCCGTTTTTGTATGTTCCGTTGCGAACGTTCTCTCCAGCGAAGCCAGAACCAAATGGCCCCCGCAATCAAAACAAGCTCCAGCAGGATAAACCACCAGCGCAAATAAAAAGGAGGCAGGACCATCAGTTTTAGATCCAGCTCGTTTTTGGCCATAGACCCGTTTACGGATTGGGCCCGGATAAACAGGCGATGTTGGCCGCTTTTCAAGCCCGAAATGCGCAAAACCGGTTCCGCAAGCGTTTGCCAATCGTCCGATATTCCATCCATTTTCCAGGAATAGATTACTTTGTTTTGCTCAACCAGCTCGAGGAGCGAAAAATCCAGTTGCAGGTAAAGGTCATCCGGACATATGGTAATGTGGCCATTTTGCAACAATTCGGACATCCGGTTTTCCAATTGCCCGGAACTGCCGTTCATCACCTGCGCATCGGAGAGCAACAAGTCCTTTTGTTGGGGGCTTCTGTTATTGCTGTAAAAAAGCTCGGGATCAAAAGCGGTAATCCCGTTCAGGCCGCCGAAATACAACACGCCTGCATCGTCCCGGTAGTGAGAAATCCGGTTGAACTCATTGTTCGTAATCCCGTCAGAGGTCAGCCAGGTGCTTCTGACCTGCAAGTTTTTTTTGTCAAATTGCACAATGCCATAGTCGGTAGGGGCCCAAAGGTGTTGGTGCCGGTCTTCATAAACGGCATACACTACGTTATTGAGCAGCCCGCTTTTCCGTTGAAACTGCATTGCGTTTTCGCCATCCCATCGGATAAGCCCGCCGCCTTTGGTGCCAAGCCATAGCACATTGTCCGCGTCGCAATAGAAGTGCAGGATATTCCAATAGGGCAAATAAAATTTCCCTTGTCCTTCGGGCCAATATCGCCCCAATACGCCACCTGCGGGGTTGAGTTCATACAAGCCCAGTGTAGTGCAAGCCCAAAGCCGGCCCTTAGGGTCAAAGCCTAAATAATTCAATTGGCTTGTTGAAAACTCTGGAAATTGCGGGTCAACGGGCCAGGGGCTATGTTCGCCGGTTTGCGGGTTAAAAATTGAAATGCCATTGAGATGCATCAACAGCAGCCTTTGTGGGCTTGCTTCCAAAAACAACCATACACCGGCCCAGTCTCTTTGCCAGGACTTTGGTCGATTTAAAACAGTGCCGTCCCAGTTGAATTTACCAATGGAGACATTGTTCCAACCCTCCATTTCCAGGTCGGTCCAGTAGCCGCCCTCTGCGCTTTTGGCCAGGCCAATAGAGAAGGTCCCGGGCAACCTTTTAACCACACCGCTTTTTAAGTCCAAAACCCTGCTGCCTCCGTCAAATTGTTCCGAATTGACAAACAACTGCCCCTTGTTTTCAATAATCCCCCTGCATGGGACTCCCCTGCCTCCAGGCGCATCTGCCTGGTACAACAAACGTTGAAAATAATCCCCGTGTACCTCCACGATCAGGAGACCAAATGTTGTGGCGAAACAAATATTTCCGTCCTTGTCAAAACAATACCCACGGTGCTGAGCTTCATCCAATTCGGGATATTTGGTATTAAGATCGAACAGGACGCGCCCCTCCTGATCAAATATCCAGGGAAACTCGACTTTCAGGTTTCCATTTTCCAATTCTGTGTAAAATGGAGTAAGCAGCTTCGCAGTAGGAGGATCCAGCCTTTCAAAACTGCTACCATCCTTGCTTATCTTCAAAATACTAGTACCCTTTATTTTATCAATATCTCTGCAATAAAAGTATTTCGACCGGGAGGAGGAACCAGTTATACTTAAACAGATACTTTCAGAATCTAACCTATATTGATTTTGCAAAATGCCATTGGTGTCAAAGGCTGCCACGGCGCGTTGCCTTGATTGTTGATCCTTACATATCCCCCAAACCGTCCCCCCCTCTGTTGCCTGACACAATGCCAACAAATCCCAATGCTTTGTCCGAACTACTTTCCACCCCCTTTGGTGGTGATAGGTCATCCATCCAGAGTAATCGGAAAGGCTGATGACCAAGGTCCCGTCCTGCAAACGTTGCGGTAAATCCTCGCTAATCTTTTCTAATGGAACGGGCAGTGGGGCTTTTTTGAAGAAATCTGTGCTATGAGTGACCTTGCCCGTGACCGGGTTGAGGATGTCGAACCAGGGCTTAGGCCCCAGCCAACCAATCCAGATATTGCCTTCCGAGTCTTCTGCTATCCAACTGACCAGGTCCTCCGCAAGGCCATTTTCTGAACGGTTGTAAATTTTGAACCGCCGACCATCAAATCGAAACAAGCCAGACGGTGTTCCACCCCAAATGAACCCTTTTTGATCTTGAATAACACAATAAACCATCCGGTGCGGCAGGCCCTCCTCCACACTATACTTTTTTGTAATAAAACGATAGGGTTGGCACCAACCCGATTGGTGGAAGCAAACCAAACAAACAAGAATGACCACTCCTCGAAGGAAACGCATATCCGGCGGATGACTTATGAGTTTGCCACGGAGTCAGGGATGGAGTTGAACAGGATTATTAGCAGTTTTTGAGGAAAAAGAACCCATTAAATATTCGTGGCAAAACTAATAAAAGCCTGGGCTAATTACTCCAGCCGCCTGGAAAAGATTTGAAACGAGATGCTTAATCCTTAGGCTTGTACCGCACCACTTCGTTTTTGATCACGGGCACCGTTTGCAAAAATGCATAAATAGCATCCAACTCATTGTCGGTGAGTGCTGTATGCGGGAACATTGGGTAGTAAAGCGGTCCACCTTTGGGATTTTTCCCGAACTTAACAGCTTCACGGAACTGCTCTATCGTCCAGTTTCCGATACCGGTTTCTTTGTCCATCGTAATGTTGGCAGAAGGTACCGTTTCTCCTTCATAATTCAGCATTGGGTTGCCACCGCCATAGTAGCCCACAGAACGTTCGGGCACTTTGGTATCCATGGTTTTGAAATCAGCACAATGGCAGGGATAACAGTTATAAAGTCCGTCGGCCAGGTATTTCCCAAGTGCAACCTTGTTGGTTGAATCCGGAGCCAGCACAGGAGCGGAAGGCAATACCGGAGGTGTGAATACGGTGTTGCAGAGCAATTTCACGAGGAAATTATATTGATTCTCCGGATATTCCTTTGGATCAGGGGCGAGGGAGGGGTCGTCAGAGCGAAGCCAGGCGATGATCGCATGTATATCCCTGTCAGACATGAGGTTAAAGCCGCCCATGATGGGGTTGTAATGCCCGTCTTTCCGAACACTACGACGCAGATAATAGTATATTTCTCCGTCAGTCCATTCACCAATACCATGGATTTTATCCTGGGTAATATTGTAGGAGGCAACTACGCCAAATTCCTTAGGCAGATCAGTCATGATATGTCCGGTCATTTTACCCGTATTGAAGTCTTTATGACATTCTTTACAAAGCATGCTGGCTATCTTGGCGCCTTGTGCTACCGCCATGCTGTCGCGTGGAACTTGCAGGCTGGCGAGATCTTCCGGTAATTCGAAGGCATAAGTTGGCACTCCCTTAAAATGAATAAAAGCAGCGGCCAGTGCAGCCAGAGAGACAACAGCGCCAAGGATGTAGGCAAGGATTTTGAACAGGCGTTTCATGATATTGAATGTTTTAAAAAAGTGTCGTTAATCAGCATATTTGTCGCAACAATACAACAAAAAACAAATATTATTAGTAACAATAACCAATGTTTAAATATGCTGTTTTTGCAGGTGAGAAAGTATTCAGTTTTCAGGGTACCTCTCAAATACGGAGCCTGTTCAATTTTGGATCACTGGTTCAGGTTTTTTTCTGACCATGCTCTTTATCCCACCTAACAGCACCTTTTTATTTTGCGGATCTCTAGACCTCACACTACATTTGCACGGATTATTTACCGCTGAGTAGGAAAAGCGCTAAGTTGAGGTATGCTGAGCCTCCACACCTCTCTGATGCTGCAGTATACCCAAAAGTGCAACATGGAACGGCCACGACTAAACACAAACACCCATCCGTTTTCCGGCATGACAAACACGTTTAAAGACATCTTGAAAAAATACCTCGGAGAAGTAATTGTTATATTTATAGGTATTTCTATTTCATTCTGGTTCGACGAATGGCGGGAAAATCGCAAAGACCGGGAAATGGAGCAGAAAATCCTGCAAAACCTGAAGGCTAACCTCAAGCAGGACAGCATGGTATTGGAAATGACAACCATTCATGTGCAGCGGATGATAGCAGGCGCCGAAAAACTGAGCCAAACCCAACCTGATCCCAGTCTTACCGACAGCGTAAGCTATTACATTGACATGTCGGCCAGCTACATAGGTTTTTTAGCCAACCAAACAACCTATGAGGAAATGAAGCAAACCGGACATTCGAGTTTGATTCAGGACGATACCCTTAAGAACTTTATATTGGGTCATTATACTTCACTTATGCCTTATGTGCAGGAATGGTGCGATGTAGATAAAACCCATACCATGACACAACTTATTCCGGAAATGAGCAATTATTTCCCGGTTATTATTGACACAACTAATATAGTACCTGCGGCAGAAAAGATCAAATATCTGCAGAAGCCCAAATTAAAACACCTGCTCATTACCAATCTGACCTATAAGCGGGAAGCCCTCAAGGCCCTGGAAATCACTAAAGGCAATACCAAACGATTGATGGCCAGAATAGATAAGGTATTAAAAAAATAGTGTCGGGGCAACTGACTGTCGCCCCGACACTTCCGCACATCAAAGGATTAATGCTGAATAGAAATCTTCGTCTGTTTCGAAATGAATCCGCCTTCTGTCAAAATAACATAATAGACGCCTTCTGGCAGTTGACTTGTTTCAAGCTGAATCTCTTGCTGGCCTGATGCATCCGCCTGTTTGACCATCCGACCATACACATCGAACAACTTAATCTCCGCTTTTGCGGCGGCGATTTTACCCAGAGATATTTGCAGCGTATTATTGGCCGGATTTGGCGCCAGCACCCAGTCTTTTACTACTACTGGTGCAGTTTGAACCGGTTCTGCAGACCGCAATGCGGTTTGAACGTCACAGGCATACCAGTTTCCTTTGAGCAGCATCAGGATCGCCCTGGCAAATCCACGATAAGGTGACTGACTTTCTGCCACAACATTCAGCAAGGCCTCATCCATTTCTGCCAATTCAAAAGTTTCAGGGTTGAGCAGACGTTGAAGGTTGATCTGTTGCACTTTTACAAACCAGAATTCATCTTGCGTTTCATGTGGAAAAGTATTGAGCAATGCTTCAGCTTCAGCATAAGCGCCTATGCTCATTCTCAATCCAAATCTTGACATATCTGATTCCAAGGTATGCTCTTCCTCCAAAAGTGCATCTATACCAGCATAATCACCAACAGCAATCTTTTCTTTAATCAATGCCTTCATAAGCGCTTCCTTTTGCGCCATTGCCTGGTGCCATTCTGCCTGAAGGATATTGTTTTCAGGATTTAGTACAAGTTGTCCTTGTAAATCAGCTAATTGCTGACGTAGTTCAGGCAAATTACCGCCCGTAGCAGGATCAAGTGTTTCAGGCAGATTCAGGCAATTTATTGGATTTTTATTGCTGGTATTGACCACAATAAAGTTAACAGGCGACACTGGCACCTCACAGAATGGTGCGCTGGTATTGACAAAATAGGAGAAGCTTGTGCCCGTAGAGGTGATATCAGGCGAGCCCAGATTATCAAAACAATTCGCAGCTGGCGTTCCGGGAGCCCCCTGTTGGTTTCGAATGGTACCGGTAACAATTACATCCTCACCCACTTGCTGGAAATCATTGCTCAGGAATTGTACAAACTGATTATCACCCACAAAACCTATACCCCAATTGGCGTTTTGTATGGTATTACAACGCACCATATTCTGTTTGGAGTCATTACCAAAACCTGTATGGGTAATGTACACGGCGCCCATCATTCCATAGAATGCATTATTATCTATGTTAAAATTGCTGGGGCCATCCAGCCAGACACCTACTCCGGCGCCTTCGTTGTAAAACTCATTTTGTTCAATTTTCAACCCGGCCCATCTATCAGATGCAAAACTGGCAATCAATTCACTGTTCTCACTGGCAAAATAGTTGTGGTTGTCAACAATCAGCGGATATGAGCCAAAAGGATATGTGGCCACATTAGAGATAGCCCTACCGTTGTTGATAAAATTGTTGTTTCCGGATACCACGGCGCCTGCATCGTGCGCCACAAGTGCATTATGTTCAAACCCAACAAAATTGCATTTATTAAAGGTGATCTTATCGGTATCCCACATCGTAACACCAGTACTTCCCTCAGCACTTCCATCAAACAGACACTCTATAAATTTGCTGGTATTTGTGAAGGTAAGTCCGGCATTTGGTGTTGGATATTGCATGAATTCAGCAACCCGTCGGTTGTTTATAAAATCTGTATTTTTGGCAAAAACAACACCACCCCATTGCGCGCCACTCCAGTTGGTAGAAATGGCCAATCGGGCCTTCTCTACAGTTGAATTATTCAACAGAAAAACCACACCTGCGTCATCGGCACTCAGCGGCACCTGAATAAGCGGGTTATTATTGGCATCATAAATTGCAGGTTGAGGCAAGGAAGGATTCCCCTGAACCCGAATACCAGCCCAATAGTCTGTCAAACAAGTAGTTGTCAGAGTGGAATTATCTACGATCAGTTTGGCGCCTTTTTGCACAAAAATTCGGCCATCAAAGTGCATCTTAACCGTAGACTGGTTACTGATATGCAGTGTGCCGGTGGGTTCAATCGTGATGTTGGAATAATGCACGGTTTGATTGGAAATGCTAACCGTTTGACCGGCGCCTACTACCAGGTCTTGTGGGATGGCATTTTGCGCAGCAAGCACTGCCTGATAAGCGTTCAGAGAACCGGAATTGTTAGGCGCGCCATTGGCCGGTTTTGCCGTGGCTTTCAGGATGGTTTCAATATCTCCGGGTGTCAAACACGGATTAACACAAAGCAACAGCGCTGCCGCTGCAGCCACGCTTGGAGCCCCGATAGACGTCCCGCCTCCGTAGTTAGCCCGACACAGCAACCCGTCCCCATCATCTGGAGAATCTAATTGCCACATATCGTCTACGTTGTGAGCAGCATGGCGGGCCGGCACGCCAATTTCCATATCCACATTCAATTGGTTGTATTCCCAATAGTCCAGGTTATCATCCAGAGGGCCTACTACAATAACTCCGTTGATACCCATGATGTTGCTGTGGCCGTTCGGACTTTGTGGATACGTTAAGGATGGAAGTATGATGGTTGTACCGCCATCTACCATCTCTTGTAAAGCAATTGGCGCCTGCACCCCAATAAACCGAGGCGTTTCTGCCAAAATGATTCTGTTACCGTCATTATAAGCTGCCCATACGGTAGCAATAGTAGGGATATGACAACCACATGGATTACCGCCACAGGTATTGGTGCTCCACAAATATCCCTTCAGGATGGTGTTTCTTCCTGCTCCTGCCACACATTGATCATTGTGTTTAGCTGCCAATGCGCCTGCGGTAGCAAAACCATGATCACACACATCCACTGTGTTAGGGTTGCAGGTAATACACTGAATATCAGCTATTTTTCCTGCCAGATCCGGGTGATTGTAATTTAAAGAAACATCGCACAGGCCAATCGTAATTTCCGGACAACCTTCTGTGATTGACCACGCGCAAGGAAACTCCATCAAATCAAAATACGTCTGATTCTGGGTATTGGGGTCGGTTATGGGCACAGGATTTGGGCACTCTGCCATATTTCCCAAATATTCTGCAGTTGATATCGCCTCTTCCACTTCAATCAGGTCAAAAATCTGTGTGGCTTCCAATGCTTGAACGACCGCTTCAATATTGGTAGGATCCACCAGACTCATATACCTTGACCCCTTTAGGAAACTTGACTTTGCGCCTGGGAAGGCTTCCCAATATTGTGCAACACCATAGGTTCGGAATATATCAACCAATGGAGACTCGCCTTCCGGCACAGCCAGTTTTTCTTTTCCTGGTTCAACATGTATCAACAGCGATTGGCCTTCCAGATTACAAATCGCGCTTAAAAAAAAGAGCAGTAAAATCAAGACTTTTTGCATGGATATTAGCATTGCAGATGTTTTGATCTTCCGATATGAAAAGTCAATTTTAGAAAATCAAAAAATCCAGGTGATAGAATGGACCTTGCCTTTTCAGGGAGTGTTTTTGCGCATCAACAAGGCAAAGGTGAATGCTGAACCATGCGATAAAAAGTACACATTTTTGTACTTGGAGCAACCATAAAAGGAATGTTATAAATCTGAAAATCTGTATAAAAACACAAAAAAGGGTTGTTTTTGCGCAAAAACAACCCTTTTTGAATCTTGTAAAACAAGACAGTTTTTTCGGAGTTTTCTAAAGTATGGGGTAAAGGAAGTCGTAAAATCCGGGGCTAACCTCAATGGCCAATCATTACTTTCCTCACTCCCCTGCCCTCTTCCGTGGCAACCCGAACCAGATACATTCCGGCGGGCAATTCCCGTGTATCAAAAACCACCACGCCGTTTTGGAAGCCCTGCAATTGTTGATATTGCAGCTGCCGACCTTGCGCATTGATTAACGACACCATCACCGTTGCATTAGGCTGGTCCAAATCGAGTGTTACCTGCAAGGATGAGGAAGCCGGATTTGGAGAAATGGTGTATTTATCCGGACTGAGTGGCGATTCAGTATTGTAAAAAATGGTTTCTGGATGAAATTCCAAAATTGGCGTCCATTCTTCCCAACCGTCCCGTATCATTTGGCCGGCAAACAAAGGTGTACTCGGAAAATCAAAATATGCTTCTTTAGAAGACTTACTGAATCGAATACATTTTCCAGTACCTGCGAAAAGACCATTATAGATCAATGAAATATAATAAGGGTGATTTGGTTTTAATTTAAAATCAGGACTAAGAGTTAATAAATTTTTTATAGGGCCAGACACCAAAATAAATTCATCTTCTGTTCCCATCATTTTATATTCGCCGTAGCCAATCAAAGCAACTCCCAGATTTTCCCAGGTGGTATCAAAATGAATACCTCCTTCATCAAAGGGGTCTGCATCATAGAGCAATATCGCAATAATATTAGCGGTTGGATCAAAAGGCACATACACTTCCTCTGCATTTGCAATGCCAAATTTTACATATGTTAAACCCAAATTAGTGTTTGCTCCTGTAAAAAACAGACTGCCAAATTGTATGGTGAAATCAGCTGCTATAAAAGCAGAGTCACTCAAACCCACCCCTCCGGGAATAATGGTATTATTATTGGAAGCAAATATTGCATACGTGGTTTGCCTAAACTTTCTGCGTACAGTATCCACACTCGACGTATAGGCGCTATTGCTGTACACTACAGTGAAGTCGCCTGCAATCTGTGGCGGTAAATAAGAGGGAAACATCACCAGCGTATCAGCGCCTGCATCAACCCAGTCTAATTCCCTGCTGAGCGTTACCACCTGGCCGCCTGGCTCATGAATTTCAGCCTTCACCAGTACATCCACTACCGGCTGGGCGCCCGGATTCACAAACCGGACAGAAATATGGTCCAGACTCCTCACCTGTGCTACAGGTGTGGAGTAATGATACGCTGCAAGCGGATGTTGCAAACTGGGAACGGTGTTTTGAGCGGCCAGATGACTGGCAAATAAGCTGGTTAATAATACAGAAATGGATAGCAATTTATACATGACTATTTATGTTTTTACCCACACTACCGGACATTTTGGTTTCAGACCTATAAGGTTTTTGGAAACCTATGGTATGTACACAAGTTATATGTGGATGTTAAGGCAATCGGGAAACACATCTAACATCTTGTAACCACTCGTTTAAACGAGTGGCCAGGAATACCCCCCCCCATCACATCTAGCATCTTTACAAAACATCAGCATCAGCCCAAAATTTGAACAAGGCAATACTGGAAATCATATCCTTCACCGAGGTTTTTGATGTTGATGTTTTGTAAAGATGCTAGATGTGATGGACGGGGCGGCTTTTGCCCGCCGTTAAAACAGCGGGTTACAAGATGCTAGATGTGATGAGTGGGGACTAACCTCATAAATTGATTTTCCATTCAACTTGTGTACATACCGTAGGTTTTTGGAAACCTTACAGGTCTGAAACCAAAATGTCCAGTTGTATGGTTTTTACCAGCTAAAATAAGAACAATTCGGGAATTTAGCACGATAGTGGATTTTTGCTCTTAAGAACCTATATACCCACAGCCCCACCCTGAACCTTCCGCCCCAGCTGTTGTTATCCGCCCAAAGCAAGCCTTTCAATGCCCCAACCCGCCAACCTGCTCCACGTACACTACCCGTTTTTCATTCCGCAACTCAACCGGCAACGCGCCATCCGGGTGCTGCTGCCCCGAAACTACTGGAAAGACACCTCCCGCCGGTTCCCGGTCATTTACCTGACCGATGGCCAAAACCTGTTCAACCCCTCCACCGCAGCTTTCCGGCACTGGAAACTCCGCGAATTTATGGCCCGGCAACCCCTTAAACGTCAGGCCATTCTGGTAGGTATTGATCACGGCGGCATCGACCGCGGACACGAATATGCGCCCTTTAGCCGTGGCAAAAACGGCGGACAAGGCGATGCCTTCCTGCAATTCATGGTGCATACCCTGAAGCCTTTTATCGATCAGCAATACCGCACCTGGTCGCACCGCGAAGCTACCGGCATGGTGGGTTCGTCGCTGGGCGGACTCATTACTTTCTATGCAGGCATGCAATACAGCCATGTTTTTGGAAAAATCGGGGCGCTTTCACCCTCTTTTTGGTTCAACCCGCAAGTGATCTGCTTGGCCGGAAAAAGCCCGCAGCCTAAAAGCCAGATCTATGTTTGCGGCAGTAAAACCGAAACCCGATCCATGCTGCCCATGCTCGAAAAGGCTTACTGGTCCTTAAAAAACAACGGCTACGATGATGCTCAAATCCGCATCATTGCCCGCGATCGCGGAAGGCACGCTGAAACGTTTTGGGCCAGGGAGTTTAAACCTATGTATGAATGGTTATTTCCGGTGACCGTGTTGTAGGTTTTTAGCTCATTAGATATTATACTGACTTCCAGTTATATTTGCCTGAATTTAACTCCTCTCATGGCAATTGAAAAAGTCTCCGACCAAGCCCGGCGCCACATCCGGGAGAACGACCAGCGTGCTGCAGCAGATTTGCTCATGCAGGCTTTTCGCGACAAAAACCAGCAGCTCTTCAATATCGCAGTGGTACAGCAGGCCAATATCAAAAAACTGGCCGACCAAAGCGCTGCAGGCATTCTTTCGGTAGACGAAATAAACCGCGAACAAGCAAAAACCAATGCCGCCCTGCTTCATTTGTCAGACGAATACGCCCGACTCTTTGAAGCCCAATCCTCCCCCAAAGCTGCCACCGGCCTGCCTCGCTGGGCGTATGGGGCCGCAGCTGCAGTGGTGGCTATAATCGTCATCGGGTGGCTAATCAGCAACTCAGCTCCCGTCCCGGAAACATTCGCCCTGGAAGTTTACCTGCATGAAGCCGGCGCAGAGGAAAAAGCCATTCGCGACGGTCAGGTCAATTTGCGTTTAGGCGAAACCATTCTGCAAAGCAAACTGCCCCTGGACGCTGAAGGCCGAGCCACTTTTAAAGAATTGAGCGCAAAATTCAAGGCCGATTCCGTCCACCTGCTGTACTTCCCGTCCACTTCCCAACGTTTTACAGTCAAAAGCCAAAGTGCGGCAACCCTCAGCGGTACAAACCAAAGTATCCGGTTTGCCCTGGAATTTGTGCCCGATACCACGCAGTTCTCCCTGACCATACAGGATGCCAAAGGTCGCGCCATACAAGATGCGGAGATTACCATAGACGGTAACTTACACACCAAGACCGATGCCAAGGGCTATTTCCAGATTCCGGTTGCCAAGGCCGTTGGTTCAACCATCCTGCTGGTGATTGAAAGCAAAGGCAAACGCATTTTTAGCCAGGACGTTGCGCTTACATCCAGACATACCATTCTGCCCATCGAATGAAAATAAAACTCCTTCTGCTGTTCACACTGTTGCTTGGCTCCGACATACTATCGGCGCAGGCCAGGGTTCGTATTCGGGTACTGGATGAGAACGACATGCCCCTGAAGTTCATCCGCCTTACCCTTTCCGGCGCCAGTTTGCCCATTGAAACCCAGAGTAACGGCGAGTATACCCTGGAATTCCCGCCGGGAAAGGCCGAAATCGTGTTTTATCCGCCATCCGGCTACGAGCGTATTTCGCCGCCCAATGGCGCCCTGTTGTTGCCGGAAGATAAATCGCGCACCATAGATATCTGGTTGGCGCGTAAGGGAGCCGACAACCGCGAAGTGGAAACGTTTGCGAGGGTATTGGGTAAAAAAGAGGAAGAAAAAGCGCGGTTAAAAATAGAAAATGAAGAACTGAAAACGCGTTTGGCCAAACTTGAAACCGAACAACAGGCCACTGCAACCCTGCGCGACAGCATAGCCAATGCCGTAAAAAACAACGCAAGCAACGAGGCCGCATTGAGCAGGGAAATTGCAGATTTGAAAGAGGTGGTGAGTTTGAAACGACAGCTGTACTACCAAAAGATATCCGGCGAGTTGGTGGTGTACAACGACCGGCTCAAAGACCTGCGCGACGCGCTCCCGCGGGTGCGCGATGCTTTTATTGACACCCGGTCCATGAGTCGCATGGATAAAACCATAGCCGCGTACAATACCGCCCGCGATTCTGTGCTGCAAAACCACCGGGGCCATACCGAAATCGTGCGGGCCTTGTGGGGAGCGGCAGCGGCAGAAGCCCTGGCAAAAGTGTACGAACAAGCGCTTACAACGGTGCACCAGCAAACCGTATTACCCCTGAATACCAACCTGCTGGATCAATTCCGGGCCGTACGTGCAGAGGAAATAAGGCCTGCCAAAGCCCGCAAAAAAGTGGAAAAAACCGCCCAGGAAACCCTGGAAAAACTCAACAACCAGATCCCTTCTCTGGAATCCAATATGAAAGCTGTGTTTTCCGTTTTGGAATCTTCACTTCACTAAATCCATCATCCGCCATGAAAAACATCCCTGTCTACCTGCTATTTATCTGCATTTGTGCCTTTAGCCTTGGTTGCGACCAATGCAAGAACAAATGCGCCAGCGTTGATGCGGTGTTGCCAGACAATAATCCATCTGGTTACGAGGTAGTGTTAAAAGTTACCGGACTCTCCCAAAGCGCCAAGGTAGTATTTGGCACTGTGGAAGCGAGTTCAAGACCCGGCGCTAAGTCCGACGAAATCATCGCTACGGTACCCAGCGGAGTATCGGGCAATGTGGAGATCAGTGTAGAGGAGGGTGATTGTATTGCGCGGTTTGCAGATTTTGTGGTTTCAAGTAATGTACCGGGTAATGTGCAGCCATCCTTCCAACAGATTGTTATTCCTGTACCGACTCCATTTCCTGACAATTATTTTGGAAATGAATGGAAAAATGCAGCACCTGGTTCAACTCAAAAGGTTAGCATACAAGGTGAATTGCAAGGTGGTGTGGCACAACTTAAATCTTTTTCTATTGAATTAGATGACTTTAATCCATTTTTTGACGGAAACCCAGTCAAAGGAAACATTAACAATAACACCAACACCATCTATCTGGAAATTGACCGCAGCGCCAAACCAGACGGTTTTGTGGAGCATTTTGATGGTCAGTTCATAGTGAAGCCGGATTTTTTACCTACCAGTTCAAAACCTGCCATGTTGTTGATTTCCAGAGAAACAGGCAGGCAATTACTTTTGTATTTCCCTGGCTAACGCATCCCCACATACCTCGCGCCCAACGAAATAGCGCCATAAGATCCTTTTTTGATCCCGAGGGTATCGTCATAAGCCGGTAAGCCCTGCCAGCCAAGACTCAGACTCCACTGAGGGTTAAACACCCATTGTGCGCCGGCGCCGGCAATGATTTGCCAGTTCACTTGTCGCAACCAACCCTTATAGCGTTTTTCAAAACTGCTGTAATAACCTGCATTGGCAAACAGATACAAACGCTGCCCGGAAGCGGTGGTTAGCACCCGCTTGATGAGGTAGGCAGTGAGCGGCAATTCCCAGGTGGTTTTATCATTGTCGTAATTGGCAAAACGCGCTTGAGGGCTGAGTTGACCTACCACATACCACCCGGAAGCAATAAGCGTGGCATAATTGGCCTGTATGGAAAAACGGACCCGGTTTTCACCCAAAACACCCCGTTTTTCCGGACCAGCCACCGGGAAATACAAGGTACTTTGCAGCGTAAATTCATAGTGGCGTATAAAAGGCACGTACCTGACCCGCAAGCCGGCCGCTGAAAAACTGTGTATCCCTAAACCTGGTGATGGCGCACTACCCAGGGCTGCATAAGGCGCCACCTCCTCTGCACTTCCAAAACGCAGGTTAGCGAAAACCAGGTCGATCCCTGCACTCAGTCGGTTTTGACGGGAAAAACCGCGCTGTACCTGTAAAACATGGATCCATTGTGCGCCCCGGTATCCACTGGTATCATCGGTGCGGTAAGTAGCCAGGCTGTTAAAAAGGCCCACTTCGGTTTGTTTATGGGCAATCACCAGCGTGAGTCCCGGAGCGATGGCCAGGCCCAGCGTATCCTGGCTATGGGCTAAAGGAGGCAAACAAAAGGCTAAAAGAAAGGGAATACAGTGTTTCATTTTGAGCATAGGTTTTGGTGCGTTAATGGTCAAAGATAGGGTATTCCCTGCAATAATTCCTGGTTTGTCTGGCAGGTGTTGCCCCAGGCTTTTTTACATTGCGCTGCCAAATCTTAACAAGTCAATCATGGACAAATTGCTCTTTTCACTCCTTATCCAGTTTTTAGTAATTACACCCCTGATTATTCTGGGTATCAACAAACCAGACTCCCCCTGGAAAAAACTTTGGCTGTTCGGGCTGTATTATGCGCTTTACAGTTGTTTACTTTCCCTGCCTAACTGGTTTCCGGAACTCCGGCTTTTCCCGCACACTGGCTGGAACTGGGCTGGGAAAATACTGGCCATCAGCGGATCCGTTTTGTTTTATCTGACTTGTGCCCCTTTTACGCCCCATAACTACGTCACCCTCCGACAGAAAACCCGCCGCTATTCGCGCATTCTGTACCTTACACTTGCCCTTTACCTGGCTGCTGTTGCTTATACCTGGCTATTCGTCAATAAGGCAGATGAAAGGTTCACCCGGTTACTGTTTCAGCTTACCATGCCCGGGCTGGATGAAGAGCTGGCATTCAGAGGTATCATGTTGGGATTGTTGGCTAATTCCTTGAAAACCAACATCAAATTGGGCGCCATATCAATGGGCAATCCTGGCTTAATCATTACCTCCATCATGTTCGGCTTGGTTCATGCGATTCAAATTGATCAACAATGGAGTTTTCAATTCAGTGGGTTTGAATTTGTCAATACATTCGCCATCGGACTCCTGCTGGGCTGGATTACCATTAGAAGTGGCAGTATTCTCGTGCCGGTATTAATCCACAATTTGCTCAATAGTTTGCCTACCCTGTTATTTGGGATGATGTAGAAAAATCCTTTCTATTTCAATCAAAAGCCTATGAAAAAATATCTTTTGTGTGTATTCACATGTCTTTTGGGTATAAAAACATATGGCCAATATCAGGTCATTACCATTGAAACGGATACCAGCGCTATTGAATTAACCAAAAATTCTGTATACTGGATCTGGGAAGAAACCCTCAAGGGTAAGGATTCCGTTTGGTACAGTGTGCGGTATATAAAAGACACCACGCAAGTTCACCAGGAAGGTTGGAAAAAGAAAAACGGCCGGCGAATCGGAAAATGGTCGGAATTTACCCTCGATGGTACATGGTTGTATACCATTGATTATACAAGACATAGCTGGACCTATAATCCCAAGAAATTCAAACACCAGCAGCTCAAAGACAAGATTAAAAAACAGGCAGATCATATACTTATCCGAAAATTCGGTCAGGAGTTTTTTGATCACAATCTGGTATTTAACTTTTATGGCCATACCTATATAGGCAAATGGAAAACCTATGAAACTGGCAACTATTGGACACAGGAAAAATACCTGGGTTCCTGGACGGAGCCCACTGACCTAAAACCCAATACGCTCGTGTTAAACTATACCATTGTACTTACCGAAGATGAATATTATAACGATATGCTGCAGGTAGAACTTGATTCAAGTGGAAACCTGATCAGGGAACCCTCGAAATTTGATATCAGATTAGAAGAAATTGTAGTGCCAACCAAAAGCAGATTTACCATAAACAGGGAAAAAGCCATACAGCTATGCAAGCAACATCCCCTTCAGCCGGCAGCCGATGCCCCTTGGGAAACAACACTGCGGCTTGGATGGAGAAAAATGGGGGCAAACCCGGGAGAATTGTGGTATCAGGTACTACAACAATACGACCAAACGAAAGAAGGCGATTGCCACCAGCATTGTACCATAACCAAATACTACAACGTTTGGCGATTCAATCCCTGGACCTCCGAACTCCTTTTTCATAAGCCTATGAAAGAAATTACCCGTTGGTCACAAGGATGTGGCCAAACCGGGGAATTACAGGAACTAAATAAATAACAATATGTCTGTAAACCTTTAACTTCACTTTAAAGCCCTACCCTATCCGATTTCCCAAACTTTTGCCGCTACCTTACACAACCAATTTTGGGATTTTTAAACCAGACTACCGGACATTTTGACATTAGACCCTGGACTCGCACTCTAAAGCCTTGAAAATCATTCGTTTACTGAACGATGTCTAATGTCCAATGTCAAATTGTCCAGTAGTCTAATTTCAACGCTATGAAACAACTACACATCCTCTTTGCCCTTTTACTGCTATGCAGTCAACTTTTCAGCCAAACCTCCTTTTCACCGGAAACGCTGGCAAAAATCCGGGAAGTAGAAAACAACATCACCGGCAACCTGATTCTCAACAACGCCCGCCCCAATACCATTGCCGAACAAATGGCCAAATACAAGGTGAACGGTATGAGTATTGCCGTTATCCACAACTATCAGATTGCCTGGGCCAAAGGCTATGGCTGGGCTGATGTGGCAGAACAAAAACCCATGACCACCGAAACACTTTTTGAGCCCGGCTCTATCAGCAAAACCCTGAATGCCGTGGGCATCCTCAAACTGGCACAGGATAAAAAAGTGGACCTCTATACCGATATCAACCAATACCTGAAATCCTGGAAATTCCCCTACGATTCGCTGTCCAAAGGCAAAAAAATCAACCTCGCCCAGTTGCTCAGTCACCAGGCGGGCCTGACCGTGCATGGATTTCCCGG
>JAEUUS010000691.1 GCA_016787545.1 Saprospiraceae bacterium
TCCCAACTGCAAATTGGAATACCGAAATACTTCTGTGGAATAGCTGCTCCAATCAAGCACTTCGTTTAAGCCGCCGTGAACAAATGGTATATGAAAACCCTCGAGGTAGTTCTCACAATAGAGCGCCCAATGCGCTTTCACCTGATAATCCTTGGAAAGATCTGACCGGTACACCAATTGATCCAATGGCAACCAACCTACCCGCTGCATCATTTCTCCAAAAAAGTATGCGGGAGGATGCTCCGGATTCAAGCTGGTAAAGAGTAACTCGCCCCATTGAAAGAGTGGCAATTGCTTCAAATGATCTTCTTCAGAAGGAAAATTCTCTACTCCGGAAAATTCCGGCATATACTGAAACCGGCCATCCAGCCCAAACAACCTGCCGTGATATTTGCACCGAAGTCTGCTGGATTTACAAGGCTCATAAGCCAGTAAATTACCTCGGTGGGTGCAAACATTGGACAAACAGTGCAACTGTTCATTTTCCGCCCGGGAAAGTAAAAGCGGTTCATCCAAAAAACCTTCCAGCAAGGTAAACGGCCTGATGCTACCAACCTCCGCTGCAAGTCCCGCATGACCAACATATTGCCAGGACCGGGCAAAGATTTTTTCCTTTGAGGCCTCAAAAAAGGCCATGCTGGTATATACCTCTTTATTAATCGTTTTGGCGCGGGCAATATTTGGATCAACGTGGAACATGTGGGGAATGTGGGGAATGTGGCAAAAATGACAAATTATGTACCGCTGAGATAATATTTTTGCCGTTTTTTAACAGAAAACATTTGCCCCCTTGCTAAAACACACCATCCCATGCTGAAATTCACTGCAGATCAAATTTTTACAGTATCCGCTGAACCGCTGAACCGGGCCGTAGTAATAACAGATGATACCGGAAAAATACTGGCCATTGAGTCGCTGGACCAACACGATCCTACCAGTGTTGCCTACGTGCCCGGTGCGTTAATACCAGGTTTTGTCAATACACATTGTCACTTGGAACTGTCGCACATGAAAGGCAAGGTGGACACCGGCACCGGGCTGATTCCGTTTATAACCGGCGTGGTGACCAAGCGAAATGCTGTACAGGAAGAAATCCAGGATGCCATTCAGCGGGCTGAACAGGAAATGCTCGATGGCGGTATTGTGGCGCTGGGCGATATTTCCAATGCACCGGATACGTTTGCGGTCAAATCGCGCGGCCGCATGCGCTACCATACGTTCCTGGAAATGTTTGACTTTTTGCAGGAAGCCAATGCTGAAAAGACCTTTTCAGATGGCCTGAAGGTGTTTGAACAACTCAACCATGCGCCGGGGTCTACAGCCACCTTGGTCCCTCATGCGCCTTATTCTGTGAGCAAAAACCTGTTTCAAAAAATCAATGCGTTCAACCCAGGCACAGGTATCACAGTGAGCATTCATAACCAGGAAACGCCTCCGGAACAGGAGCTTTTTTTGGAGAAAAAAGGTGGTTTTCTGGACTTTTACGGCAAATTCGGCATTTCTCTGGATGCTTTTGAGTCCACCGGACAACCTTCTATTTATTACGCTTTGGCGCATATGAACCCCGCTGTGCGCACCCTTTTTGTACACAATACCCTCACTACGCAGCAGGATATCATGGCTGCACAGGCCTGGTCGGATCAGGTTTACTGGGCCACCTGCCCCAATGCCAATTTGTACATTGAAAACCGTTTGCCCGACTATTCCGCCTTCCTGAACACTGGCGCGCGCCTGACCATCGGAACCGACTCCCTGACTTCCAACTGGCAATTGTCGGTGCTGGAAGAAATGAAAACCATAGCCCGCTACCAGAGTTATGTTCCCTTCGATACCTTGCTTCGCTGGGCCACCCTCAATGGCGCCCAGGCCCTTGGTTTCGATGATACCCTGGGCAGCATTGAGCCTGGGAAAACACCGGGGTTGCTCCAACTTCAGGGTTTAGCGGGAGGAAGGCTTAATGCAAAAGCTACCATCCACCGTCTCATTTAATTTTAAAGACACGAAGCGGACGAAGGCGCGAAGCACGAAAGCGCTAAGACGCTAAGACACGAAGACGCTAAGACACGAAGACGCTAAGACACGAAGTGCATACTTGGCTGACGCCAAGTATGCACTTCCAATTTATTGGCCGAAGGCCACCAAAAATTTAGCGTCTTCGTGCCTTTGCGTCTTCGTGCCTTTGCGTCTTCGCGTCTTCGCGCCTTCGTGCCTTAGCGCTTTCGTGCTTCGCGCCTTTGTCCGCTTTGTGCCTTCCGAATTATTGGACGCCCAGGTAAGGTTTTACTTTACTGAGCCAGGCTTGATCGGCGATGGCGCGCATTTGGGCAATATCATCCGGCGAATGGTAGGCGCCATGTTGCTCGCGGTAGGCTACTATGAGTTCTGCTTGTCGTTTGGAGATGTATGGGTGGGCATCCAGATCGGCTACGGAGGCAGTGTTGAGGTTGATTTTTCGCAACTGGGTGGCTCCGAGGTGCAGCCAGGGGCGGATCTGGCGGAAAACAGAGTCCGGCAAACTGCGCATTTCTGCAATTTGTTCCACCGATTGGAATCCGCCCAATTTTTCCCGGTATTGGATGAGTTGCCTGGCCCTTGCCTCGCCAATGCCCGGCAAGGTTTTCCATTGTTCCGGTCCTGACAGGTTGATGTCGACCAGAATGGGTGTTTCCGGCATTTTGGGAGCCTGTGCTTGCGGTATTTTTTCCGGGGCGGCACATTGGGCGTAGTGCAACACACGTTCCAGATCCGTGGCGCTGAGACCGTAGATTTTTTTCAAATCATCCGGTTTTCTGAATACGCCGCCTTTTATCCGGTAGTTCAGGATGCTTTTTACAGCAGCAGAGGGCAATCCCATGCGGAATAGTTCAGCTTCCGTCACTGCATTAGGGTCAAATGCGAATAATTCGGGTCCGGTAGCAGCCGGAGTTTCCGGGGCGGGTGTGTTGTGCTCGGGTGTGGCTTGCCCTCCTAGGCGAATGAAGGGTTGAAGATGGCGGAATTGTTCCTCCGTGAGTCCCCAGATTTTGCCAAAATCAGCAGGTTCCCGGAATTTTCCACCCTTGTTTCGGTATTTTTCGATGGTAGCGGCCAGTTTTTCCGACAAACCGAGTTGCATCAGTTCGGCGGGTGTGGCGGTATTGGGATCAAAGTAAAATAGTTCGGGGAGCCTGGTTCTGGTTTGATCCAGTGCTGCTAGTTCTGCCTGAAAAGTGCTGAAATCCGTTGGGCTGCGCTCCGGCGGAAAATAGTGCAGCAAAGACGGGATGGATAAGGCCAGTCCGGCCAGCACAAACAAGGCCAGGGTACCCTGGCGTTCGGTGCGGGTAAACCGCAGATAGTTGAATAATTGCGTTTTCATGTGGAGTGATTTATGGATGATGTTGGTAATACCAGGCTCCTCTTTCGCGGATGTTGTAGGTAACAAAACCCAAGCGCGCGCCGGATTCCTGCCAGCGTTGGAGCTGACCTTTCTTATTGGTAGTATCCAGCAGCAGGAGTTGGCAGGACCAGGGAGCAGGAGGCGGCCGCAGATTTTTGGATAAAACAGCCACCTCTACCGGCAATTTTGGTTGTGGATGACCGGGATCAAGCAGGGCCATGCGTTGGGTTAAAAACTGGATGTATGGCCCTTGTACATAAAGTTGTGGATGACTGAAACACAGCGCCGGACCCGGACGCAGCAGCACTTTTTCGCGGATGCCATGCGCTATGCGGTTGGCATTTGCTGCAAAATTTTCCTGTTTTTCACTGAGGGTATCGCTCAGGGTAATGGCTGTTTCACCGAGGAAAAAATCCATCAAACGGCCGTCTTTGACGCAATAGACATATACTTCCGTTTGTCGCTGGTGGCGCCAGGTGGCCAGGCCTTGCTGGATGCCGCACACGATGAGTACGGCAGCCAGGCCCATGAGCCATTTGCCGCGGCGCGTGGCCAGGGCAGCTCCGGCAAAAACGAGTCCCAGGAAAACAAACGGCAGCAACCACAGCGGTATCCAGATGTTGCGCCAAACCGCTCCCGGCAATTGCTGAATCCAGAAAATGCTTTTGTTCATCCAGTGCAGCATCTGGAACAAAAGCCAGCCCAGGGCATCGGCGGCGGTTTGGGAACAGGCATCCAGCGCTATCAGCACAGCGCCTCCCCACAAAAAAATAGCGCCAACCAGCACCACCACCCAGCCGGAAAGCCAGAAATACACCGGAAACTGATGGAAATAATACAAGGTGAGCGGCAAGGTGCCTAATTGGGCAGAAACACCCACCAAAAGCACCTTCAGGGGCTCATCTAACCAGCGCGACATGGGCGGGAACAGCTTGTAGAAACGCGGATAAAAAAACACCATACCCGCTACCGCGCTGTACGACAACTGAAACCCCACATCAAACAACAAATAAGGGTTGTACATCAGCAACATCAGCGCCGATGCGGGCAGCACGTTCCAGGCCGAAGCCTCGCGCCAGAAAGCTTTGCCCAGCAAATACACGCTGAACATCACCGAAGCCCTCAGAACGGAGGCCGTAGCGCCCGTTACGAAGGTAAAAGCCCAAATGCCAAGCAAAATCAGTCCCGTTTCAGCAAGTCGCCCGAACCGCCCGCGGAGTCGTAAGCGACCAACGAGAAACATCAGTCCCACGTACAACATCCCGATATGCGTACCGGAAACCGCCAGGGCATGCATGGAACCGGTTTCGGCATAGGCGCTGCGTAGTTCGTCAGAGAGGTCTGCTGTATAACCTACCAGCAAAGCGGAGGCCACCGCGTACTCGGCTTTTTCGGGAAAATAGGCAGCCAGGCGCTGTAGCAAATGGGTTCTGGCGGCATAGGCCCAGCGCCAGATAGCCCAGCCCTCGCGCCTGCCCGTGCGCACGCAGGAGTCTTTGGCAATAAATGCCTGATAATGAATATTTTGGAAATGTAGGTATTGGCGGTAGTCAAAAGCATGTGGGTTTTTCGGGCCTTCCACCTGGGTTACTTCGCCCCTGAATGTCAGTTCATCGCCATAACGGATACTATCGGTTTGAGGACCCGGTTCCAGGAGCAGCATGACGTGCCCGGAGGCGGGAAGAAAGGTATCTGCTCCGGCTATTTGCAGGCTGTGCAGCCGGACCGGGATCTTGACCTTTTGCCCCACCGCTGGCGCAGAATACACCGTGCCAACGAAGGCGTGGGCTTGCGGAAGGTGTGTGCTGAAATGCAGGGGCAGTCTGCCTTCATTGTGCCGTATGTAGTGGTCGTAAGCAAAAACAACCAGGCAAAAGTTCAGGTACAGACCAAACAGCCAACGGTACTGATAAGAGAACTGGCGTATAGACAGCCAGACACCAATCAGAAGAAAAAGAGTGAGTATGCCCCTCAGGGCCGGGATGGGCGTTTCAAGCCAGGCGCCCAGGCATAAACCTATGGCGAATGGAAAAAACAAACGGAGGCAGGGAACCTCGTGCGGATTCATTTGGCATATTTCTCTGGGGGGTTAGGGGGTAAATAATACCAAAGTTAAGGGATACCGGGGGAACAATGCAATAGGCAAGGCGGGAAATTTAAAAAAAGGCCCC
>JAEUUS010000035.1 GCA_016787545.1 Saprospiraceae bacterium
ATATCCGGAGTATCATTCCAGGAATCCGGCAGCGAATTCCACACTAAAATGCGGTTGTTAAAACGGTCGCAAACCAGTAAATGTGTCCCATCAGATGCTAATCCGTTGGGGTGATTAAACCAGGCGCCTGTTTGATTAAAATCCACCCCTGAGACCATCAGGTCGGCCGGTTGAGCGGTTTGATACCATTGTGTAAAGGCGTTTTGCGTGCAAAGCAAACCGAGCAGTAAAAAGATTGTTTTTGGCATACGTTTAAATCGGTTGGTGATGGGAGGATGGACTTGAAAGCATAGCAGAGGTTTAGCCAGAGCATTTGAATAGTGGTTCATTTGCTCATGGGTGACATTTTAGGACTGTTGTAGTTTCGCCTGAAGATCCAGCTACAAGTTTGCAATTTCCGGTCTCTTTTCTCTCTGAAAGCTCAACTTATTTCGTAAAAAAATAGGATTTATTTAACAACGGAAACTTTTAGAGTAGGACCTTTGTGCGTATTTTGAGACTGATTTTAAATCCACCAGCGGTGGATAATTTTTAACACACTAACCACTTTTAAGTACACTTTCAACCCAATTTATTATGCGATTTTTAACGCTAACCTTCATTTTGCTGACAGGGACTTTTGGAGCCTTTGCACAAAAACTCGACCTTGATGGAAAAAAGATCAAAACAAGTTTGATTCGTTTGCCGGAAAAAACCCTTCCTGCAGCTACCCGCACGTACACCGTTCAGTTCAAGGACAACAATAATCTGACTCATTGGGGTTTTGAGCCGGAAGCTGTTCAGGAAGAATATTTCAAACTGGATGGTTTTGAAAAAGTTGCCGAAAACGGTGATTTGGTTCTGGAGATCAAAATGTCGCCCATCCGCTTTTTGGACGCGGTGATGAAAAATGAAAAATCGGAATCCAAGGACAAAAGTGGCCGCGTTACCGCCACTTACACCTATTGGTATCAGGTAACGTATGAAAAAGGATTTACGGGCAGGTTGCTGGATAAATCAGGTACTGTATTGTGGGACTATTCCAAGGGGCTAAATGCACTCATGCGCAGTTCTACCAGTTCCTATACGACCACCAAATACTCAACATCCAAACAAGCTTCGGATGAGTATTATGGCAACCGTGTAAACGATCAGCGCGCACGTGCCGGACAGGAAATTCGCAGTGGTTTTGGCGGTATTCGCAATTCGGTTAATGCAGAATATGGTTATTCCCATGTGGAAGAAACCTTTTCTATTTTTACGAGCGACAGTAAAAAGCACCCGGAGAACGAAAACTTCATCAAGGCTGCTGAAGATTGCAAAGCATTGTTTGCCGCTATTCCAGCTACCGGTTTGGATGAATCTGCCACAGCTGCTTCAAACCAATTGCTTGATTATTACAAGGCAACCGCGGAAAAATATGCCTCTACGGAAAAAATAGATCAAAAACTGCGATACGCCTGTTATTACAACCTTGCCATCATCAATCTTTTCCTGGATCGCCCGGACGAAACCATCAAATGGGCCAATAAAATTGTGGAAAACGATTACGAGAAAAAAGATGCCAAGGAATTAACCAAAGATGCAGAAGCCTTAAAAGCCTTATTGGCAAAAAATGGTGTAGGAAGCCGTCGTTTCCCTCGTTAATTAAACCACCTACCAACCTATATGAAAAAGCATTTTTTGAACCTGATCGCAGCCTTCGGCTTGCTGATTGTTTTTTCCGCCTGTAGCGGCGATGATACCGACAACCCAAATGTAATTGTAGATGAAGAGGGGGTTCTTATTGAACTTACCTGGTCGAATTCTGCCTCTGATCCTACAGATGGCACGTCGCTTGCCCTGAAAGTTAAAGACGGCAATCAAACCGTTTTTAGTAGCAACAACTGGTTTGGATTTGGTGAAATCGAAATCCTCAATAGCGCCCTGAATAATGGCACTTATGGGCTGGATGTCCGCGTGGATGCGATTGACCGACTTACCAATTATACCATTACGGTAACCGGATTGACCAGTGGAAAATCTTATTCGGTAGACTTTGGCCCGATCAATGCCAACGATTTGTATGCCAATCTACAACCACTCAGTCTGACTATTTCAGGTACCAAGTACACGGTTGTTTACTGATCAGCCCGCCTTTATTAAAGTGCAGAGGGTGTTTCTCAAGACTTGAGAAACACCCTCTTATTTTATCAAGCCTTTTCCTCGCAGTTGAACATCCACTGCACACCGAATTTGTCGGTGCAGGAGCCGTAGAGTGCGCCCCAGAACATGTCCTGTAGCTCCATTTCTACCTTTCCGCCATCAGAAAGGGCTTTGAATAAGCGTTGTGTTTCTGTGCGGGTGTCGGGCTCCAGATTGATATACACGTTGTTACCCATGTTCACTTTAAATCCCATGGATTCGGGAGCATCAGTACCCATGAGTACATGGGCGCCGCCCAAAATAGGGAGTGCAATGTGCATCACGAGGTTTTTGTCTGCTTCTGGAAGTGCCGGAGCGCCTTCTTGCGGTGGTATATCGCCAAAACGGCTTATATCTCCCTGAAACTCACCGCCAAAAACGGATTTGTAAAACAGGAAGGCTTGTTCTGTGTTGCTCGCAAAATTGAGGTAGGTGCTTACTCTTGCCATAGCTTAAAATAATTTAGAGGTGATTGAAATGGAGGGCAAAGATAAATATTTTAAAACAAAATGTTTATTTTAAAATACTTTTTTTAGCAACCTTAACATCAAACCTACCGTGCCAACATGATATCCAAATTCAACGCAACAACACCACCCCGCCGCTTTGCTTCCGCCATTCATCATATAAACTGGTGTGAATATGGTAACTCAGTTGCCATACGTATTCATCGGATGGGCTGTCGGCGCCATTAAACTGCCCCTCCCAACCTGTACCGGAAGCCATATCGGAACGAAACACTAACTGGCCCCAGCGGTTGAATACCTGGAATACATATTGGTCTACATCTCCACAAATGATGATGGGCGAAAACACATCGTTGGCGCCATCCTGATTAGGGGTAAAGGCATTGGGCATGCGTACACAGTCTTCGTTGCTGCAGGGATCAAAATGTGCCCGAAAGATGAAATCAGCTTTGCATTTGCCATTTTTCACTTCACCAATATGTTCTCCTGGATATTTCAGGGTTAATGCTCCGGCATTTCCCCATTTCACTTTGCCACAGGGAATATCCGGAAAATACACCAGTTCTTCTCCGGCACAAAGTGTTGTATCCACCACCACAGAATCCAGCATTTGAAGATCCGTGATTTTAATCAGTGCATGGGGAATGGTATCCGGGAAAAAAGGCGGTGAAAAATGCCCCGCTGTGATCAATCCGCCTGGAATCGGTACGCCGTGGGTAATAACGTCATATTCAACGCCGCCCATATTAGCCTGCCAAATCATTTGTCCGGCGCCATCTGTCTGGATCATCCAGGCATCCCATTCGCCAAAATTGCCGCATAAATCCCGATTGTCAGAATTGCTTATACCAAACAGGTAAAAACCGCCTTCCAGATTTTTCATCATATAAGTGGCATATTCATCCTCTGTTCCTCCATAAACAAAATCTGATATGATCTGACCATCGGGGGAATAATGCACCAGCCACAAATCGCCATCATTGGCTGAATTAATGCCAATCTGACCAAGCGCCCAAAAAGTACCGTCATCGTCCAACAAAAGCTTTTCATAAGCGGCGTTCATATTGTTCGGGTCTTTTTTGCGCCATAGAAGCTGCCCGTTTGCATCCAGCAACAACAACATACCACCATGGCCAAATTGATCTTGAGGTTCGAATTGCGACCAGGTATTTCCTGCAATCAGCAGATTTCCATTCGGCATTTCAATCAAGCTCCGGCCATGTTCTACCGGACTTTCGCCAAACTTCCGGGTATAGAGCATTTGTCCATCAGAGTCGGTTTTGATCAGCAGGATATAGTCTTCAGACAAGCCAAAATGTTTTTCTTGTCCCAATATGGCATAACCACCATCGTTGCAAACAATCAGATCCGAGTTTTCCTCCCGAATAACCTGCTGACCAAAAAACTGATCCCACAGTAATTGACCCTGTGAGGTGTATTTACGAAGCAGTATCTGGGATGTATCATTCACAATAGTATAATCGAATATTACATGCCCTGCAGCTACCACATTGCCCTCCAAATCTTCCTGTATCTGAATAGCCCTGGCAATAATTGAATTTGTTACAGGTTCGTGATTTTCCCACAGGATTTGTCCTGTAACGGTCATCTTGGCTACCCAAAATTCCAGTTTCATAACAGGTACATCCCAATAAGTGCCGCTCACCAGCAAGTGACCGTCTTGTGCATACACCATGGAAAAGACGGTACGATAGGGTGGATAATCTTCCGTACCCAAGGGCCTAAGGATTTCCATATCATAACACGGAATTTGTGCTGATAGAGCCGTGGTGAGCAACAGTAATAGGATGGTGTATTTCATTTTTGTTTGTAAAAAGTAGATTTTCCAAAAAAAAGACCGCTTTCATCACGTAATTCTATAAAATACGCACCAGAAGCAAGGTGTTGAATATCAACATTCAGATTGCTCCGGGCCTCTATATCTGTACGACTGTTTAGCATGGTTCGACCCAGTGCATCAGAGATAGTATATTGAATCAACCCGTCAAAAGGAATCTGGATAGAAAGCTTTTCAGTAGCCGGATTGGGATACACGGACAATTTCACCCATTGATCTACAGGCTCTTTTGAAGCTACTACTTTTTGCCCTGTACGATGTATGACTTCCCCATTTAAGCCGGCATACAAGTAGTTGTCCGGCGAAAAATACAAACAGGAAATACTGCTTTGGAAAGCATTGGTAGAAAAGTATAAACTCCAGGTTATTCCATCATCGAGGCTGCGGTAATAATTGCCATTGACCTGTAATAACACCATGCCCGGGCCGCTAATCAGCCTGGCTGGCGTAGACCACTCCGGTATGGGACCGGATTGCTGAAAACTTTGACCTTCATCATCCGAGTAATACAGGATTTGAGAAAACTGGAATATATCAGTGGTCATCACCAATAATCGGCCTGTGCCTGTTACGGTAAAAGCCTCTATATAAGTTCCTCCGGGTAACACTACATTATCCGTGTAATTGATACTGGGGATAAATTTGGAAATAAAATATTGTCCGGAGCGATAAAAGTTGCCATTGGCATCAAACTGGTCTCCGAAATAAAGTTGCGAACTAAAATCAGGTGGAATCAGCATTTCTGTCCAGGTTTCTCCTTTATCCATAGAAAAACCTCCCCCGTGCTGATGATGGAACAGGTACACACTTCCATCTAATCCGGCGCTCATTTTATGGTACGGACTAACTGTAAATACACTGAAATCAAGTGCATCCCAGTTAGCGCCATTGTTTGTTGAACGATAGACTACTCCCTCTCCTGGAACATACAGTGTACCGTCCGGCGATTTACAGATAGAAACTGGTGTAAATAAGCCATTGGGTGTAGATATAGTCCAGGTTTGCCAGGACTGACCTTCATTGGTGGATACTTCTACATTGAATTTACGACATGCTTCTGCATATAAGGTTCCATCATTTGTTTTAACAATATCTGTTATTTCCGGAAAGTAAAATTTTGGGGTAAGATCTGTCCAGCTGACGCCATGATTCAGACTGCGATAAAATCCTTGTTTACCACAATAGGAAACATAATAATAGACCTTTTGTCCATTCACGGATAAACCAAGCGTACCCGGAGCATAATAATCTTCCGGGAAGATTGGTGGAAATGGAGACCAGGTATTGCCTTCGTTTGTAGAAATCAGGGCAGCTACCCCTGTTACGGCCCAGGTTTCGCCGGCGTTGGTAAACAACAGATCTGTCACATAGATACCTGGAAAATCCGGCGGAAAATCCACCGCAGTCCAGCTCAATCCGCCATCGGTCGATTTTTTGATGTACCCAAGAGGATCATTGGTTTTCATAAAGGCCGTTCCGGTGTAAGGATTGTATTTTATCCAATCCACATAGAAATTATTGGCGGCAAAGGAGATAAACTGTTTTTGTCCGGCACTGGTAAAATGATAGACCTTCACACTCGGTGCATCATGCTCCACCATCAGGTTATGTGCATCATTGTACATCGCTAAAAGCGTGCTATTGGCCACATCCGTAAAAACAGTGGTGAAGCTATTGCCTTCATTGTCAGAATACGAAAGCTGGCCATCTGCCAGAACTCTCCAGAGACGGTTTGATCCATCAAACCAAACTCTTTTACTATCATCAAATCCAGGCAAGGGTTCCCAGCTTTTGGTGTTTTGCCGGAAGGCATTTAGGCGGTCATTTAACAATACATACGTCTGATCGTTGGTAAGTTGAAGTATCTGATAACTAAACGGGAATGTGTTTAGCGACAAATCATGTGCTTCCCAGGTGTCGCCGTAATCAAAGGAAATATCGAACTGATGAACGTTTTTGCGGTTTAAAAAAACAATACCGCTTGCAGAGGTGCTTGGCGTCTGCTCATTAAGCCCAATCGGGCCATTCAAGGCGGTCCAATTTAATTGTGCCGGAACAT
>JAEUUS010000053.1 GCA_016787545.1 Saprospiraceae bacterium
TGAACCTCCAGTAAAACATCAATTTTTCCACGCTCGGCATGATCCGTGACCAGTTTACGTAGTTCAATTTCTTTTTCTTTGTAGTCGCCAGGTAAACGGAGTTTGACATCCGTCACCTTCGCGTTGAGTGCACGTACTTCAACCGTTAAGGTTTTGTCGCCAAAACTACCACTGGCACGGCCGTAGCCTGTCATCGAAAGCAGCATAATTGGGTTTGAATAAAGAGATGAAGGGATGAAAATGGTTGTTTTTTGAGAGAATCGGCTAAATTGTTGCTAAATTCTGTTGGGGCAAAGCACGCAAAAGTATACAAATCGGCATCCAACCAGCAAGAGAAGAAAATTTTTATAAATAATTTTGTAAATCCCTGAAAATGAGCGAGGTTGCAGCCTGAAACTGCATAAAAATACGGCAAATCAACTTTTTGCCGGGGACAATCGGATTTTGAAAGTGTATTAGAATGCGAAATTTTCAACTGAAAGTTTGCAAGGCTAATTTTTTGTGCGAACTTTGCACCTCAATTTTTGATAGAAACCCTGGTGTTTATATAATTCATTCAAAATCAACGAGTTAAAACATGAGAAAGGCTGACCTTGTGAATGCAATTTCCGAAAAGACCGGCGTTGCTAAAGTAGATGTCTTGGTGACGCTTGAAGAACTTTTCAAGGAAATCAAATCTACCATGACGAAAGGCGAAAATGTGTACATCCGCAGTTTCGGGTCTTTTGTCATAAAGCGTCGGGCCAAAAAGGTTGGCCGGAACATCAAAAAGGGCAAGGCCATTGAAATTCCGGAACATTACATTCCGTCATTCAAGCCTGCCAAAGTATTCACAGATCAGGTGAAGGATCATGTGCACTCGTTGCCTGAAGATTAATCCAATTCGTTTCTTTGGATAGATTCCGGGGTTTTCATACCCATCGTCTTAACCTGAGCAATATTAGCTGATTAGTCTGATGAATAAAGCGCAGATTGCGACCATAGTTGCGGCTATTGTATTGTTTTCAGGACTATACTTTGGATTTGATACCAAGCCGTCAAAACAGCAAGCCATTGAAAAATCGCGTTCTCTGCAAGGAGAAAGTACCAGTTTTCAGTCCTTGCTTGAAGATGCAACAGCACACTTAACGCCTGCGCAAACGGCACAGGTAACTGAGTTGCAGAAACAATTGGATGCTTCCGGCTCAGAACAGGAAAAAATTCAGTTGTTAAAAAAGCTTTCCGGACTTTGGTATGATTTTGGCCAAATGCCGGTAGCTGGTGGATTTGCAGAGCAGGTTGCTGAGTTGGAAAATGCAGATAGTTCCTGGTCGGTAGCTGGAGGTACCTTTTTTAATGGTTTAATGGCTAATCAGGATCCTATAGTTCGGCAATATTGCGCTAAACATGCAGTAAAGGCATTTGAAAGTGCGGCTTCCTTAGCTCCTGAAAAAGTGGAACACCGGGTTAATCTGGCGCTTGTTTACGCAGAAAACCCACCTCCAGATAATCCTATGCAAGCAGTGTTAATGCTGAGGGATCTGGAAACAAAACACCCGGAAAGTGCATCCGTTTACAATGCACTGGGCAGGTTGGCCATTAAAACCGGCCAATGGCAAAAAGCAATTGAGCGACTGGAAAAGTCATGGTCGCTGGAAAATAAAAACCCCAATACGCCCTGTCTTCTGGCTCGTGCCTATGAAGGTGCAGGAAATGCAACAAAAGCAACCGAGTGGGCGGAACGCTGTAAAGACCGCTAACTCATAACTCATAACCCGCCTGCCGAAATGCAGGCTATTAAATTTCTTAGAGCAGTATGCCTTGCGGAAAAAAACGTAAAAGACACAAAATTGCTACACACAAACGCAAAAAGCGTTTGCGCAAAAATCGTCACAAGAAGAAGCGTTAAGTAACTGAACCACAGGCACTTGGTAACTACGATACCAGGCACTGCCGGCTTCAGCGACAACGACGCGGACGTCGAATCATAGCGAAACTTTCCGGGGGCATATGCTGCCGGAAAGTTTTTCGCTGTATGCTGCAACAAGGATCAATTGGATTCCTAATATGATTGGCAGCCCACTTATTCAGTTCATTGGCAAGCTATTACCCCCAAATTTTTCCCGATAGCATCGGGTTATAGCTGCATTCCAGACCATCCCAACAGGAATGAATCAGCCTTCCTTGTTCAATGATCTGTTTTCCAACCCCTGGCGATTGCACCCATCAATCGCATATTCTTTGCCAATCCAGCCGCATATTCCCGACGGCCATTTCCCTGCCGCCTGCCCTCCGGTGCCTGGTGTGGAGGCTATTTGTATTTCATGCCAAATAAACCTTTGATACCTCCAACCTCCCATGCTTGTCTGGCGCCTGTGAAAAACAATCATACATCCTCGTGGATAAAGAACTAATCATCAATGCCACTGAAACCGGCGTTGAACTTGCACTGATCGAGAACGGCAAACTTGCCGAACTCCACCATCAGAAAACCAATAATAACTTTACTGTAGGAGATATATTTATTGGTAAAATCCGGAAAATGATGCCCGGATTAAATGCAGCCTTCGTAGACATTGGTCATCGGAAGGATGCATTTTTGCACTATACTGATCTCGGCCCAAAACTGCGCTCTTTGGTTAAATGGTCGAACGGGGTCATTAACGGCAGTATCAACACGCCCAAGCTGGATAACTTCAAATACGAAGAAGATATCGTAAAAACCGGCAAGGTGGATCAGGTGTTGAACAAACGCTTTCCAATTCTGGTCCAAATTCTGAAAGAACCCATTTCAACAAAAGGGCCACGATTGTCCTGCGAATTGACACTTCCTGGTCGCTACATGGTCATTTCACCTTTTTCGGATTCTATTTCAGTATCCAAAAAAATTGCGAATCCGGAAGAACGGAAAAGACTGCACGCTTTGGCCGAAAGCATCCGGCCTAAAAATTTCAGCCTGATTATCCGGACAGCAGCAGAAGGCAGAAAGGTGCAGGAACTGCATGAGGAA
>JAEUUS010000121.1 GCA_016787545.1 Saprospiraceae bacterium
CTGGGCAACCGATCTGGATTTGGTATGTGAAATGAAAGTGGATAAAACCGTAGAAGATACGGTTCATTATCACGGCAAAGTATATGGTTTTTGTAACGCAGGTTGCAAAGAGACTTTTCTGGAAAATCCAGGTAAATACGGTGCGCAGTGATTACATGATTGAAGATTACATGAGTACCTGATTGAAGAGGGAGGGCGGCTCTGATAGGGCTGTATCCCAAGCCTTACTTGTTCACTCACACATTCATTCACTCCAATGGTACGTTATTTTCTTTTTTGTTTCTGTGCTTGCGCTGGCTTGTCGCTGAACGCACAGGTTTTTAGTTCACTGGATGAGTTGGCCGACCAGGAAAAACAGGCCTGGATTCGGTCGCTGCAGCATGCACAAAACCGCGATTTTCAAAACAGTGCCGATAACCGCAGCGATATCCATTATTGCAGGTTACATTGGACGGTAGATCCGGCCGTGCGGTATATTGCAGGTGAGGTGATGACGGTTTTTGAACCCACCGAGAGTGTAACAAGTCTGGATTTCGATTTTTCGGAAGCTTTGAGCATGGACAGCGTGGTATACCACGGCCAAAAACTGCTTTTTTTGCGGTCAGGCAATATTCTGACCGTACAATTTCAGTCTGCCCTGCCTGCTTTTTTGCCTGATTCGCTCACATTTTACTACCAGGGTATCCCAACCTCTACCGGATTCGGCTCGTTCGAAGTAAACAACCATGATGGTACGCCAATCCTTTGGACCCTTTCCGAACCTTATGGCGCCATGGAATGGTGGCCTTGCAAACAGGCTTTGAATGACAAGATTGACTCCGTGGACGTGTTTGTAACGCATCCGGTTGGTTACCGGGCGGCCAGCAATGGTATTTTGCGCTCAGAAATCCAATCTGGCAACCAGCTTACGGCACATTGGAAACACCGATTCCCGATACCGGCGTATCTGATTGCCATTGCCGTAACCAATTATTCCGTATTCTCTGTTCCTGCTGTTTTTGAAAACGATACCACCCATATTGTCAACTATGTCTATCCGGAAAAACTAGCTGATGCGCAGGTTGGCATTGGGGAAAATGTGGAGGTCATGTTGTTGTTCAACCAATTGTTTGGACAATACCCGTTTCACTCGGAGAAGTATGGCCATGCACAGTTTGGCTGGGGCGGCGGTATGGAACACCAAACCATGTCGTTTGTGGGTAATTTTGGATATGAGCTGTTAGCGCATGAATTGGCGCACCAGTGGTTTGGCGACATGATTACTTGTGGTTCCTGGGAAGATATCTGGCTGAACGAGGGTTTTGCCACTTACCTGACCGGTTTGTGTTTCAATTATTTGCGCCCACAGTACTGGAACATCTTTAAGGCAGATCGGATCAGCAAATCTACTGCCCAACCTGACGGTTCAGTGTGGGTGGACGACACCACCAGTGTTGCCCGGGTGTTCAATAGCCGTTTATCTTATGCCAAAGGCGCTATGCTGCTCCATATGTTGCGCTGGAAAATGGGGGACGACGCCTTTTATCAGGCTATCCGGAATTATCTGAACGACCCAACGTTGGTGCTTGGGTACGCCCGCACGAAGGACTTAAAAGCGCATCTGGAAGCGGTATATGGTCAGAATCTCGATGCCTTTTTTGCAGATTGGTTTTATGGCCAGGGTTACCCTTCCTACGACATCAAATGGTCTAAAACGCCCGATAATCAGGTAAAGATCATCATGGGACAAACACCCTCCCACCCTTCTGTGTCCTTTTTTGAAATGCCTGTTGCTGTAAAGCTGAAAAATGACTTGCAAGACACTTTAATCGTGGTGGATCATACTTTTAGTGGTCAGGAGTTCAGCTTCCAGTTGGGTTTTACGCCTACAGAATTGGTTTTTGATCCGGATTTATGGTTAGTGAGTAGAAACAACCTCGTACAGGAAGTTTTGGCCACAGGTGAACCTCTGCCCGAGGTAAGTATTGATATCTTACCGAATCCTGCACATCAACAGTTCATTGTACGTTTAAAAACCACCGACAACCTTGAGCTGCGCCTTTCACTTTGGGCCGCCGACGGCAAATTGGTGCATACAGAGCAAGTAAGTGTTATGCCAGGCATGAATGAGCTGCCTGTTACTGTTGGCGCCTTACCGGCAGGCAGATACGCTGTTCGGCTGGAAAACCAGCTATGGCAGGTGGAAAGGCCTATTCTACTTCATTAAAAGGCACGAAGAAGGGGGCCGGGGGCACAAAGGCGCGAAGGCTTTATTATTTTTACTGCAGAGGCGCAGAGGTGCAAACAGTTGATTTTCACGTCCTCTGCGTCTCTCCGCTTCTGCGGTAAAACAGTCCCTTCTACCTATCTTACTACGGCTACCGGCATTTTGGGATCGTAGGTTCCTTTAATAACAGGGCTCTGGCGGTTGCCGGTGTAGTCGCGCACTTTGTCGTTGATGAAATCAAAGAGTTCCTGCACTGATACTACTTTGTCTTTATTGACATCCGCCTCGCCTTTGAGTCCGCGGATCAGGAAGTGGCTGAACACGCCCTGGCGCAAACCCGCTGATTCGAGGGAAGTTTCGTCGGCTTTGCTGGACATAAGCAGGGCTGTTCCGCTTACGGATTTGGCTAAGTAAGAGTAAAACTGTACCAAAGCTGGTTCCGGTTCGGCAGAGCGCATGGCGATGAGGCTGCCTGAGTGACAGGCATCGGCTAAGCAGAGTTTGAAGCGGGCTTTGCACTTGTTGAAAGCTGCGGCCACCTCTTCGTGGGCTATTTTGTTGTTAAACCCGTCGAAGTCAATGGGCAGGAAAGATCCGTTGAGGCCGTGACCGGAGAAGTAGAAGATGATCAGGTCGTTGGGGCCGGCCTGACTGAACACCTCATCCATGGTACTGAGCACGTTTTCGCGGGTAGCTTCTTCGTCAATGAGCACGCGTACCTGTTCGTCGGGCAAGGCGCCTCCTTCCAGACTTTTGAGGAAGGCATAGAAGCGGTAAGCATCGTCGTCGGTATACCGCAGCACCGGCATGTGGTCG